>SLNO01000097.1 GCA_007132975.1 Balneolales bacterium
GCGCCTCAACCACGTGCAGTTCCAGGCCGGCCACATCCTCCATGAACTCCTCGCCGCGGATCATCAGTGCCAGCTCGCCGACGGTCATCCCATGCGTCACGGGGATCGGAAACTGACCGACAAAAGACTCAAAACCGGGCTCCAAAACAAAACCCTCGACCAGTTCGCCGCCCAGCGGATTGATACGGTCCAGGACCACAAACCGCAGTTCGTGCTCAGCGGCAGCTTCCATGGCCAGTCCCATGGTGCTTATGTAGGTGTAGAAGCGCGGGCCAATATCCTGGATGTCGAATATGAGCGCATCCAGGCCCTCGAGCATTTCAGCGGTGGGCTTGCGTGTCTGGCCATACAGGCTGAATACCGGCACTCCGGTCTGCTCATCGACCATGTCGTCGATGCGGGCGCCGGCGTCGGCATCGCCGCGGATGCCGTGTTCGGGCCCGAACAGCGCCACCAGCTCAACGTTTTCAGCTTCGTGGAGGATGTCCGCCAGATGGCGGTCGCCCACAACGGCCGTATGGTTGGTGATGAGTCCGACACGCATGCCGTCGACCACGCCAAACTCCTGCTCAACAAGACGCTCGGCACCGGTCCTGATGTGCTGACCGGTGGTTTGGGGATCATCCGGGGTGCATGCCGCAACGGCATAGAAGACGAACAGAACTGTAAATAATAGAATGGATTTTTGCATGACAAAAAAAGGTTTAGAAGCTGTGGGGTACTATGTATCAGTTAACCGTGTAGTGGAATCCGTCCTCATCCACCCAGGTTTCAATTATTTTTGGCAGACTCTCAATACTGTTGTGGCTGACGGATCTGATTACGTAAATAGCGTGCGTTTTTTCACCGGACCAGCGGTCGACAAACTGCCGCTGTCCCGTCACGTCTATCAAGTTCCGGGGATATAAAGCCGGGCCGGTAAGCGTCACTCCTGCGCTCCCGGCATTGCGTGCTGCTCGGATTTCTGCAATCTCGGCAGAGGGAATATCCAGGCGGTAGACAGCGTACCTGGCCGTTTCGGCGAAAGGCTCGTGCTCGGGTATGTAGGAAGCGGCACGGGACGGGTCCGGCTTGGCCCAGGCCAGGATCACGCGTCCGTCATCACTCCATGAAGCCGAAAGCCGATCAACCGGCGGAGGCGCATCCTGGCTCTTCCAGGGCAGCGACGGTGTCAGCGCAGGGTAGCGGTAGAGCTCGCCGCGCAGCACATCCGTGTACCCTTTGGGATTGGCGATAAGATGCTCGGTGCGGAAGAAGATATTGCCCTGCACATGCCCGTTTTCAATGTTCAGACGCAACTGGTCCAGCGCCTGGTCAAGCGACCAGTCGTGCGGTGGATAAATCCTGTAGGGAGCGAGCCCGGCGTACATGTGCCGCTCGTTTTCGCGCGCCACGCGCGACCAGAATTCCATTAGCGGTGCATACGGCGCGCGGGGATGCTCCAGCTCGAAATAGAGCTGCGGATTGATGTAATCTATGGTGCGCTGCTCCAGCCAGGCGAGCCCGTCGGCGTAAAGACGGTAATATCCCTCAAAGGCATTGGTGCCGGCATCTTCGTTCTTGCGGATGGCAAACGGGCTGATGCCGAACGTGACATGCGGGGCTATGGTCTGGATGCTGTCGTTCACCTGGGCCACCAGCTCGTTCACGTTGAAGCGCCGCCAGTCCTCGATATCCTCAATGCCGCTGTTGTGCTGCAGAAACGTAAGCGAATCCTCGTCGGTTACCGGAGAGTAGGGGTAGAAATAATCGTCAAAGTGGATGCCGTCGACGTCGTAACGGCGCAGGATGTCCACCACCACGTTGGTCACATAGTCGCGCACTTCCGGCATTCCGGGGTTGAGCATGGTGTAGTAATCGCCCGGACGGCTTTCGAACTCAAGGATCCAGCCCGGTTCGCGGCGGCTTACGTTTGCCCCAGCCAGCGGATACATCCCCTTTCGCCGCTCCACACGGTACGGATTAAGCCAGGCGTGCAGTTCCATGCCACGCTGCTGCGCCTCGCGCACCATGAACGAGAGCGGGTCGTAGAAGGGATCCGGGGCGCGGCCCTGCTCGCCGGTCAGCCAATGCGACCACGGATCGTACGCCGACGCATAGAACGCATCCGATTCGCCGCGCACCTGGAACAGCACGGCGTTGATGCCGATCTCCTTGAGACTGTCGAGCATGGCGATGGCATCGGCCTTCTGCTCCTCGACGGGTTGGTCATAGGAGACGGGCCAGTCCAGGTTCACCACGGTAGTGAGCCAGGCACCCCTGAAATCGTGCTTGGGGTGCTCCAGCTCTCCAAGTTTGCCTGGATCGGCCGGCAGTTCGGCGGCCTTGCAGCCGGTTACCACCATCACAAACAGGAGTATCGACAATATGGATATGGCAGGTTTCTGAACATATTTCAGCTTGAAAAGCAGTGAGAAAAGCATGGGATAATTATGTCGGTTGGATTTTCGGCTATACGTTGAGCATAGCACATGTAGTGGTATCATTTCTGCAAAATGATACTGTATCAGTTCATAACAATTGATCTGTTTCCCTGTAAAATGCCGCATGCAGGATCCGGATGGATGTGGCATTAGTCCATGTGCTGCAATGATCAGTTGGAATATAACAGCTACAGAGAAGATTTCCATCCGAAATTGAACAGGATGCTGCTTTATCCACCCATTTCAGGCGGCTTCAGGAGCGATTTGTGACGTTATCCGACGCACGCGGCTCACCCATGCCTTGCAAACCATACGCAAAGTGACCGGCCGGCACATCCAACAGATAGACTCGAAATCCAGTACACAGTGCCGTATATTGCACTATTGCCTAAAGCATTTCCAAATGCATCACGTTCTATTTGCAACACTATTTCCAGGGACAACCAAACACCGTTTTGTATGAAAATCCTCCTCGCCGACAGCGGATCGACCAAAACCGAATGGTGCCTGATCCAGGCCGATACCACGCCCATCACCACCCACTCCGCCGGACTCAATCCGTTTTACCACACGGTGGACACCATTGCCGCCGAAATCACCGAAAACGTCACACCTGACATACCAACCGCCGATCGCATCTACTTCTACGGCGCCGGTTGTGCTGGCGAGGAGGCGATCGGTCGCATGACCGCCGCGCTGAAAAAAGTCTACGGTGACATCCCGGTGGAGGTGGATTCCGACCTGCTGGGCGCCGCGCGCGCCATCTGCGGACACAAAGAGGGCGTAGCCTGCATCCTCGGGACCGGATCCAATTCGTGCCTGTACGACGGCAAGGGCATCGCAGACCAGGTACCGGTGCTCGGTTTCATCCTGGGGGATGAGGGCAGTGCCGGGTCGTTCGGACGCAAGATTCTCCAAGCCTATTTCTACCGCGAAATGCCGGAAGAACTTCGCTCATGGCTGGAGAAAAACTACGACATGGCCCGTCCAGCCATACTGGACGCCGTCTACAAAAAGCCCCACTTCAACACGTTCGTCGCATCCTTCACCCGGATGTTCGCCGAGTTTGCTGACCATCCCTACGTAATCGGCATGCTGCAGGAAGGCATTGGCGAGTTCCTTGAGCGGCACGTGATCAAATACCACACCGGTCCGGATATCCCGGTCGGATTCGTGGGCTCGGTCGCCTATCATAACCAGACGGTCGTCCGGGCCACGCTGGCCCGCAAGGGCCTCACTCCGGGCAATTTCATCAAAACCCCGATGGAGGGGCTGCGCGCCTACCACGGCGTGGAGTTTTGATATATTGAACGATCGCTACCAGGTTCGCGGAAAATCGGGATGCGGCTCCCAGTCGTGGTCCGGCTCAAAGTAGTTCCACAGCAGCCAGCCGATCGTGCGCTTTAGCACATACCCGTCGTTATCATAGCGGTAGCTCTCGTCCTCCTGGTTCTTGGTCATCACTGTCCAGGCATAATCGCCCGACGGCGCATTCACCACCACCGTCTCCGACCGCGCCCTGCGCACCGCCCCGCCCTTCGATGCATAGTTGACATACGGCGGTATCTGCGACAACCCGTCGGTATCCCACATGTTGCCCTTCATCACCCGGTACATCTTGTCGGATGCAAGCGGGCTCACCAGCTCCCCTTCGAAGATCCGCACCATCATCTGCGTCATCTCGCGCGGGGTGGCCTGTCCCCAGCCGTACCGCCGGAACGCCTCCTCCCTGCCCTCGGTCCGTGAATTGACCCGGATCTGCTCAAACCCGTTCTCCTCAAGCCACGCATTGATGCCCAGACCGCCGCCGGCCTTCGCCTGCAGCCAGATGCTCGACGTATTGTCGCTCATGCACACCATAAGGTAGATCAGCCGGCTCACAGAGACCTCCGATCCGTGCGGCATCCGGTTGATCATATCCTCCGAAAAACGGTAGGAATAAACCGTGTCATAGGGAATCTGCTCGCGATAGCCCAGTTTGCCGTCCTCCATGTCCTGGAAAATCTTGACCATGATCGGCACCTTCACCATGCTGGCCGTGGGATAGACCGTATCCGGATTGACCATGAACTCCTCACCGGTTGTCAGATTGCGCACATA
>SLNO01000033.1 GCA_007132975.1 Balneolales bacterium
ATCGACATGGTGGTGGTGCGGCACCCGAGTCCCGGTGCGCCGCATTTCATCTCCCGATGTGTGGATGCGGCCATCCTCAATGCCGGCGACGGAGCGCACGAGCATCCGACCCAGGCGCTGCTCGACATGTTCTCGATGCGGCAGAAGCTCGGCCGGCTGGCCGGACTCAAGGTGGTGATCATCGGCGATATCACACACAGCCGGGTGGTGCGGTCCAACATCATCGGGCTTACCCGGATCGGCGCAGAAGTGGTGCTGTGCGGACCGCGCACCATGATGCCGCTGTTCGTTGAGGAGCTGGGTGTGCGGGTCTCCTACAACCTGGAAGAGTGCCTGGAGTGGTGCGACGTGGCCATGGCGCTGCGCATCCAGCTGGAGCGCCAGGAAGGGGCGCTGTTCCCATCCACAAGAGAATACCACGAGCGGTTCGGCATCAAGAAGCGGCACCTGCGCGATTTCCCCAATTTCACCATTATGCATCCCGGTCCCATCAACCGCGGGGTGGAGCTTGAGAGCGAGGTTGCCGACCATCCGCGGGCGATCATCCTCAACCAGGTTACCAACGGTCTGGCGGTGCGCATGGCGGCGCTCTACCTGCTGTCGGGCGGAAAGAGGGGCTGATTTACTATTCCTGGTACTCTCGTTGGAAAGCTGTCAAATTAGAGTAAATTGCAGAAGGCAAAGACCACTGTTAATGCAACAACTATTTCTATGAACCGAACCTGGCAACCCCCGACTGGTGCGCAATCGGTGAAAACCGTCCTCGCATTGCTTCCTCTCTTGCTGATCCTTCAGATCAGCAGCCATGCCCAGCAGATCGTGATTCCTGACAGGGTCAAAAGTGGTTGGGAGCAGGCAGGGGCGAAATCTTTGACGCCTGAAAACTTCGATTCGACCTTCACCGTCGATTGTGGACCGGGATTTGTTCGGGACCACAGGGATGTCATCCAGCAAGCCATTGATGCTGCCGGCGAAGCCCCCGGCACAAACCGTGTCCATCTGAAAGGGGAATGTGCCGTTTATGGAAATTTGAGACTGGTTGGCGGGCGGCATGACAATGTGTATGTGATGGGCGATGGGCCAGGCGGCACGCACTACCTGTTGAGTGACGGGCCGGCAACCGTGATCAAGTTCATGAACACCAAAACCGATACAGTAAGATACCGGGTGGATGAACTCAATATTAATTTTTCAGCTGGGTTTGTCCTGTTCGGTCCGCAACGAGAGCGCAGCCAGGGACTCATAGAAAGTTTTGATCCCGTGCGCAATGAAATCACCATTTCACAAAGGGCGGTGGTTTCGCCGGGTGATCTGCTTGTGCTGCGTGCTACAACCATTGCAGGACCCGAAGGCACCTTATTCGACCATCTGGGACAGATGAACATAGTCCGTGAAGTCGGGGACAGCAGTATCGTGCTGGAGAACGATTTTCGCCTGACATGGGACCATCACCTGGCGCAGGACAACGGCACCGACATCCAGGTCTACCTGGCGCCGGCTCCGTTGCGGAATGCCGGTATATCCAATTTGGGCATTATCAACGATCTGGAGGGGTTTGAGGACCGGCCCTTCCTGTGCGATACACGGGTGTACCCGGATGTGCCCGAATGTCCGCAGCATGTGAGCCACATCACCCTGTTCATGGCGTACAACATCCACATCCACAATATATACAGCTACAAGCCCTTGAGCCGTCATGTGTACATGATGCGCACCTTGCACAGCACCATCGAGGGGAGCTTTTTCAATGATGCCCATTACTCAGTTGGATATGGCGGCGCATTCGGCTATGGAGTTGAAATGCGGCACCACTGCACGCTGAACCTGATAGAGAACAATATCTTCAGACATCATAGAAGCTCCCTGACCCTGGGTTTGGGGGTTCATAAAAACGTGCTGGCTTACAATTATTCCAGAGAGGCCTTCTCATTGACAGGTAATGTAAACCGCCCTGATCTGAGATTCAGAAACCTTTCTGACAGCGGCAATCTGATTGAAGGAAACCACATTGACCGGATAAGAAATGATGATTACCACGTACGGGAAAATATCACAACGTTCAGTTATCGCAATGTGGTGCTTCGCAATCACTCTCGCTACAGTTACCTGCAGAATGAAGACGGCAGGGGTATCTATCTTATTGGAAATGAAGCCAGGTTGCGTGATACCGACCCGAAAACAGTTGCAATGGATGTTTACGGGTTTGATGAGGACTCCAATCCGATATCTCACGACGCATATGAGTCACCCGGTATGCCACGGGCATATCTCAGCATGAACTCACTTCTAAGCACCGTTAAGCCGGATTATTTCACTATAGAAGATCTGAATGATTCCGAGACGGCACAAGATGGCCACCGGGGGTATGCCTGGCCGCCTTATGGACCGCCGGCTTACCTGGATCCGGATGCCGCTCCGGAATCAATGACAAGAAGCATCCCTGCCAGGGACAGATACTGCCAGGCCTACGCTGATTTCATCAATCCGCGCTACCGGTGTGGGGATCGCCGAAGCAATGTATTTGTTTTCATTGAGAATGACACCCTGAACACGCCGAGAAACTTTGAGGATGCGGTGGTTTACATAGCCGACGGCGTGGTAGTAACCTTCGCAGGTCCGGTCGCCTTCAAGAACAGCCGGGTTATATTGGGGAGGGATGCCGACATCAACTATGCCGAGGGCAGTGAGGTCACTATAACGAACAGCAGGTTCAGCGTAAGCTTGTCGCCTCCCGATTTCCCGTGAAACTCACGTCGTGCGAGTTGGCTGAGCTACTTTTTTTAGCACATCCAGCATTTCGGCAGCCAGTTTTTTGCGATCGAACGCCCGGGCCAGTTTTTTGCCGCCTTCGCCCAGCTGCTGCAGCAGGTCCTTGTCACCTGCAAGCTGTTTCACCTTGGCGATGAAATCCTCGGTGTTTTCCGGCTCGAAATAGAGTCCGGACCCGTACTCTTCCACAATTGAGCGGGCCTGTCCGTCCACCCCGAGCAGCATCGGCTTGCCCATGGCTCCGGCCTCGAAGATCTTGGAGGGGATCACCGTTTTGAACGTATCGGTTTTTTTGAGGGGTGCAAGCGAAACATCAATAATTGCCAGATAATCGGGAATAACCTGTTTGGGCACAGAGGCGAGGAATGTGACATTCTCAAGTTCGAGTTCTTTTGCGAGTCTGATGCAATTTTCTTTCTCGGCGCCATCCCCGATAAACAGAAAATGGATACTGCTGTCATTCAACCGTGCAATAGACCTGATTACGAAATCGAGGGCATGCGCCATGCCAAGTGTGCCCACATATCCGATCACAAACTTGTTCTCCAGTCCAAGCGAAGAGATGAGTTTCTTGTCAGGCTTGCGCGGGAAGAACAGCTCAAAATTGGTTCCGTTTGGTATGACGGATATTTTTTCAGCTGGCACCCCGCGTCCAACCAGGTTTTTTTTGAAAGCTTCGGTGTTGGGGACGATATGATCGGCGCTTTTGTACAGCCGCAACTCAATTTTTTCCAGGGTGCGGTACACAAAGCCGTCCTCCAGCATACCTACACTGATGATGGACTCAGGCCAAAGGTCCCTGATTTCAAAAACCCACGGTTTCCTTTTAAAAAATGAGAGAGCCGATCCGGACCAGGTAATGAAAAAGTGGGGTGAAGTAGCAACGATAATGTCTGCTTTCTGGAATAAACCACCCCAGAAAGAGCTAACTGCATAACTCAGGTAGTCGATGGTCCTGCGAAGAAAACGCTCATTGGCGGCAAGATAGGTCCAAACCCTGACCACCCGAATGCCATCCACCTCTTCTTTCTGGATCCTCCGGTTTTTGTATCCATCATAGATTTTGCCGTAGGGGAAATTGGGGAAAGAGGTGACAACAGTCACTTCGGCACCCAGCTTGACCCACTCTCTGCAATGTTCGTAGGTGCGGGTTGCCGCCGGAGTGACCTCTGGGGGGAAATTATCTGTGAGAAAAAGAACCTTCAATTAGTTCGGGTAATCAATAACAGTTATGTAGTCTGGGGACGGGACAAATTTACAGTTTTTCATGTAAACAAACCGGATGATATATGCCAATTTGCAGAGGTTGGTCCTGATCAAAAATAAATGACGTGATACTTTGCGAAAAGTTTATTTCAAGGATTCTTTATGCGGATTAATGTTATCAGCTTATCCTGGAAAACGGCTGCGACCTTAACGGATCTCTCAAGTTTGTTGAATCCGGTTGCAATTAGACAATCCTGAGTCTGCAGTTCGATGTTGTGTTCAAATTGAATGGATGCTACATCTGTTTCTATGATAGTATCCTGAATGTCAAGGTTCAGGCCCGGTGAAAAATGAAAATGCGCCAGAAACGGTCTTCTGTCACATTGCCCCCTGATTTCGTCGGTTATTGTCACACAATTATCATCAATATGCACGGAACGAAGAATTTGGCAGGAACGATAAAGAGGTGACTCACGAAGGATGCTGATTTCATTAATTGATTTTCTTAATAATCTGACGCTCTCTCTGCGCCC
>SLNO01000091.1 GCA_007132975.1 Balneolales bacterium
GCCCCGCAGGAGACCATTGAAGCGCTCCACTACATGTACCGCACCTATGGCGGCGACATTTACGGCGAGTACGGCTTCCTGGATTCGTTCAACTTCACTTTTCCGGTGGATGCGGGACTGGAGGAAGACATCTGGATCAACGACCAGTATCTGGGCATCGACCAGGGTCCCATCCTCATCCAGATCGAGAATTACCGCAGCGGTCTGGTGTGGCGCCTGATGCGCGAGAACGAGCACATTCGTCGCGGCCTCAAGCGGGCCGGCTTCACAGGGGGGTGGCTTGATGACGAACTTTCCAATTGATAACAACATGCACGGCCGCACATCCACCCGAGTAGTGCGCCTGCCTAACCAACCTTCGAAAACGATGACCATGAATAACTTTTGGATGACTTTCACCGTCGCCATAATGCTGCCACTGCTGTTTCTGCTGGCATCATGCGACACCCGGAACACTGCCACCGTTTCCGATTCCCGCGTCACGCGCAGCAGCGAATCGCCGGTACGTTTTACCGAACTGCGGAATCCCGAGAAGGTGGATTCTGTGCTGGCGCTTATGACCCTGGAGGAAAAAGTGGGACAGCTCAACCTGCTGAGCAGCGGATTTGCCGAAACCGGTCCGGTGCTTAGTGAAGAGTACCGTGATATGATTTTCGAAGCCAAGCTTGGCGGAGTGTTCAACGCGCATACGGTGGAACACACGCTCGACCTGCAGCGCATAGCCGTGGAGGAGACACGCCTGGGCATTCCCCTGCTGTTCGCTTTCGACGTTATTCGCGGGCACAGGACCCTCTTTCCCGTAGCGTTGGCTGAATCGTCCACCTGGGATCCCGAACTCATCAAAAAGGCATCGCGAATCGCCGCCAAGGAGGCAACGGCAGCCGGCCTGCACTGGACTTTCGCCCCCATGATCGACGTCTCGCCCGACGCGCGCTGGGGCCGTATCGTCGAGAGTCACGGGGAAGACCCCCTGCTCAATGCGATCTTCGGCGTGGCCCGCATAGAGGGCTTCCAGGGTGACAATCTGTATGACGTAACCACCATGATGGCAACGGCCAAACACTTTGCCGCTTACGGAGTCCCGGAAGCCGGCCGCGACTACAACACGGTCGATATCTCCGAACGAACCCTGCGTGAAATCCACCTGCCGCCCTTCAAGGCCGCCGTGGACGCCGGAGTGCGCTCCTTCATGACCGCCTTCAATGAATACGACGGGGTGCCGGCCACCGGCAGCGATTTCCTGTTCAACCGTGTCCTGCGCGACGAGTGGGACTTCGACGGCTTCGTTGTGACCGACTACACCGCCATCATGGAGATGATGCCGCACGGCTACGCCCGCGATGACGCCCACGCCGCCGAACTGTCCATCAACGCAAACGTGGACATGGACATGATGAGCCAGATATTCCTGAACGAACTGCCCGGGCTCATAGAGCAGGGCATTGTAAAAGAGGAACAGGTGGATATGGCCGTAGCCCGCATCCTCGACATGAAATTCGAGCTTGGGCTTTTCGAGGATCCCTACCGCTATTCCGACTATGATCGTGAAGCAGAGACTATCATGCGTGAGGATTTTCTGGAGTTCGCCCTCGAAGTTGCACAGAAGTCGATCGTGCTGCTGAAGAACGATAACAATGTCCTTCCTCTGTCGAAAGATCCGGGGCATATCGCCATCATCGGTCCGCTGGGCGACAACCAGTACGACCTTCTCGGTTCGTGGTCGGCCGCGGCGGAGTGGAGCGATAATGTCACCCTGCTGCAGGGAATCCGCAATGCCGTTCCGGAGAACGTACGCGTGAGCCACGTGGATGGCGTACCGCTGTCCCTGGACGACGATTCCCGCGATGGTTTTGAGGAGGCGCTGCGTCTGGCACGCCGGTCCGACGTGGTGATCATGGCGCTGGGCGAAGGGCGCCACATGAGCGGCGAGGCGGCTTCCCGCACATCGCTTGACCTGCCGGGTGCCCAGCAGGAGCTGCTGGAGGCGGTCCATGCCACCGGAACCCCGGTGGTGCTGGTGCTGATGGCCGGACGGCCGCTCGACATCCGCTGGGCTGATGAGCACATCCCGGCCATCGTCAACGCCTGGTATTTGGGAACCCGCACCGGTGACGCCATTGCCTCCGTGCTCTTCGGTGATCACAACCCCGGAGGCAAGCTGACCATCAGCTGGCCGCATAACGTGGGACAGATCCCGAACTACTACTACGCCAAGAAAACAGGTCGTCCAAAAGATCCGAACCAGCGCTACACCTCCAAGTTCATCGACGCCCCGAACGCCCCCCTGTATCCTTTTGGATACGGACTGAGCTACACCACATACGAATATGACAACCTTAGGCTGAGCGAGTCGGAGATCACAAACACCGGCAGTCTGACCGTCAGTGTCGATGTGACAAACACCGGCAACCGAACCGGCGACGAAATCGTGCAGCTGTACACGCGGAAGATGGTAGCCAGCGTTACACAACCAGTACGCCGGTTGCGTGATTTCACACGCATGACCCTCGAGCCCGGTCAGACCGAAACCGTCACCTTCACACTCAATGCCGAACAGCTGTACTACCTTGACCAGCAGCTCGAACCGGTGCTTGAACCTGGAACTGTCATGGTTTTTGTCGGACCCAACGTGGCAGAGACACTCGAGGCTTCTTTTGAAGTGAGATAGAAGCCATTATTTATAAATCACTTGCATTAGATGCCGCATTTCACTACAATTTAAGCAGGTTTTGCATCTTGATTTGCGGCATTCTTTTGCATGGTTTTTTGCATAAAATCCGTGCATTGAAATCAAAACTGCTGAAACACACAAACCTATAATGGAGCTGATATGAAGTCAAGAATACTGACATGCCTGTTTGTTGCCGGGCTCTTTGGGCTGCAGCAGGTTGCAGCACAGAACTACATAGTAATTGAGGACTTTGAAGATCCGGACCTGATTACCATCCCGATCAACAACATGACTGATGGCAGCGTTGACAACGAGGATGCTTTCGAAGTTGTTGCCAATCCTGCGCCAGATGATGTTAACGACAGCGACCAGGTACTGCGATACCTGCGCGCCCACGATGGCAACGTCTGGGGCGGTTTTTGGAGCATCCCCTGGGATCCGCTTGAAATGGATGACATGAAATACACGCACTACCATGTCTGGAAGCCGCGGATCAGCCCGGTACGCTTCAAGGTCGAAGGCAGTGACCACACACCCGATTTTGAGTTCGAGTCAATCGATGAGCAGACCATTACCGAGGGCTGGGAGCATATGGCATTTTACTATCCGGATGCAGAAGGTGAATATCCGGTTATAGCCGTAATGCCGGATTTCAACGATCCGGTGGATCTGGATGAGGACATTGTCATCTACATTGACAATATCATCCTGAGCGACTCTCCGGAAGACCCCACCGCAGTCAGTGCCGAACTGGATGAACTTCCTGTGCAACTGGCACTGCGCCAGAATTATCCCAACCCGTTTAACCCTGCCACACGCATCACATTCGAGCTTAACCACCCGCAGCATGTAACACTGAATGTTTACGACATTCAGGGTCAGCACATCACTACCCTTGTGGATGGCGAGCGGGCCGCCGGACAACACGACGTCACCTTTGACGCCGGCAGCCTGGCAAGCGGAATGTACCTGTATCGTCTCGAAACGCCGCAGCGCACCATCACCCGCGCCATGACGCTGATCAAATAAGAACCTTGTGGCAGGTCCACATAAAACCAATTTAAAGCCACCCTGCGAATTCGCGGAGGTGGCTTTTTTTATTGGCGGCCACTAATTCCATCTGACTCAATCTGCCTGCCGGCTGACAGCCGGACATCCCCATAGAGACGCAGGCCCAGGCCTTCCACCATCAGCGGGGGCGGACCTGAAGTAGCTGTGCCAATTATCAGCTTAATCGTAGATAAGGTAGAGTGAGCGCAGTTCATTAAATGCCGCCACCTCATCCTCCCAGGCGGCTATCACTTCTTCGGCTGTGACGCCGGCAGTCAGCATGTCATACAGCCGGTGGGTGCCGCCAAGGCGCGCAAAACGGGCCCTGTTGAAGAGTGCTGCCCGTTCATCATCCGGCACGGTGGCGTAAAAAACCTCGAGCAGGTGCATTCCGGCGGCCACGGGTACCACGGCGTGCGGATCTTCAACGACATACCGGACACCCTGCAGCTCTTCCCCGAGCAGCTTGGGATGGGTCGACATGCCCGGGATGCTTTCGGGGGTGAAGGTTACCGGCTCAAATCTTAAGCCGGGCAAATTGCGTTCATTCAGCATGGAAGCAAGCAGCTCACCGTCGGCCCAGGGGGCCCCCACCTGCAGGAACGGCTCAAATGTGCCGCGGCCTTCACTGGCGTTGGTGGCCTCGAAATAGCACGAACCGGGATAGACAAGGGCCGTTTCAA
>SLNO01000083.1 GCA_007132975.1 Balneolales bacterium
CGGGGAGGCCGCCGACCAGGCACTCGAACGCCGTGACGGCCATGCGCGCATCGTGGTACCCCAGCAGCAGGTTGCCCATGCCGGGCGCCACGCCGCAATCCACGACGGCGGTGACCCCGTTCTTGACGGCCAGATCGTTAAGATCCAGCGCGTTTTCGCGGAAAAAGGAGATGTCGACGATGTCGCGGCCGGCTTCGATGACCGTGCGGAGGGTGCGGAATCCGAGCGCGCCGGGGACGGCGCTCACCACCAGGTCGAAAGAGGTGACGGTATCACGCAGGACGCGGGTGTCGGTGACATCCAGGACACGGGTTTCGATGCGGGCCGACGGACGGTCTGGATCGTTTATAGATTCGTTTTTACTGCCCGTGCCGCGGCGGACCGCTTTATCCAGCGCACCCGGACTCACATCCGTGAGCGTCACTTTGTGCTTTTGAGCCAGATCGCGGGCGATGGCGCTTCCCACCATCCCGGCACCCAGAACGATAACCTTGAACATTATCGGAACCTCCCGTACGTTATAGAGTTCAAACTCTTCATTGAAACGAATGTAACGAAAGTTTTCCGGAACGAAAATGTGCTGCAAGGCTTTATAGATCGTGCCCGGCCGAAAAGGGGTGGCCCGAGCCATTATGTGTGCTTCTCCCATCCCTGGCGACAACTTGCTTCGGCGCCTATTTGCAAAAAACGACATTTGAACTGCAACAAAATCATCTTCAGACGACATGGATTTCCGTTTTGAAACCCATTCCGCAAGCGTGCATTTCGGAAGGGAAGCTGCCGCACTGTTACCGAAACACCTGGCATCCTATGGCCGTGTCATGGTCATTGCCGGTCCGCGCTACCGTCACCTGACCGCACAGCTCTGCGAGGCCCTGGGCCCAGACCGCATCGTCCGGTTTGAAAAGGTCGCACAGCATGTGCCGCAGGAACTTGTGGATGAGGCCGCCGGGGTGGTGCGGCAGACCCGGCCCGATGCCATACTGGCCGTCGGCGGCGGATCGGCAATCGGGCTGGCAAAGGCGCTGGCGCTGGGGGCATCGCCCGGACTCAAGGAGTGCTATTTTGAGGATGGACTTGCCGCCCCGGAGATCATTGCCGTGCCCTCGACCTTTTCGGGATCGGAGCAGACCGACATCTGGGGGATTACCACCGTTGAAGGCAAGAAGACGGGGAAATCCGAGCTTGTGCTGCCCCGGGTGGTCATTTATGATCCGGAACTGCTGTCCACACTACCCTCAGAATACGCCGCCGCCAGCGCGATGAACGCCATGGCCCATCTGGTGGAGGCGGTCTACGCGCCGGATGGCAACCCGGTGACCCGTTTCCAGGCGCTGCAGGGCATTGAGACCGTCGCGGAGGGACTTCGCCGCCTTTCTGCCGTCGATTCGGACACACTTCCTGTCGAAATCGCTGAAAAACTGTTATTAGGCGCGTTTTTAGGTGGAAAAAGCCTCCGGGAGGTGTCCATGGCGCTGCAGCACAAATCCGCCCATGTGATCGGCGGCCTGTTTGGAGCCGACCATGCCAAGGCGCACGCCGTGCTGCTTCCCCATGTGCTGCATTACCAGTGGCCGCACCTCGACCGCGATATACGCGCCGATCTGAAGCAAGTTTTAGGTCCCTATCCACCCCAAACACTGCAGGAACTTGCCGCAAATGCCGGTGTGCCAACAGACTTGCAAAGGCTGGGTGTGAAGAAAACCGACCTCTCCACGGCCGCAGACCGGATCCAGGCCAATCCCTATCCCAATCCGGCGCCTCTGGACCGCTTTCGCTTATTGACCATGCTGGAAAATGCATGGAGCGGAACCTTACAGGCCGAACAGCAGTTCCAGTAAAATCAAGCGGTTGGGGCAGTTGCCAGCTATGTTGTGTGCACATGGCGTCGATGCGCCACATCGACCCCATCCACCCATATTAGAATGTCGTAACCATTTTGCACGGCTTGCGTCATACGGTTACATTCTGGTGAACACTAACAAACTGTTATGGATTTCAGAGGAATTATAAAGGGTTTGCATCATGTGACGGCCACCGTGAACGATGCGAAGGAAGATTACGATTTTTACACAAAACTGCTCGGATTGCGACTGGTCAAGGAGACCGTGAATTTCGACAACGAGCGTGTGTACCATTTCTACTACGCCAACGAAACCGGCTCGCCATCCACGGTTTTCACCACGTTTCCGTACAAGGGGCAGGGGGTCAAGCCCGGCGTCATCGGGTATGGACAGGTGTACGAAACCGCCTTTTCGGTCCCGGATGGGGCGTTCGCGTTCTGGCGGGAGCGGCTGAAAAAGCACAGGGTGGATGTGGCCGAGGAGACGCGCTTCGGGCAGAAATATCTGGTTTTCAAGGATCCGTCCGGTCTGCACCTCTCCATCCTCAAGGATGGAACCGACCTGCGGGAGCCGGTCTGGACCACCGAGGAAATCGATCATGACCATGCCATCCGCGGGGTGCATCATGTCACGCTTGCCGTGGACGATGTCAACGAAGTTGTCGGTTTTCTGGAGCCGTTCGGCTATAATCGCGTCAAAAACGACCGGAACCGGATCCTGATGAAGGCGATCGGCAATGGCAACGGCAACAATCACGGCTTTTACAACGGCAACGGAAATGGCAATGGCCACAACAATGGCGACCACAAACCGCCGCGCACTATGGCCGGCAAGTCGCTGGTGATAATGCGGGCCGACGATATGCCGCGCGGCGTGAACGGGCTCGGGACGGTGCATCATGTGGCGCACCGCGTGGCCTCGATCGAAGATTCACTCAAGATCAAAACCTGGCTCCAGGAGGAGTTGGGGATTCGCGTGACGGAGGTCCGTGACCGCAAATATTTCCAGTCCATCTACTTCCGCATACCCGGCGGCATCCTGTTCGAAGTGGCCACCGAAGGCCCGGGTTTTCTGGTGGATGAGTCCCTCGAGGAGCTTGGCAGCTCGCTCAAACTGCCCGACTGGCAGGAAAAATTCCGCGACCGGATCGAGGACAACCTGACGCCCTACCGGAAGAAGCGCATGGCCGGGCGGAGACGTTAAGAATCGAGTACGACACGTTTGATACGCGCGACCAGCAGACCAGCATGACCAGCGTGGGCGGCATGACCTGAACGATCAGCATGATCAGCCCGACCTGCACGATGAACGCGACCAGCATGATCAGCATGACCTGCACGATGAGCGCGACCAGCAGACCAGCATGACCAGCGTGGGCGGCATGACCTGCACGACCAGCTCGTGCGGTTACAAGGAGAACAGTTCGCGCCACTGTCTGCGAAGGGCGTCCGATGACCATGCCGAGACATTCGGTACAGGCGGAAATCCGCGCCGGAACCACGATTTCAACCGGTCCACAAGGGCCGCGGTATCGCCGGCGGGATAGCGGTACAGATCCGGGTATTGCTCGGGATAGCACAGATCGTCCGGCACCAGCGGCCGCGCCCCGGCACTCACCGCCTCCAGCATCGCCAGGCCCTGGAATTCGTGCAGCGCGGTACTCACCGCCACCATGGACCGCCCCACGACAGTGCGATACGTTTCGCTGTCGGCCCGCTCATCCAACTGAATCTTATCGGGCAGTTCCTCCCTGAGCCGGAGCAGCGCCGGACTGGTATGCGCCTCGGACCGGTCGCCAAGCAGGGCCAGCCGGAAGTCGATATCCGACAATTTCGCCAGCCGGATCATGGCCTCGGCGAACACCTTGGGCGCTTTGTCGTATTCCCACCGGTGGTTCCACAGGATGAGGCGCGGATCCTTTTCCTCGGCAGCAGGGATCGGGTGGATGGGGATCGGCAGCACGGTGCTCCTCGCTTCGAGCTCTTGCCGGATGCCCAGACTATCAGCCTGCGGTTTTGAGCGCAGCAGGTCGAAGACACCGTTCAGGAACGTCCGGCGGTTGTACTCCGAGTTGAAAAAGACGCGTTCGGAGGCCAGCGCGCCATAGAGCTGTACCATCTGCGGGTCCACACGGTTCAGCTGGTGCTCACTCAGCGGATAGGCGAACTGGTTTTCGTGGAAATAGTACCACGCCGGCACCCCGGCCAGGCGCGGATGCAGCCCTTTGATGGTGGCCAAATCCACCATGGATGTGGCGAAAATGAGATCAGGCTGCGAATCGGGCAGCCGCTTCAGCCACGAGATGGGATTGCCGCGGATGCGCCACCGGAAAACGCGTCCGGGCAGTTCCAGCCGCTTCCAGACAATTTGCGGATGCGCATCCACAAGCCAGTCGGCCCAGCGCGCGTGGCTGTCGGTGCGGTAGGCGGACATGAGCCAGACCTCCGGCTTGCGCGTGTGTGACGGGCTTGCAGGCATTACCGGTCCGACCTTACGCTGTGCATCTGGTGGTGCATGTACCGGACAATATTCCCATCCGGGTCGCGCTCGAACGTCAGCGGCTCCCCGCGGCTGCCATCATCCCGCACCCGGTGGAACGTATCGCCCTCCGAATGCTCGAAAAACGTCAGGTCGTCGGCCGGGTAATCGGTGGGAAGCCGCAGCATCACCAGCTGACCGTCCCAGGTGCCAATGTACCGCTCGCTGTGGTTGTAAAGGTAGTAGCCGGTGTAAACCGAAAGATCCGGGCCGCTTTCATCGCCGGATCCGTCCGAGCCGGAGTTGCCGGGACCGGCCGGCACCTTTGAAATGATCTCATGGACCCCCATCGCGTATTTCATCGGCGACACCCCGTTGGCGTTGATGATGACCGAGTAGGCGCGCTTGCTCTCGGGCTGGATCTGAAGGATGGACTGATAGCCGGGACAGTATCCCCCGTGTCCTACCCATTTTGTGCCGCCGCTGCCCCGCCGGACCGAGTAGCCCAGCCCCCAGGTCGTCTCCCAACTCGGATCGGTGTAGTGGACATTGTGCATGTAGCGCAGGGTGGAAGGTCTCAGTATTTCCGGCTCATCAGAATCGAGCAGCCGCAGGTGCCACGATGCGAACGAGGCCAGATCCACCACCGTGGATGAAAACCCGGCCGCCGCCATGATGCCGTTCGTCTGGAAAAACTCGTCCTTCTGCCGGGTACCGTCCCGTAGCAGCACCGTGTAGCCGTAGGCCAGCTGGTCACCGTAAAGATCCTCCGGCAGGACGGTGCGGGTATCCGACAACCCGAGCGGCCCGATGATATTCTCATAAACGTATTCATCAAACGGCATGCCGGATACCTCGGCAACGATCTCGCCGAGCAGCGTCATGCCAAGGTTGCTGTACTGGAAGTAGGTAGCTGACGGGTAGAGCGTCTGCTGATTGGCCATCTCCTCGATGATCTGCTCGCGCTCGGGGAACGGGTACGGCCCGATCCAGTACGGGAAATTGGCTTCGCGCGGCAGACCGGAGGAATGGGTGAGGAGCGACCGGACGGTGACGGGCCCGCTTCCCGGGTGGCCCTGCTCCAGATTGTACCACGGCAGCAGTTCCTCGATACGGTCATCCAGGCGCAGTTTGCCGTCGTCATACAGCTTCATGATGGCGATCGAAGTGAACAGCTTGGAGATGGAGCAGATGCTCCCGATGGTGTTGGGGGTGGATGGGACCCCGTCCTCCACGTTGGCGCAGCCATAGGCGCCGGTCCAGATGGTCTCCTGATCCTCCACTATTGCCAGAGATATGCCCGGCAGACGGTCGAAATCCCTCTGGGCATCCAGCCAGACGTCGATCAGCTGTAATGCTTCGTCATAGTTTTTGGTGGTGCCGTTGTGTTTATCGGCGGCGTGTGCCGTAACCCCAATTGCAAACAGCAGCAGAACTGCGGTAAAGAAATTCTTCATCATACTCCTCCGGAAATGATTGCCAGTTTATTGTGGCAATTTACATAGTCCGGATAAATGATGAGCGATTTTTTTTTACTCCTGCATCGGGGTTTCGCTGCCGGTCATTTCGCGCAGCGCGGCCAGAACCGCTTCGCTGTCCACATCGGCCTGAACTTCGGTATCGATGTAGGCGATGCGGCCGTCTTCGTCGATGATGAAGGTCCAGCGGGCGGTGGTCACGTTTCGGGTAAGCTCGACCGTCTCGCCGTCCACTTCACTGGTGATGGTGCCGCCGTCGCGTACCGGCACGCCGAAGGCGCGGGCAATGCTGCCGTCGGCATCCGAGAGCAGCGGGAAGTTGAGGTTGTTGGTCCGTCGGAAGATCTGCAGGTTGCGCAGCTGGTCGCCGCTTATGCCCACGACCTCGGCGCCCATATCCACAAGCTGCGAACGGTTGTCGCGAAAACTGCAGGCCTGCGCGGTGCATCCGCCGGTCATGGCGGCGGGGAAGAAGAAAACGACGAGGATGCCGCCCTCATGGTCGGCGCTGCGCCAGGTTTCGCCTTCGTCGGTCATGGCCTCGAACTCCGGGGCCGGATCGCCGATCTGGAGCCGGTCCGGTGCATTGTCGTTGCCGGCATGGGCCGGGGAGAGGAGGAAGGCCGAAAGCAAAAAGGCCAGAATGGTTTGGAATCGGGTGGGTCTGGCAGGGATTGAAGTATTCATGGCTCGTATGGTAGGAAGTTTCGGGATAACAGATTGCACTCTTGATAAACCGTGTTTTGTAAAAAAACGTTTGTGGACTTTTCCTGTTGCCGCCAATTCCTATCTTGGGGAATGGCTGCATCCATCCATGGTTTTTTGGATCGGCCGTATCCACCCGAATGCACGGAAAAAAATGCAAAGGAGGTACCATGGACAGGTTTCCAGGGAAAGGGATTTTACTTGCGGTGATGATCACGACAATGCACGGAGAGCTTATGGCACAGATTGACCGTCCAAACGAACGCTATGTGACCCGCTCGGAGGTGATTGCCGCCAACGGCATGGTGGCCACCAGCCAGCCGCTGGCCGCGCAGGTGGGGCTGGATATCCTGCGCCAGGGTGGCAACGCCATCGATGCTGCCATTGCGGCCAACGCGGCGATGGGCCTGATGGAGCCGACCGGCAGCGGTATCGGCGGGGACCTGTTTGCGCTTGTCTGGCATGAGGAGTCGGGGCGGGTGTACGCGCTGAATGCGAGCGGACGATCGCCGATGGGCCTGTCCTACGATCAGCTGCTGGCCGAGTTGGAACAGATGGGGGCCGACAGCATCCCGCCGTCGAGCCTGCTCTCGGTTTCGGTTCCGGGCGCTGTGGACGGCTGGTTCGAGCTGCACGACCGGTTCGGCGAGCTGGGGATGGACCGTATCCTCCAGCCATCTATAGATTACGCCGAGGGCGGGTTCCCCGTTTCGGAGCTCATTGCCAGTGCGTGGCAGCGAAGCGCGCGCATCCTTTCCGAACGGGCCGGGGCGTTTGTGGAGACGTTCACTATTGACGGGCGCGGCCCCGAAAAGGGCGAGATATTCCGCAACCCGGATCTGGGCAACACCTACCGCCTGCTGGCCGGGCAGGGGCGCGATGCCTTCTATCGCGGCGAGATCGCCCGCAAGATCGATGCGTTCATGCGCGAGCACGGCGGCTACCTGCGGTTCGAGGATTTCGATGCGCATAGATCCGAGTGGCACGAGCCGCTGGTGGCATCCTACCGCGGCTACGACGTCTATCAGATCGGCCAGAACAACCAGGGTACGGCGGTGCTGCAGATGCTCAACATCCTGGAGGGATACGACCTGGCGTCGATGGGCTTCAACAGTCCGGAGGCGCTGCACCTGATGATAGAGGCCAAGAAGCTGGCCTACGAGGACCGTGCCAAGTATTACGCCGACCCCGATTTTGTGGACGGGCTTCCGTTCGAAACGCTCATCAGCAAGGAATACGCAGCGGAGCGCCGGGCGCTGATCGGCGAGCGCGCCCTGGAGCGCATCACCACCGGCGTGAAGGGCCTGCAGGACGGCGGCACCATCTACCTCACCACCGCCGACAGGCACGGCAATATGGTTTCGCTCATCCAGAGCAACTTCCGCGGCATGGGCACCGGTTTCGTGGTGCCGGGCACGGGATTCAGCTTCCAGAACCGCGGCGAGCTGTTTTCGCTGGACCCGGAGCACCCGAACGTCTACGCCCCCGGCAAGCGTCCGTTCCACACGATCATCCCGGGGTTCGTCACTAAAGACGGCCGGCCCTGGTTCTCGCTCGGCGTGATGGGCGGGGAGTTCCAGCCGATCGGACACGTGCAGATCCTGGTCAACATCATCGACTTCGGGATGAACATCCAGGAGGCGGGCGACGCGATCCGCTGGCTGCATACGCGTTCCACCGAGCCGACGGCGGCATGGGGTGATTTTCTGGAGGATGGGGGACTGGTGCGGTTCGAGTCGCAGATCGACCCCGAAATTGTCGAGGCGCTGCGGGCCAGGGGGCACCGGGTCGAGGTCGGCGGCGGGTTCTACGGCCGATACCAGGGCATCCTCTTTGACGAGGAAAAGGGCGTGTATTTCGGGGCGTCGGAGTCGCGCGCTGACGGCCAGGCAGTGGGGTACTGATCACTCGATCATGATCACCGTGCGCACGGCGCGCTCGCCTTCGTGATCGAACTCCCAGTTGCCGCTGGGATGGTTGACCACGCCGCGGTTGCGCAGATACATGGTGCTGGAACCCCCGCCGTCCAGGTTGACGGCATCCACGCAACCCAGGCCTTCCATGATCGTGGCCAGCTCACGGAGGGTGAGTCCCACGGCTTGCTGGTGGCGGCCGTCAGCGACCAGAATGATGATCTCCGGCCGGTCAGATACCGGGGGCTTTGCAATTGGAGGCTCCGTTGCCCGGGATAGTGCGAACCGGTATTCCGTTGCTGGGGAATCCGCTTCCACCGTAAAACCATCCGTAAGGCAGATGGCGGTGCGGGGGTGCCGCAGCCCGGCGTGCCGCTGTTCGCGGAAACTGCTGTAATTTTTACCGGCCACCGGCTCCGGTATCTGGCCGTCCTCCAGCAGGCGGTGCGCGCCCGCAACCGCTGTGTGGGCTTCGGGCCAGTCGGAGGGCCAGGCCTCATCCACCCGGTTATAAAAAAGCCAGTTGCCCTCCCGGTCGATGCCAACGGCGGAACTGCCCACGAAGCGCAGCTCTTCGGGCTCCTGCTTCATGAACGGGTAGATCTCGCCGCGGACCTTGAAGATGCCGGAGTTGACGTATTCGGGGTGGTCGGAGAAGAAGCCCGCGTTGATGACGGCCAGCGGGTCGAAATGCCGGGCGAATCCGGACGCCGTGAGGTACCGCAGGGGTTCTTCGGGTGGATGCGGTTTGTCGACGCGGTCGGCGGCTTCCAGCCGGAACCGGGCGGCGGCGGTGTCGGCGACCATGACCAGAAGATTGATGAACTGTGGCGACCCGAACAGCGAATCGTTCGTCTGGGCCCAGGTGATGCCGGGCTGCAGCTCCATCTGGTCCCAGTGGATGGTACTCTGCGCCATGCCGTCGGTTGCGGTCATCATCCACAACAAAGAGACCAGCAGTTTGGCCGAGAGGGCGGGACGTGTTTTTTGCGGGACGGGCATAACAGGTTTTTTTGGAGGCAGATTGCGCGTCCGATTGCCGTTGGTGTCTGTCGCGGCTGTTTGCTGCTGCCGCTTGCTGTTGTATGTATCGCAGCTGTGTGTTGCCGCAGTTTGCATTTGTTGTGCGTCGCGTCAGTGTGCGGTTGTTATTTACCGATGCATGTATTGCGGCTGTGTGTGGTTGTTGTTTGCCGGTCTTGTGTGTTGCTGGAGTTTGCTGTTGCTGCGTGCCGCTGGGGTGTCGATCTGCTTTGCCTCAATTTATAAAAAACGGGACGATCCTGCACTTGCAATATACTGCTTGGGGGTGCCGGCCGCATCCACCCGGACCGGCGGGTCCGCTTCATCTATTCTTAAGATTCAATCGCCATCTTGCAAAGTAGAAACTGTGGGTTAACGCCGCAAAAAAAACTGGTTTTTAACACCGAAAAGCACCATCTTGGCGTTATACATCAACGAATCGCAAGACAGGAATTCAACAAATTTACATTTACACGGCGTTTGCCGGACCGAAATCTGGAAGCGCTTCCCTATAAAGATTAGTTTTACCCCCTAAACATCTCGTCTATGGCAGCAAAGGGAGACATTATCATTGACATCGAACGGTGCAAGGGTTGCCAGGTTTGTCTGGATGCGTGCCCCAAAGATGTGCTCGAAATGAGCAGGAAAGTCAACGCCAAAGGATACCAGTACACCGTGAAAGTGAACTCCGACTGCACCGGCTGCGCCAACTGCGCCGTTGTGTGTCCGGATGCCGTCATCAGCGTTTACCGGGTCAAGTGACATCGAAAGGTAACCAGGGAATTAACCGCAAGGTTGCAAAAGTGTGCTTATGAAGAAAGAGATCAGACTCATGAAGGGCAACGAGGCCATGGCCGAGGCCGCCATTCTGGCCGGCGTGGATGCCTATTTCGGATACCCCATCACCCCGCAATCGGAGATCATCGAATACCTGATGAGCGCCAATACAGCCGAACGGACCGGCATGCAGGTGTTACAGGCCGAAAGTGAGATCGCGTCCATCAACATGGTCTACGGCGCCGCGGGATGCGGCAAGCGGGCGCTGACGTCGTCGTCGAGTCCGGGCATCAGCCTCAAGATGGAGGGCATTTCGTACCTGGCCGGGGCCGAGCTGCCGTGCGTGATCGTGAACGTGGTGCGCGCCGGACCGGGCCTGGCCACCATCCAGCCGTCACAATCCGACTATTTCCAGGCGGTCAAGGGGGGTGGACACGGCGATTACAAACTGATTGTGCTGGCACCGTCCACCGTCCAGGAAAGTGTGGATTTCATACGGCTGTCGTTTGACCTGGCGTTCAAATACCGCAATCCGGTGATGATCCTCACCGACGGCATCATCGGGCAGATGATGGAGAAGGTGGAACTGTTCGAGCAGCATCCGCGGCTCAGCGAGCCGCCCACGTGGGCCACGCGGGGCAAAAAGCCGGGCGAGAAAAGTACCGTGGTCACTTCACTGCACCTGGAGTCGGAGGACATGGAGCAGGTGAACCTGCGCTTGCAGGCCAAATACCGCGAGATCGAGAAGAAGGAGGTGCGGTTTGAGTCGTACCGGTGCGAGGACGCCGAAGTGCTGTTCGTGGCGTTCGGCTCCAGCGCGCGGATCGCCCGCAAGGCGATGGACCTGGCGCGCATGAAGGGAATACGGGCCGGGCTGCTGAGGCCCATCACGCTCTTCCCGTTCCCGGTGGAGGAGATCAGGCGGCTGGCCGGACAGGTGAGCGGCATGCTGACCGTGGAGATGAACGCCGGACAGATGGTTGAGGATGTGCGGCTGGCGGTTAACGGACGCGTGCCGGTCGAGCATTTCGGGCGGTTCGGGGGCATGATCCCCGGTCCGGAGGAGATCCTGGACGCACTGGAAACACGGCTGGAGGAGTGGCACCAGAAGCAGCCGGCGTAAAGACGGTACCGGCATCGGCCCGGACGGACCTGCGGCACGCCGAAAGCGGGCAGATCGCAGCAGAGCCGGAGTGAAGGCCGCCAACCCCATCCACCAGAAAACTGAAACGAAACAGCAACAGCGGAACGAATATGGCAGAACAATCGATCATCAGTCCCGAAAACCTGGTCTACAAGAAAACCGATGTGATGACCGACCGGGAGTTGCATTACTGCCCGGGATGCGGGCACGGAACGGCGCACCGCGTGCTGGCCGAGGCCATCGAAGAGCTGGGGATCCAGAGCGAGACGATCGGTGTGGCGCCGGTCGGGTGCTCGGTGCTGGCTTATTACTACCTGAACGTGGACATGCAGGAGGCGGCGCACGGAAGGGCACCGGCCGTGGCGACCGGCATCAAGCGCGTCCTCCCGGAAAAATATGTGTTTACGTATCAGGGGGATGGGGATCTGGCGGCGATCGGCACGTCCGAGACCATCCATGCGTGCAACCGCGGGGAGAACATCCTCATCGTGTTCGTCAACAACGGGATTTACGGGATGACGGGCGGACAGATGGCGCCGACGACGCTGCCCGGCATGAAGAGCTCGACGTGTCCGATGGGCCGTGATGTGAAGACCATGGGCAATCCGCTGAAGATCACCGAGCTGGTGGCGCAGCTGCCGGGCACGCACTATGTGACGCGGCAGTCGGTGCATACGCCGGGCAATGTGCGCAAGGCCAAGCGGGCGATCAGGAAGGCGCTGGAGTACCAAAAAGAAGACAAAGGTACCTGTCTGGTGGAAATAGTGTCGAATTGTCCCTCCGGATGGAAGATGAACGCGGTGGATTCAAACAAATGGATGGAGGAGAACATGTTACCGTTCTATCCGCTTGGCGATATCAAAGTGCCGGGCAAGGGGCTTGTGAACGGCGGGAAGGACGGCGGTTAGATGGTGGATGCGGTCCGTGCGATTGCCTGGGCGCGCCGGTTGATTTGTACCGGATTGGACGGATGTAATGTGGCAGCGGTGATATGTATTTGGCTGAGGTGTTTTTGATGCCAGCAAAAGAGGGATCAAGGCCGGAAATTGTAGATTTACCAGTGAACTAAAAGGATTTTCGATATGACTGAAGAGATGATCATTGCCGGATTCGGCGGACAGGGCGTGCTCTCAATGGGGCAGATTTTGTGCTACGGCGGGGTGATGCAGGGGTTGGAAGTGAGCTGGATGCCGTCGTACGGACCGGAAATGCGCGGTGGTACAGCCAATTGTACCGTAATCCTGAGCGATGAGCCGATCAGCTCGCCGGTGCTGACGGAATTTGACACGGCGATCGTGCTCAACCAGCCGTCGATGGACAAGTTCGAGAAGAGCGTGAAGCCGGGCGGGTTGCTGATCTTTGAGGAGAATGGCATCACACGGAAGCCGAAGCGCACCGATATTGAAGTGAGGTCGCTGGGGGCGTATGATGAGTCGGTCAGGATGAAAAACACCAAGGTATTCAACATGATCGTGATCGGCGGACTGCTGGCGGTAAAACCGGTGCTGGAGATGGAGAATGTGATCAAGGGACTGGAGAAGGTGCTGCCGGAGCGCTACCACCACCTCATCCCGCTCAACGAGCAGGCGATACGAAGGGGGATGGAGCTGATGCAGGAGAAGGCCGGGGTCTGAAAGCGGTCATTGATGTCAGTGAAATGAGGGTTCAGTAAACTTTAGGGCTGGTAACAAAGCTGAGCAGGAATCGTATAGCGATTTGTAAGATATTTGCATGGTTTTATTCACGTACGTGCTTCCCATGGGCATTTTCTTGCCCGAAACTATTAAGTATTGTCCATGTTATTTGCCGGTTTTATCAGAATTTCGATTCTGACTCTCATTCTCTTTTCCTTCAGAATGGTTGCGGCCACACCAGTGGCCGGGGAAGACACGGGGATATCGTCGCCCGACTCCGGGCATGCTGCTGAACCTGAACCTTACCAGAACAGATGGTTTGCCTTTCCCTTTGCCGGCTATACCCCGGAAACAAGCCTTATGGTTGGCGGCGTCGCATTGCGCCAATTCAAACCGGCCCGGGCTGATGACGAAACGCGTGCATCCCAGATATTGATGTCGGCCATTTACACGCTTAACAAACAGTTTCTTTTGGGGTTTTATCCGAATATAATTTTACCGGAAGAACGGTGGATTTTCGACGGAAGCCATTTTTATTCCTTCTTTCCGGACCGATACTGGGGGATTGGTCCGGCCACGCGGAGTGCGGAGGAGTTGGATGTCGAATTCAGGGTATTTCAGTTCGAGCAGGTATTCTTAAAAAAGATCAGTGCGGATCTGCATGCCGGGCCCATCCTGCGCTGGTCCCGTTTGTCGCATCTGAAACTGTCGGATATCGATGGAAATCCTGTTCCGGAAGAACAGATGGATCTTGAAGAGAACAGTACCTTGTCCGGCATCGGTCTGTCTGTGCGGATGGATGCGCGAAACAGCATCACATGGCCTACCAGGCATCACTATGTGGATATTTCTGCAATCTATTATTCCGAATTTCTCGGAGCAACACATCCATACGCAAGCTGGAAACTTGATGCGCGAGCCTATTTCGATTTACTTGGAGATGGATCATCCGTGCTGGCATTCCATTTGCGGACCCGATTGACAGAAGGCCAGCTGCCTTTCCAGGAATTTTCAATGTTGGGTGGACAGGAAATCATGCGGGGATACCACGAAGGGCGGTTTCGTGATGCCAATGCCATGCAGATCCAGGCCGAACTGCGAGGGCGCTTGTACAGACGACTTGGTTTTGCGGTATTTGCGGCATCCGGCGAGGTATGGAACCGGTTTGAGGACTTCTCACTGGACAATCCCAAATATGCGGCCGGTGCCGGATTGCGGTTCGATATGAATCCGAAAGATACAAGCAACCTGCGTATCGATTATGGAATAGGAAGGCACGGCAGCGGATTGTATTTAACCATTGGCGAGGCATTTTGAAAACAATAGTGTGCCATGTATCCCAGATTGCTCATAATGTTACTATTTGCGCTCTTGATTATAGCACTGGTCATGTATCTCGTATTTCCCGGCCTGTTAAAGCCACACACCACGCCTGTTAAACCCAGGGACAATTCCACAGTGAGTATTGCCGAGTTGAAAAAACTGGAATTGGGCGGGATGGACCAGTATATCCTCATCCGCGGAATGGATCGTTCGAAGCCAGTGCTGCTGTGGCTGCATGGCGGTCCAGGAGCGGCACAGATGCCGTTGGCGCACGCTCTGGACAAGGAGCTGGAAAGCGAGTTTGTCGTCGTTCACTGGGACCAGCGCGGTGCGGGCAAATCCAACCACTGCGGATTCGATGCGCAGACCATGACATTCGACCGGTACAAAGACGATGCGCTTGAATTGGTCCGGTACCTGAAAAAACGTTTTGGACAGGAAAAGGTGTTCCTGCTGGGGCACTCCTGGGGTTCTCAGCTTGGCATGGAACTGGCGGCTCAGCATCCGGAGCATTTCCACGCATACATTGGTGTGAGTCAGGTCGTGGACAACCACAGAGGGTACGAAATCAGCCGGGAATGGCTCTTGAAGCAGATGCAACAGGCCGAAAATCACGGCGATCTTGATAAGCTGGAAAAACTCGGGGATCCACCTTATACACGTCATGAAAAGCATGTCGCTTTTGCCCATATGGTTGGTGACTATGGAGGCAATTTTGATGTCAGCATGCCACGGCTGGCATGGATGGCCTTGCGCGCACCCGAGTACAGCTTCAGGGACTACCTGCGCTGGTTTAATGGCGCCAATCGCGGCAGCGGTCCGATGTGGGATGAGGTATACGCCACCCGCACAAACTACATCGAGGAGATCCCTTCAGTGCAGATCCCGGTCTTTTTCCTGGCCGGCAAAAATGATTATAACACGCCCTTGAAACTGGTTGAGGAGTATTGCCAGCACCTGGATGCTCCAATGAAAGATTTGATAGTTTTTGAGCAATCGGCCCATACACCGTTCCTTGGTGAAAAAGAAGCGTTCAGCGCTGCGTTGATCCGGCTGAAAGTGAAAGTTGAAAATTTCTACGAATAGTAATATCATAATGATATCATAAGCTTGAAACGACGGCCACCAAGATTCAATAGCTCCGCTACCGTGACTTCTGCCAGCGAAGTCTTCCAATCACTTACAAAATCTAACGGTCATGGCTGACATATTAGTCAGAAATATCGATGACGAAACGCTTGAGAGGCTCAAGAAGAAGGCCATGGCCAATAACAGGTCCATGAATTCCGAGATCAAAGCGTTGCTTGAGGAGTACGCGGGCACATCCACAAGGGAAGAAGCCATCTCCATGATAGCCGAAGCCAGGGTTTCCTACG
>SLNO01000081.1 GCA_007132975.1 Balneolales bacterium
ACGGTCCGAACGGCCTGCGCCGGGTCGCATCCCGCATCCACGCACTGACAAGGCTGGCGGAAAAAGGTCTGGAAAGGCTCGGTTTCGCGCAGCTCAACGGACACTTTTTTGATACCCTGCGCATTGATGCGGGCAGCCGGGATATGCAAGAGCGCATCCGGGAGGAGGCTGAAAAGCAGGAGATGAACTTCCGCTATTTCGAGGGCGAACCGTTCGTCGGTATCTCGTTCGATCAGGCCAAGGAGCCGGAGGATGTGGATGCGGTGCTTGCCGTCTTTGCCGCGGCATCGAAAAAAACCGCGCCGGACACAGAAGTGCTTCGCGATGGCATCACCGTTGGTTATTCCGAGCCGATGGCCCGGACCAGTGATTTCCTGACCCACCCGGTTTTCAACACTATCCACAGCGAGCATGAAATGCTTCGCTACCTGAAAAAACTTGAGAACAAGGATATTTCGCTCGCTCACTCCATGATTTCGCTGGGCTCGTGCACCATGAAGCTCAACGCCACTACCGAAATGTTGCCGGTGAGCTGGCCCGAACTGGCGGACATCCACCCGTTTGCCCCCGACTGGCAGGCTGAGGGGTACCGTTCCATTATCGATGATCTGTCGGCCTGGCTGTGTGAAATAACCGGGTTTGACGCTCTTTCGATGCAGCCTAATTCTGGTGCGCAGGGGGAGTATGCCGGTTTGCTGACCATCCGAAACTGGCACATCGCCAACGGCGAGGGTCACCGCAATGTGACCATCATTCCGTCGTCGGCGCATGGGACCAATCCTGCCAGTGCGGTGATGGCGGGCATGCAGGTCGTGATCACAAAATGCGACGACATGGGGAATATCGACCTGGACGATCTGCGCGAAAAAGTGGAAGCGCACAGTGAACGTCTGGCTGCGCTCATGGTCACGTATCCATCCACCCATGGTGTTTTTGAGGAGGATATCGTCGAGATCTGCGACCTTATCCACCAGCATGGCGGTCAGGTGTACATGGACGGTGCCAACATGAATGCGCAGGTTGGCCTGACCACACCCGCGCGTATCGGTGCCGATGTGTGCCATCTGAATCTTCACAAGACCTTCTGCATCCCGCATGGCGGCGGTGGACCCGGAATGGGACCTATCGGTGTGCGGGCGCATCTGAAACCGCATCTGCCGGGTCATTTCCGCCTCCCTGACAAAAAGGGTGCCGTTTCCGCCGCTCCTTACGGGAGCCCGAGCATCCTGGCAATCTCGTACGCCTACATTCGCATGATGGGTGCTGAGGCGCTCACGCAGGCCACCCGACTGGCCATCCTGAACGCCAACTATATAATGGAGCAGCTCAAGGAGCACTACAAGCCGCTTTATGTGGGCTCCAACGGGCGGGTTGGACATGAGATGATCGTGGAGCTGCGTGATTTCCGACCTACTACAGGGGTGGATGCCACCGACGTAGCCAAACGGCTCATGGACTTCGGCTACCATGCGCCGACCGTTTCCTTCCCCGTTCCCGGGACCATGATGATCGAGCCTACCGAAAGTGAAAACAAGGCGGAGCTGGATCGATTCTGCGATGCCATGATCACCATCCGCAAGGAGATTGCCGCCATTGAGTCAGGGCGCTGGGATAAGGATGTGAATCCGCTCAAGATGGCGCCGCATACGGCCCGGCTGGTGACGGCTGAGGACTGGGACCTGCCGTATACCCGCCAGGAAGCCGTTTATCCGCGCGAATGGGTGGCGGAGAACAAGTTCTGGCCAAGTGTGGGACGCATTGACGAGGTCTACGGTGACCGGAACCTGATGTGCAGCTGTCCGGATCCGGCGGCATACGCAGAGGATTGAGGCCTGCCCCGGAATGAGGTCTGCCCCGGAATGAGGCCACCCGGATTGAGGATCTGCCCCGGAATGAGGCCTCCCGGTTGATACCCCCGAATTGAGGATCCGTCCCGGTTACCGTTCAACGCGGCCGGGATGGATGCGGCTGTGTACCACCCATGCCTCCGGATAACGCAGCCTGACAAAGTCAGTGAACTCCAGGGCTCTCTGCCTGTTCAGGAAATCGCCGATCTGTACCCGGTAATAGGGTTGCTGGAAGGTTATGTATGTTTGCGGCAGGGGCGGGGCGCTGACGCTTCGGATCCACTCCTCAAAATCCTCCCGGATTTCATCCGCCAGACGGGCATCTGGTGTGGATATGATCTGAATCCGGAAGCCGCGGTTCTGGTCGTGTCTTTCCTGCCTGTCCTCGGGTTTCTCCGGCTCCAGATAGTGATCCGGAATCTCATTGCGGATGCTATTGTGCTGGTCGGTCAGCCGGCTGCGGTAAGCCTCAAGGTTGATAGCCAGTTCCGGCAGCTCCATAAGAAGCTCCTCGGCCCGCTCTTCCAGTCGGAGGAAAACCTCTTCGTCGATGTCTTCATCTTCGGCAATATCCTCAAGCAGCTCGGCCAGGTCTGCGTACTCTTCATAGGCCTTGTCCAGCAGCTGATCCATTTCATCTTCACGCAGTTCTTCGGTCTGAGCACAGGACGCCAGCAGCAATGCCGCCACAAGCAGGGGGTAGATCAGGGAACGCATATGAAACGCCATGAATGTGTAGAGGTGTGATTCCGGTGACTTGTTCACGAGTCAGGTTCCGACAGGATGCCAGGTAGTCTTTATCTCCTGGAAGTCCATGATGTAATACGGAGACTGGGACTGCTCTTTAAGCCAGTCGGTTCCATCGTAAAAGTGTACCCTCTTAACGTTGAGATGTGCGTTTTCCTGTATTATTTTTTTCTGATCGGTATCGTCGGCGGCACTGAGTACGGCATTCACATCCATATGGGCGGAGAGATGCGGTACCAGGTCGGCACGGAAGCCGGTCAGCATGTTCACCACACCCCCGGGGACATCCGATGAATGGATGATCTCCGCCAGTGTGCAGGCGATGCTTCCGTGTTTTTCCGACGAAATGACCACGCAGGTGTTGCCGCCGGCTATGACCGGAGCAATCAGTGATACCAGCCCAATCAGAGCGCCATTATCAGGAGCAATCACGCCAACCACCCCGGTCGGTTCCGGAATGGAGAAATTGAAGTGGGCGCTGGCAACCGGATTAACGGAGCTGAACAGTGCCGGATATTTATCGGTCCACCCGGCGTAGTGCACCAGCCGGTCTATGGCAAGATCGACCTCATTTTCAGCATTCCGGCGCGATACGGCAGCACGTTCCAGTTCGGTAATGAACTGGTCGCGCCGGCCTTCCAGCATTTCCGCCATGCGGTACAGGATCTGCCCGCGGTTGTAAGCGGTGCGACCCGCCCAGTCGGCCTGGGCCTTCCTGGCAGCCTGAATGGCGTTGCGAAGGTCTTTTCGGGATGCCCGGCACAGATTGGCCAGCGGTTTCTGTTTTTTGTCCAGCACCTGGAAATAGTGCTCCGACTCGGAGCGGGAGAATTTTCCCCCGATATACAGCTTGCAGGTCTTCAAAACGTTCACTCGATTGCTCATTGCGATAACTCCAGATAGGGTAAGAGTCCGTGGATGCCACCCTCGCGGCCGATACCGCTTTCCTTGTACCCGCCGAAGGGCGAGGTCGGATCAAATTTGTTGAAGGTATTGGCCCAGATGACGCCGGCGCGGATGCCCTTGCCGATCTTGAAAATCTTGGAACCCTTGTCGGTCCAGACCCCGCCGGAAAGCCCATATGGACTGTTATTGGCAAGGGTGACGGCTTCCGCAGGGGTGCGGAAGGTCTGTATGCTGAGCACGGGTCCGAAAACCTCCTCCTGCACAATCCGATGCGACTGGCTCACATTTTCAACCAGTGTTGGGCGGCACCAGTAGCCCTTTTCGGGGAGATCGCACTTGGACTGGTAAATTTTCTGGTCTCCTTCCACTCCTTCGGCAAGGAAACCCAGGATGCGGTCGAGCTGATCTTTCGAATTGATGGCACCGATGTCAGTGTTCTTGTCAAGCGGATCGCCGACGATCAGTGACTCCATGCGCATCTTGAGCTTGTAAACCAGCTCATCGGCCACGCCTTCCTGCACCAAAAGGCGGGATCCCGCACAGCATACGTGACCCTGGTTGAAAAAGATACCGTTCACGATACCTTCGACGGCCTGTTCTACGGGCGCGTCATCAAAAACGATGTTTGCTGCCTTGCCTCCGAGTTCCAGCGTATACTTTTTATCGGTACCGGCCACGGCCTTCTGGATCAGCTTGCCAACCTCTGTGGATCCGGTGAAAGCAAGTTTGTCGATGCCGGGGTGGTTTACGATTTCGATACCGGTCTGACCGGCTCCTGTGACAATGTTGACCACACCCGGAGGCAGACCGGCGTCGCGGATCAGTTCCGCCAGTTTCAATGCCGTGAGCGGCGTTGTTTCGGCCGGCTTGATCACAACCGTGTTGCCGGCAGCCAGTGCCGGAGCAATTTTCCACGCCGCCATGAGCAGCGGAAAATTCCAGGGAATGATCTGTCCGGCAACACCAAGCGGCCGGGGACGATAGCCTGGGAAAGCGTACTCGAGTTTGTCAGCCCATCCGGCATGGTAGAAAAAGTGGGCGATAACCTGTGGGATATCTATGTCCCGCGACTCGCGTATCGGTTTGCCGCAGTCCATACTCTCGATGATGGCAAATTCACGGGCCCTTTCCTGCAAAAGCCGGGCGATTCGGAACAGGTATTTGCCCCGCTCTTTTGCAGCCATTTTCGACCATGCGCCATCATAGGCCTTGCGGGCAGCGGTTACGGCCTTGTCCACATCCTTCTTGCCGGCTTCGGCAACCTGTGCCAGCACGGTTTCATTGGAGGGATTGACCGTTCTTAAATAACGGCCGCTTTCTGGCTCCTGGAACCTGCCGTCAATGAACAGGTCGTACTTCTCTTCGATCTTCACATAATCCGGGCTCTCCGGGGCTGGATCATAGGCCCAGAGTTCATCGAAGTGCAGGTTTTGGCGAGTAGTTATTTCCTTTTCTGACATATGTTTATCCGATAGAGAAATAGTCGGGGGATTGATAGTGGCCGGTCTTCTGCTTCAAAATCTGCATCAGCAGGTCGTTGGCCAGCGAACTTGCACCAAAACGGAACAGGTCGGGGTTGAGCCAGTCGGCTCCCAGAGTCTCCTTGACCATGACCAGATAGTGCAGGGCCGTCTTGGAATCACGGATTCCGCCGGCAGGTTTCATGCCAATCCTGGTTCCGGTCTTCAGAAAATAGTCACGGATGGCGTAGAGCATCACCAGCGTGACGGGCATGGTGGCTGCGGGGGAGATCTTGCCGGTCGATGTCTTGATGAAATCGGCACCGGCGTAGATGGCGATGTCGCTAGCCTTGCGGATGTTCTCATAGGTCTCCAGTTCGCCCGTCTCCAGGATCACCTTCAGGTGCGCCGGTCCGCAGGCTTCCTTGATCGCCGCAATTTCATCAAAAACGAAACCGTACTCGCCTTTGAGGAACGCCCAGCGCGAAATAACCATGTCGATCTCGTCCGCCCCCTCATCCACCGCATACTTCACTTCCTCGATGCGCGATTCCAACGTGCCCATGCCGCTGGGGAAGGAGGTGGCCACACTCGCCACATGGATGCCGGAACCTTTCAATATCTCTGCCGCCAGTCGTACCCGGTTCGGATAGACGCAAATGGCCGCTACGCGTGGTATGTCCGGATCGGTTCCATGGGGGTACAGTGCCTTGTAGCACAACTGGCGGACCTTTCCAGGAGAGTCCATGCCCTCCAATGTGGTAAGGTCCACCATTTGCAAGGCCAGTTTCAGTGCAAAAAGTTTGGACTCTTTTTTGATGCTTCGGGTCCGGAACCGGGCAACACGCTCATCCACCCCGATCTGGTCCACCGGCACCGTCTGTTTGAAATCTGGAATCATAAAAAAGTTTCAATGTTAGCGTAGAATCAAAAAAATAGGCAGTTTGACCGTCAATTGCCAGTATCCGGAAGGGAGCGATATGTGCGGCGGCCAAGCAAAAAGTATTGCCAGATAATGGAATAGGGGCGGAGTACAGGTTTGTCGTCCGTCACAGTGCGGACAGCCTTCAGTTTCTTCCTGGTGGATATCAGTCCGGGTAGAGACCGGTAAAAATGCATGTGCGCGCGAAAAATGGCCCAGCACTCGCACACTTTGCCTCCTGCCAGCGAGCGGAAGAGCGCAACCCCGTCCAGCACCATTCTTATAAAAAGCTTTGGAAGGAGATCACGGCTCCGGCAATTCTTCCAGATCATCTTGAGATTGTTCCGGAAGTTATAGTAGACTTTTCTGGGCGATTCGGCCGGCAGAGAACCGCCTCCAAGATGATACACGATGGAATCGGGACAGTAGCGCACCCGGTAGCCGCGATTCCATAGCTGCCAGCACAGATCAATCTCCTCCATGTGGAATTCAAAGGTCTCATCGAAGCCACCGCAATCCTCAAACAAACCGCGTCTGACAACCAGTGCCGCACCGCTTGCCCAGGAGATGTCACAAGCGTCATCATACTGCCCGGTATCACGTTCCAGCGTGTCGAAAACCCGTCCGCGACAAAACGGATAGGCGTACCTGTCCAGCATTCCGCCCGCCGCACCGGCATATTCGAAGTACTCTTTTTCGGTCCAGCTGCGGAGTTTTGGTTGGATTGCCGCCACTTCAGGCTCTTCATCCAGCATCCTGAACAATGGATCCAGCCAGCCGGCCGAGACCTCCACATCGTTGTTCAGGAAAATCAGACGGTTGGTACGCGCGTGTTTTGCAGCCCTGTTATTACCGCCGCAGTAGCCGAAGTTCCGGTCCAGAGAGACAATGCGGATGGCCGGGAATTTCTCGGCAACCCATTGTGCCGTACCGTCGTCTGAGGCATTGTCAGCAATGATGATCTCCGCACGTTCGTGAGAGTGCTCCCAGACAGACGGCAGATAGGTCTTGAGATGGTGCAGTGCGTTCCAGGTGACAATAATGATACTGAAATCGGGCATATCAAAACATTTGAAACGGAAAACCGGCCGCAGGAAAATCCACCGGTTATCACAGAAAATTCTTTACCGCGTTTGCATATTACCGTATAATGACAGAATTGCAAACCGTGGTCACATGATACACATTTAGCGCCAATTAGTTCCATGCTTAAAATCGGGTTGATATCGGACACGCACCACTTCCTGGATAAGCAGGTTGCCGATTACTTCTCCGGCGTGGACGAAATATGGCATGCCGGCGATTTTGGCAATATCGATATAGCCTCCGCCCTCGAACGCGTCGCTCCATTGACGGGTGTGTATGGCAATATAGACGGTCCGGACATCAGAGCCGTGTATCCGCTGCATCAACGCTTCACCAGGGAGGGGGTGGATGTGTGGATGACACATATCGGCGGCAATCCCGGCCGTTACGCACTGCCGATCAAGAAAGAGCTGGAAGACCATCCACCCGATCTGTTCATTTGCGGTCACACCCACATCCTCAAGATTGCCAAGGACCGCGAAAAAAAGGACATGATCTACATGAATCCTGGCGCTGCCGGAGTGCACGGTTTCCATGAGTTTCGAACCGTTGTCCGGTTTTGTCTGGAGGGCGGAAAAATCCACGAGGTGGAGGTCATCAATCTGGGGAAAAGGGCGGCTCAGGCAAGATAGATCAGGCCCTGTCCACCAGTGCGCCCACATTCACCGCCGATTGCATCACAAGTGGAATGCCTCCGCCAGGATGTGTGCTGCCCCCGCAAAGGTACAGGTTGTCGAACCACGGCGATTTGTTGCGCGGACGTACGAAAGCGGCGTTGCGGCTGTTGGAGCTGGTCCCGTAGATGCTGCCCCGGTTCGATCCGTACAGGCGCTCAAAGTCGGGTGGAGTGATGATTTTTTTGAACACGATCGATTCCCGCAGATCCTGCAGGCCCCGGGCCTCCATCGTGTGGATGATGTGGTCGGTGTAGGTCTCCTGCCACTCGTGCCACATCTGTCCGGCCGCTGTATATGGTGCGTTGACCAGCATGAATAGGTTGGAGCCGTCTGGCGGGGCATCGTTGGGATCGGTCACCGAAGTGTTGGTGATGTAAATGGTCGGATCTTGGGGCGGCTCCCTGAGTTCGAAGATGGAGTGGAACTCCTCCTCGTAGTCATCCGAGAAAAAGATGTTGTGGTGTTCCAACTGAGGGTAGGTTCTGTTGATGCCAAGCAGCACCACAAAACCGGAGCAGGAGGGCTCGATACTGGCAATACGCGCTCTTTTGAGGCGCGAGAGCGCACGGTCTGGCATGAGGTTAAGATATGTGTCCGTGGCGTCACTGTTGGCTACTACGGCATCGGCCTCATAAAGCGAACCGTTGATCATCAGTCCGGAAATTTTGCGACGCTCTCCGGGATCAGGGATGATCATGTCTACCGGTACCCCGGTGTGCACCCGTACGCCGCAATCCTCGGCAAGTCGAACCAGCGCCCTGGCCAGATTGTACATACCGCCCTTCACATAATATCCACCCAGGCGCAGCTCCACATAAGGGATCACATTCAACGTTGCCGGAGCCTTGTAGGGTGAGGATCCGTTGTAGGTGGGGAACCGCTTGAACAGCTGGCGCATTTTGGGGGAACTGAAAAAATCATCCACTCTCCTTGAAACGGATGTGAACGCGTCGATCCGCAGGAAATCGGGGATGTCGCGAAGGTGCAGGTCCCGGACAACCTGAAGGGGGTTGAACAGGAATGTATCAGCCGTACGGCGGTACAGGTCGGCGCTGTACTCAAGGAAGCGGTCCCACGCTTCCACATCTTCCGGAGCAATCTGGATCAGTTCGTTCCTGTTTCGCTCCGGGTCCAGGTAGTTGTGGAAAACGGAACCGTCCGAGAACTGGTAGCGGCAGACCGGTTCAACAGGCATCCATTCAAGGTAGTCGGTAACCGATTTGCCACACTGCTCGAACACTTCCTGTACAATAAATGGCATCGTTAGAAGGCTGGGGCCCGTGTCGAAGCGAAATCCATCGGCATTAACTTCCTGCATTTTGCCGCCCGGGTTCTCATTTTGCTCAAACAAGTCAACGGTATGACCCTTTGCAGCCAGAATGGCTGCAGCTGAGAGTCCGCCCAAACCTGCACCGATGACGCTGATTTTCATGTGTTTAAAATATTTTTCCAAAGAGTTTGCATACGATAAGCAAACCATTCCATCACGTTCCTTTTCTCGATAAAACGGCTACGGATTCGATATGATATGTCCGGGGAAACATGTCCACCGGCTGGATGCGTTCCAGCGAATACTTTTCTGCCAGCAGGGCGGCATCCCTGGCCTGCGTGGCACTGTTGCAACTCACGTAAATGATTTTTTCCGGAAGGATTTCAAGGATTTGTCCGATCACGGATTCGTGCATGCCGGCCCTCGGAGGGTCCGTGACAATGACGTCAGGACGGCCATGCCTTCGGATCAGATCGTCGTTGAATATGTCCTTCATGTCGCCCTGCTCAAAAAGGGCATGATCGACGCCATTGGAGGCGGCATTTTCCCGGGCTTTTTCAACCGCACCGGGATGAAGTTCAATTCCCACGACACGTCCGGCCATTTCACTCAGGTATACTGAAAGCGTGCCCACGCCGCAGTACAGGTCATAAAGCACAGGTACACTTTCAGGCTTAAGCGCATCCAGCACGACATCATACAGTGCCTTGGCCTGGCGGGTATTGGTCTGGAAAAACGTGTTCGGGTCGATCCGAAAACGATACGGCCCAATGTGTTCCGTGATGAAACCCGGTCCATACAGCACTTTTTGGTACCGTCCTTCGGAGGATGGAGAGCGGGTGTCATTGATCGTGTGGATGACCGTTGTGATCTGTGGGAAGCGGGATGGCAGCCACTCCGCAAACCCGGCCATTATTGCTTCTTCTTCGCCGTTAGTGACCAGGTTTACCATAAGGTCACCGGTCTGTTCGGCATTGCGGATGATCAGGTTGCGCAGAAAACCCTCGTGACGGTGGGTATTGTACGGGGCAATGTCATGGGACAGGGCATGCTCACGGACCGCATCCAGGATTTCGTAAGACACCGGGATCTGAAGATGACACTCCTCCAGGTTCAATATGCGGTCATAGCGTCCGGGCACATGGAGGCCAAGTGCAAAATCACGGTCGGCGATCTCTCGGTCCGAAGCCACTTCCCGTTCAGTCAACCAGCGGCGGTCACCAAACGTGTATTCCATTTTGTTACGGTAATAGAACGGTTCGGGAGCGCCGATTACCGCTTCGGTCGCAATGTCCTTAAACCCGCCAATGCGCTGAAAATGATCACGTACATGGCCCGATTTGTATTCCAGTTCCTTCTCATAGGCAATGTGCTGCCATGTGCATCCCCCACATGTCCCTGCATGGCGGCATTTCGGGGGAATCCTGTCAGGGGAAGGGGCTACCAACTCAAGCAGCACACCTTCAGCAAAGTTTTTTCTTTTACGTGTGATACGCACCCGGACACGGTCTCCGGGGGTGGTATGCTTCACAAAAACGGCATAATCACCGACCTTTCCGAGTCCTTTTCCTTCGAATGCAGCGGCAGTGATATCCAGGACAAGTTCCTTTCCCTTCTTGACCCGCAATACTGGTGTTTCCTGACTCATTCCGGATCAGCTGATTTTTTTCCTGGCCGATTCTTCGGTAGGCATGTCATAGGTTTCGAAAAGCAGGGCATATGCTTCCGCGCCGGTCGCCTCGTCGTCGATTTTCGACATGCGTGTCATGACCAGATCGAGATGGTGCGTGGCGAACACGTTGAGCGTCTCCAGGAATCGTAGTGCGATCCGCGGATGTCGCTTCCCGAGCGTCTGGTAATCCGAAATGAAGAAGCCATTCAGAACAGCGTCCGTAGTGCAGCGTGCAGAGGCCTTTCGCTTTACAAGATAATCCACACTGAAAGCACCAAAGCATTCTGGCGCATGCAGGACGGTGAGCTGTACGGCATTGTCGGTGTGCTCTTCCTGGTAGAGCAGTTCCACGGCACCCTGCTCAATCATGTAGAGGCCGGTGCCGGGATCACCCTGATGGTAGACATATTCCCCTGCTTTGAACCGCCGCCGATGGCTGAGTTGCAGGAACTCATACCGCTCGAGCTGCGACATCCTTTTCAGGAACGGCGACTGAAAAATTATTTCGGACTGCGCCGTGATGCGCTTCCAGAACTTCGGCTTGATCATGGCTGGGTAAAGAGGTTGAATCGGATTTAATTCCCCGAATTGCTGCGTTACGGTTATCAGGTAAGGTACAAAATGATCGGGATAATTTGCTTGGTCAATTCGAAGGTTTGATTCTGTACTTTGCGTACATTATCGAAACATTCAAACAGACCTTTGTTATTCAAACTACCTAAAAACTTGCAATGCGATGAAAAAAATCATTTTAACTTTTATTGTCATGCTCGTTGCATCCGGGGTTGGCAATGCGCAGTATCTTGTCGACAGCCAGCTTTTTTCTGATGGCGTCCCGGAAATCAAAATCATGGAATTTGGAGTGCCAGACCCGGTTCGAATCACGGAACGGAAAGAGAGGGCCCATGCGGCATTCGAGGACGGTGACTGCACGCAGGCAATTCCGGAACTTGATTCACTGGCCAGGGAGGCTGACTGGTACGGGACCCTGATCTTGACGGGACTGGAACCCTATTTTCAGGCAGACATCCGGGACAAGCGGGAATTCACCGACCAGAGGATGCTCATGCCCCTTGAAGCCAGGGGTAACGAGTATTTTGTCATCAGGAATGAAAGCATGGTGATGTTGGCGGAATGCCTGTCGGAAACCGGTGATACCGAGGCTGCGGTTTCGGCGTACATAAGGGTTTTCAAGGCTATTTACATTAACGAGCGTGCCTTGTGGGATCGCGCAAGAAACGGTTTTTACGAGTTGATTGGTTTCAGTCCATGACAGTGATCGGTTCCGGTATATAATTGCAAAAAACAGCCCATTCCATTGCTCAGAACGAATGGCCAATACCGAAGTGCCAGTAGGGATTGCTGTTGTTGAACCAGCCGCGCTGAAGGTCATGGACCCGGTAGGCAATGTCAATGCGGAAGACCAGGTACTCCCAGTCAAGACGAAGTCCGAAACCGGAACCAACGGCAATTTGCTTGTAAAACTCATCAAAACGGAACTTGCCCTCGTCAAACGGATTCCGTGTCCCGTACCAGATGTTACCAAAATCTGTAAACCCGGCAATGCCCCAGTTCGTATTCAGGAAATTGTGGAAGATGATGTGCCGGTATTCCATGAACCCTGCCAGCTTCAGGTCGCCGCCGTTGATGGGTACTTCCCCGGCGGATGCATCCAGGTCGGCTGGACCCAGACGCAATGGCGGCCATCCGCGAATGTCGTTGCTTCCGCCGGCAAAAAAGCGCCTGTTGAGGGGTATCTGCTGAGTCACACCAAACGCGTGTGCATATCCAGCAAACGCCCGCCAGGCAAACGTTCCGTTTTCCAGCACCGGAGTATAGTTCCGGTAATCAAAAGATACCCGGACAAACTGGCTGTAGGTCAGTGTGCTGTCACTAAGGTTCAGAGAGGGAACGGTTCCCTGCACATCCCCCGGGTCAAAGAGGAACCGGTCCATGAGAAAGGGGATGGTACCCCCAAGTTCAATCGATGACTCACTGAAAAAACCGTAGTCCCGTTTGATGAGATCGGTCATGGCGTACCGGAAAGTGTATCGTATGATGGAACTGAACTGGGGATTGAAGTCCTCAAGGATGCGCTCCACAATGATTTCATCGAACCGATCACGCAAATTGCGCTCAAATTCGGGCGTTGCCGATGCATCAAGCCAGTCCAGTTCAATAAGATCCAGCAGGCTAGCCATTTGTGGCCGGTGGCGCACTTCGAACTGGTTGTTGAAGCGGAAGTTGGCGTTGATGGTGAAATTTTCCTGGCGGCTCTGCGCCCAGCTGAGTCGGTAGCGTGTACTGGCATTCAGGAAAAACGGGGTCTGATCGAGCCTCTGGAAAGGAAAGTTGAGCCGTCGAACGGTATAAGCCGTGCTCAGCTCTGTGCTGTTGAGCAGGGTGCCTCCGACGAACTCGAAATTGCCCTGCAGCCCCACTTCAAAATTCTCTGCCCCACGGAACAGGTTGTTGTTGATGTACCGTACCCCGGCGCCGGCTCCGAAGCCAAGCCGCCTCATCCCAAAGAAATCAAGCTGAATCCTGTGTTTTGGCAGGGTCTGCATCCTCACATAGACCGGAAGGACCTGTTCTGAAAAGTCGGGCAGGGACCCGTCAGGTGTATGGCCGAACTGGTTTACCACCAGCATGCCCAGGTTCTGGAACTGGTTGACGGAGTTGCGGTAGGCGCTGTTGTCGTACCGTGTGCCAGGCTGGAACAGCAGCTGGCGCGCGATAAGCCCGGTGCGGGTCTTGGCCGACTCGTCCACATGCACCACGATCTCATAGGATTCCTCCGTGTGCGGAGGCCCTGAAAGAGTATCCTTGCGCACGCGGTCGAACTGGCCATCCGGGCCACGCAGTTCCACATGTACGTTTCCAAACTGGTATATCTGTCCGGGGAAAATCCGGAACAGCACGTCCAATTCCAGGGTCTCAACTGTATCCTGCCGAACGACGGCGATCACCGAGTCCCGAGTGACGGAGGCATATCCATTGTTTCTCAGGTGGGCAATGATGCGGTTGCGCTCCTCGGCAATCTTCTCGTATGTAAATGCCTGACCCGAATGAAAGGAGGTGTCGTTTATGGCACGCGTGACTATGTCACTGTTCTTGTAAAAGGCGACCGGATCGTTAACGGTATCCATCTGCGGCATGCCGCGGTAATAGATCGTGCGGATGCGCGACTGCCGGCCTTCGCGTATCATGAAAGACACTTCCACCCGCTCACGGTCGAAGTACGTAATATTCGTATCAATTATCGCACTTCGGAAGCCATTGGACTCGTAAAAATTGGTCAGGCGCTCAATATCCCTTTGCAGTACACTCCTGTCAAGAAGCGACGGGGGCTCACCGATCCGGTTGGAAATGCGATTGAGCTGGTACCAGAAGGTAAGCCCGGGTATGCCAAGGAACTGGCGGTTGGGACGTGTGCGGACAATTGCCCGAAGTTCGCCGTTGCTGAAAGACTGGTTTCCTACAAAGCGCACACGCCGGATTCTCCTGTCATCATCGTTCTGCTCGTCAGTATCGGTGTTTCCGGCCACCATTGCAGGAGCATGCGCTATTGCAAAACCCGTGCCAGGGTCAATTGAAGAAGCGCGGGCACCGGAATCTGAGAGCAGAGGCAGCGTCAGGCCGGGAAGCAAGCACAGGCATATAACACGTAGAAGGCGGTTCAATGAAAGCAGATGCAGATGTATGGTGGCGAAATATCTTTACGTCACCTGAATATAAGCATTTCAAGTATGGGTGGAAGACGGTGGCAGGATGCAGATGAAACTGGAACAGCAAAAGGTTTGCCGGTCGTCAGACGTCGTCGTAGTCGAATCCTTCGTCCTCCTCTCCATGGAAGAAGTCCTCTTTCATGATATAGTCAGGCCATATCTCCTCGATGCTCTCATAGGGAGTGTCGTCTTCTTCATCAAGCTCGAACAGATTGTCAATAACCTGCTGGGGGCAGCCGTTTCTTTCGGCCCATTCAATCAATTCGTTCCTGGTAGCAGGCCAAGGTGCATCTTCAAGCGTGGCAGCAAGTTCAACGGTCCAAATCATAGTGTTTAAATCTTAATTATTTAATTAGTAACATTCGTCGACTATTAACTAATAAAAATGATAAAATTCAAGTCCGTAACGTCTTCACAATAAAATAAATTTTTCTAGAGTTACCCCTGAACTGAAAGTTTGTTATTTTACAAAATCCAACGATTGTTTTAAAATAAATTTTGAGGTTGTTTTATGGGCTCATTTGGTGGCATTGAAATCCTGGTTATCGTTCTGGTTGTGCTCCTGCTTTTCGGAGCAAAAAAGATCCCGGAACTTGCACGTGGACTGGGGCAGGGTATAACAGAGTTCCGCAAAGCTTCCAGTGATATTCGCAAGGAACTGGAGAAGGGTTCTGATGATCCACCCGAACCCAAAAGGGAAGAACCCAGAAGAGAAGAACAAAAGGTGAAAAAAGAGGAGCAGCAGGATTGATGTTTCCGCAGAAATCTCACCTACCCCTCCGTTGTGACAAAATCTTCTGAAACCCGTATTTGAACAAGGTTATTTCCCGTTTTGAACGTAACTGATATACGCCGTACCCGTGCACAGCTGGATTCCGGAGAGCTCTCACTGCCGGATCTGGTGTCAGGGTTTCTTTCCCGCATTGCAAAGGATAACCCGGATGTCAACGCTTTTACGCAGCTGCAGGAAGAACAGGCGCTGGATCATGCCCGGCACATCCAGGAGAAAATCTCCGCCGGCACTGCCGGACCGCTGGCAGGCACTGTCATGGGCATCAAGGAAGTGCTCTGTCAGAAAGGCTATCGCGCCACATGCGCATCAAAAATGCTCGCTTCCTATGAAGCGGTGTATAACGCCACCGTTGTGGAGCGGCTGCTAGAGCAGGATGCCATCATCATCGGCCGACTGAACATGGATGAGTTTGCCATGGGCTCATCCAATGAGAATACCATCTATGGTCCGGTCCGCAATCCGAGAGATCATTCGCGTGTGTCCGGCGGTTCCAGCGGGGGCAGTGCGGCTGCCGTTGCCGCAGGAATGTGCCATGCCACTTTGGGAAGCGATACCGGCGGATCCATTCGTCAGCCGGCTTCCTTTTGCGGAGTGGTGGGGCTCAAGCCATCCTACGGTCGCGTTTCCCGCTATGGGCTTATTGCCTATGCCTCATCTTTTGACAGCATCGGGCCGTTGACCACATCTGTATACGACGCCTCGGTCATTCTAAAAGCGATAGCCGGCCGTGATCCCATGGATGCCACGTCTTCCAAAGAACCGGTTCCCGACTACCCTGCCCTGCTGGAGGACGTGAGATCCGACATCACCGTAGGCATTCCGCGCGAATATTTCAGTGAGGAACTGGACCCGGAGATCCGTCGGCAGGTCATGCAGGTTGCCGAAAAAATGGAGCAGAAAGGTGCTAAACTGGTGGAAATCGGTCTGCCAAACCTGAAATACGCCGTTGCCGCCTACTATGTGCTGGCCACGGCCGAGGCATCGAGCAACCTGGCGCGCTTCGATGGTATCCGGTATGGACACCGGGCCGATATGAAGGCGGTGCGGGCACAGTTGAAGGCCGAGGAAGACGCCATGAAAGCCAAAGGGAATCATGCAGCGCGTGATTTGGACTCGCCGATGATCCGGCTCTACAAGCAGAGCCGCACGGAGGGATTCGGCCCGGAAGTGAAGCGGCGCATCATGCTTGGAACCTATGTACTCAGCGCCGGCTACTACGATGCCTACTACGGCAAGGCCCAGCGCATCCGACGGCTCATCAAACAGGATTTTGAACAGGCCTTTTCCAAAGTAAATGTCATCATCTCACCCACGTCCCCGTCCACGGCGTTTGAGCTTGGGACTAAACTGAACGATCCGCTGCAGATGTACCTGACCGATATTTATACCATCTCGGCAAATCTGGCCGGCATCTGCGGCATCAGCATACCGGCCGGCAATCACAGCAGCGACGGAATGCCTGTGGGTGTGCAGTTCATGGCCGATGCCTTCCATGAAACGGAATTGCTCAATGCCGCCCGCCTCGCTGAGATGGTCTGCACTGCCGGAACGGACGAAAAGCCAGCCTGAGCACCCAAAACCATAATATCCCCTCCAGATGTTACCGGACTGAGCATATGCACAAGCAGAAAGTATACCGTTTTCTGTCCGGCCCTTGCCGATCGTATGTAAAGCCGGCGGTCCTGCTCATTATAATGCTGTCTGCGGCATCATTTATCCCGGCTTGCAAAAGGGATCAGGCCGATCCGCGTCTGTCATTCACCGAACACTCCCGCGACGTGCCATCCTTCGACGCCGATACCGCCTACAACTATATCGCCGCTCAGCTTGCATTCGGTCCACGCAACCCCGGCTCCGAAGGGCACCGTCTCACCCTTGACTACCTGACGTCCCGCTTGAGGGAGTATGCCGGTCCGCAATCCGTCTATGTGCAGCGTTTCACCCACACCGGATACACCGGCGAAACCTACCAGATGGGCAACATCATCGCCGCCTTCCGACCTGAAATGGGCGACCGGATCATGCTGCTCGCCCACTGGGACACACGCCCGCGCGCCGAAAAGGACCCGGATCCACGTCGCCGAAACGAGCCTATCCCAGGAGCCGACGACGGCGGGAGCGGTGTAGGAGTGCTCCTCGAACTGGCCCGCATATTCCGGGACAACCCGCCGCCTGTGGGAGTGGACATCCTCCTGTTTGACGGAGAAGACTACGGGCGAGAAGGCGACCTGGACTACTACTTCCTGGGTTCGCGCTACTGGTCCAATAACCCGCCCGTGCCCGGATACCGACCGCGTTTCGGGATTCTGTTGGATATGGTTGGCGCACGCGGCGCTGTCTTTCCCCGTGAGGGATTTTCCATGCAGTACGCACCACGGTTGGTTGATGAGGTCTGGCGCATCGCCGGCGAGCTGGGATACGGTGACCTGTTTCTGGACGAAAAAGGATCATCCATCGCCGACGACCACTGGATCATAAACAGGAAAACCGGCATTCCAACCATCAACATCATCCACCACAAACCTCCACAGCCGATGCAGCGGGAAGTGTCGTTCCCGGATTACTGGCACACGCACGCCGATGACCTGGAAATCATCGACACGGCCACGCTTCAGGCCGTTGGCGACGTGCTGCTGGAGTTGATCTACAACCGTATCCGGTGACTCGGTACCATTCGCTCTTCAAAACGTCAGGTTTCCAGCCATGAGCACCAAGATGAACAGAAAACATGTGAAACTCCGCCTCAGGATACCTCCGGATCAGCAGGATCTGGCCGCCGATGACCTCCTTGACTTCGGCTTTGAAGGTTTTGAAATGAAGGGGGATGAAATTGAGGCGTGGATTCCGGAAATGAAATTTACAGAAGACGTGAAAGATCGTCTGAAAAAATGGCTTCAGATGCAATCGGAGGGAAACCGGAAGGTTCTTGGCGAGGAGTCCGTACAGGAGCGCAACTGGAACGAGGAGTGGGAGAAGACCATCACCCCGATGTCAGTGGGACGGTTTTTTATCCACCCGACATGGTCCGCCGGCACGGCGCCGCCTGAGAGCATCCCGCTGGTCATCGATCCCAAAATGGCATTTGGGACAGGATACCACGAAACCACACGGCTGCTGCTGCGCCTGCTCCCGGAACATGTGCGCCACGGTAACCGCATTCTGGATATGGGAACCGGAACCGGCATCCTGGCGATTGCCGCACTGCAGCTGGGGGGCGGTGAAGCCACCGGAATTGACATCGATCCGTGGTGCTATGACAACGCACTGGAAAATGCCCGTCTGAATGGTGTCAGTGACCGGCTGGACATCCGCATCGGTTCCACGGAGCAGATCCCGGCAGATGCCCGGTTCGACCTCATCCTTGCAAACATCAACCGCAATATCCTGCTGGACCTGTCTGAGACCCTTGCCGGACATCTTGGGCCTGGCGGAATCCTGATGCTTTCCGGTATAATGAAAGAGGATGTGGATGCCATCTCCACCAACAGCCATTACGCCGCTATGGATCGCGTGGATAAACTCGGGGAAAACGAGTGGCGTGCCCTTGTGCTGCGGAAGGCGTCCTCCTGATGATTTTGAGTGCGTACGCCAACCCGTCGACGCCAGCGGCTTGTCCGCAATAACCTGGTGGAATCCGCTTCCGGGCATGGCCGTATCCACCCGGCTGGCAAAATCTGCCAACGGCACGCCGATGACGCTGTAATGGGACCGGGAAACTTGCTATATTTCCCTATTGCACGGATGATTTGGAATCAGAGAAGAAACCATTTGGCATTTCCACTGTGACTCAGAGAAACACAGCAACAGACAGCAGCCGCAAAGACCTTGTTTTTGTGGATGCGGCCCTTGCCGGCGATCAGCAGGCCTACCAGCAGCTGGTGGATAAATATCAGCGTGCGCTCTATTTCCACATCCTGAAGCTGGTCAGGAATCGCGATGTGGTGGATGACCTGGTGCAGGAGGCGTTCCTAAAAGCGTTTGACTGCCTCGGATCCTTCAACCGGCAGTACGCCTTTTCGACATGGATCTATCGCATCGCCACCAACCACAGCATCGACTACCTCCGGAAAAAAAAGCTCAGTACACTTTCGATTGATGAACCGGTGCAGGGCAAGGACGGTGAGATGCAGATGGAGCTGACGGATGAGTCGGCGTCAACGGATCGGGAAATAATCGCCAAACAGAGGCGCAAACTGGTGCGGGACTCGGTGGAGGCCCTGCCTGAGAAATACCGGCTGGTCGTTCGTATGCGGCACATGGATGAGATGAGCTACGAAGAGATCGCTGAGGAGTTGGGGCTTCCTCTTGGGACCGTCAAAGCTCACATTTTCCGTGCCAGGGAACTGCTGAACAAGCAACTTAAAGACCGGCTGGCTGCCTACTGAGAGTGATCCGGTCAAGCAGATTCTGAATCTTCTTCCTTTCTGAAAAGCTGTGGTTTTCCTATGTTTCGGTCGACCCGTCACGGAACCGAAACGGTTGGTCGGCGTCAGTCATCCCGGAATACCCGATCCTCGCATTTTCAGTCCCGGCAATCCCGGATCGCGGAACCCTGAAAAACAGAGAATACGCTCAAAACAGACCTGCAAAAACGTACATGTCACGAAATAAATCCCTTAAAAGCGGCCAGGCCGGTTTTTTCTTTCTGGATTTCCTGATGATCGTGCTGCTGGTGGTCAATCTGGCGTGGATTGTCTTCGACTGGCTGTTTGAATTTGAGCTGATCCGCGGCTACCTCTATGGCCTGGCACCAGATTTCACCGAAATGTATGCCTCAACGGTGCATCCGCGGTTTATTCTCATCGACCTGATGTTCGTCTCGGTCTTTCTCACCGAATTCTTCATCCGGTGGGCCATGGCGGTCTATCAGCGGCTCTACCATCGCTGGTTTTTCTTTCCGTTCATCCATTTCTATGATTTGCTCGGGTGCATTCCGGTGGGAGGGTTCCGGTTCCTGCGGCTCCTGCGCATCATTTCCATCACCTACCGGCTGCAGAAACACGGGCTCATCGATCTCAGCGACACTGCGGTCTTCCGTTTTATCCGCAAATATCACGGTATACTTATCGAGGAGCTTTCAGACCGGGTCACCATCAATATTTTGAGTGATATCCAACGCGAAGTGCGCACCGGCGGACCGGTTGTGGACCGGATCGTCAACGAAGTAGTCATGCCACAGCGAGATTCGCTGGTGGAGTGGATGTCCCACCGCATCGAAAAAGTAGCCAATGATAACTACGACGGCTATCGCGAGGATATCCGCGAATATGTGCAGGAGCGCATCAATACCGCACTTGATGAAAATGACGAGTTCGCACGGCTGGAACTGATCCCGGTGTTCGGATCCGTGGTCAGGAATACGATGGAAAAGGCCATTTCGGATATGGTCTTCAGTGTGATCAACGGAATCATGCAGGACCTGGCATCGCGTCGCAACCGGGTACTCATAAATGAGGTGGCCGACGTGCTCTTCGATGCCATCCTGCTCAAGGAGGAGGACAGCGAGCTGAACCAGCTGGTCGTTGATACGGTGGACCGCTCCCTTGAGATCGTCAAGCAGCAGGTGAGCGTGCAGCAGTGGAAGCTGCGCGACCTGGCCGAGGATGAAGACCATTTCAGGGAACTCCTCCGTGATGAGCTTATGAATGCGGATGCCGAAGCAGATGACCCGCACAAAAATAGCCGGCAGGGATGATCCAAAAGCCCAATAACATCACCGAACGCACGGAGATGGTCCGCCAGGAGGCGTTGCGGCTCGGGTTCGACGCAGTTGGTTTTGCTCGCGCACGACGCCTTCAGGAACACGAGAGCCGGCTTGAGCAGTGGCTCAAAGAGGGTCGGCACGGCAAGATGGCCTACATGGAAAACCACTTCGACAAGCGGCTGGATCCGCGGCTGCTTGTTCCCGGGGCGCGGTCGGTGGTCTCTGTAATGATGAGCTACCATCAGCCGGACCTTGCCCGCAGGCAGCTCACATCCGAGGAGCCAAAGATCTCTAAATATGCTCTGGGTGAGGATTACCACGGGGTTCTCAAGGAAAAGCTGTTCGAACTCTTCGCATTTACCGAGTCAATTGTCGGCAGGGTGGATGGGCGTGTTTTTGTGGATACGGCTCCCGTCCTGGACAAGGCCTGGGCCGTTGAGTCGGGCATCGGCTGGCTTGGCAAGCACACCAATGTGCTGAACCGTGATTGGGGATCATGGTTCTTCCTGGGAGAGATGATCCTGGATGCCGAGTTTGAGTATGACAGTCCTGTGGCGGACCATTGCGGAAGCTGTACGCGGTGCATTGATGCCTGTCCGACCGATGCCATCTACGAACCCTACAAGGTGGACGGCAGCAAATGCATATCCTACTTCACCATTGAACTGCGCGATGAGATCCCGGATGAGTACCACCGCCAGATGGGCGAGTGGATCTTCGGTTGCGATATCTGCCAGGATGTGTGTCCGTGGAACCGGAAGGCGCGGCGCGGATCGGAAGAGCGCCTTTTTGTACGGCCGGATACGGCGGACAAGGATCTGGATTACTGGGAGGAACTGAATCTGGAGGAGTACCGCAGGCTGTTCCGTCGAAGTGCCGTCAAACGTGCGAAGTTCGAGGGCATGAAGCGAAATATTCGCATTGCTGGTGCCAATCTTCGAGGATCGGACCGCCGGTTTGTCAATGTTGCGGGTAAAAAAAAGCATCCGTGAGTGACACGGATGCTTTCAGTTTACGTTTTTTGCACGCTTTCCGGACGAGTAAGCGTCATGCTGATGTTCTTACGATCAGCCCGGGCAGGGGTGCAAAACGATCATGCGTCCTGAAGGGTTTGCGGATCGGCATGGGCCTGCACACCGGCCATTTCCACCATGAGATGGAACATGTCGGTGTTTTTATGGAACGGGCCGATTCGGTCGCTTCCCGGTCCGTAGCCCGCCAGCTCCACGTAATCCGATGTGTGCGTACTTCCCACCCAGTTGAATCGCAGATAATTGGCCATAATTGCCCCCATAATACTGCCGGATCGGCTCATCGCCCGGTAGATGGGCTCGAACTCGCCTGCCAGGGACTTTCTAAGGATCTCTGCCTCGTCTTGGCGGATCTCGATTTTTGTGGCGTATTCAACAAGTTCACGGATGCGACTGATAGAACTGCTCTCGTCGAGCTGTGAAAGGACCCAGCTGTTGGTATGGCGGAATTCTGCGATGCGATCCAGATAAGTATCACCGCCGCTATTGAGGCCGGGATTGGCGTTTCCGTGATCGGTAGTAATGATGACGAGGGTGTCGTCCCGGTTTTCGGTGAATTCCATCACTTTGGCGATGGCGTCATCAAATGCGATCTGGTCATAAATCAGTCCGCCGGCATCATTCCCGTGTGCGGCATGATCCACCCGGCCGCCTTCCACCTGCAGGATGAAGCCGTTGGAATTACGTGACAAACGCTTGATGGCACTCTCGGTCATCTCCGCGAGAGTGGGAATGTCGCGCCGTTGCTCCTCGATATTCATATGGTCGAGATTGTAGGGTAAATGACCGTTGCGGAAAATGCCCAGGAGCTTTTCACTACTGTCAAAAGAAATCAGATCGTCCTTTTTTCGGACCACCTTGTACCCAGCCTGCTCATATTCGTTGTAAAGGTCGCGCCCGTCGTCGCGATGCTCCGGGGCAAATCTTGTGTTGCCTCCGCCGAGCAGTACGTCGTAGCCACGATCCAGGTATTGTTCCGCTATGGTTTGCTCATCGCCGCGCGCCATTACATTGGCTCCGAAACCGGCCGGAGTGGCGTGCGTGATGGTGGTGGTGGTGGCAAGGCCGGTTGCCTTCCCGGCGTCGCGGAAGATCTCGAGAACGGGTTTAAGCGCCTGCTCGTCATCAGTCATGTTGACGCGGCCGTTGGTCAGGCGTCGGCCACATCCCCAAGAAGAAGCAGCTGCGGCGGAATCGGTCACTATGGAAGAAGCTGAGGACATATCCATAAGCCCTCGTGAGACCCGATTCTGCTCATAGAGGGTAATCCAGTTGGACGGCCGGCCGTAGTTGCGGCGCAGGAAGTGGTCTGTGTTTGTCAGAGTACCGGAACTCATGCCGTCGCTGACCATGAAAATGATGTTTTTGGCATCGCCGGGACGCGCTTTCGCGCTTCCGGAGGCGCAGCCGTTGATCAGAGTACCCGAACCAAGGAGCATGCCGGAGAGCGCACCGGTTTTCAGGAAATCTCTTCTACTAAATGCACCGTTTTGTGAAACCTTCTTTTTTGACATGGTAAAAGCTGATTTTAAAATGGATGTGTTGTTGAAATGATAATGACGGGATTTGGATCCGGTCGGCCAGGTTACATCTTTCGTGCGAACTCAGGGTTTTGCGAATTATTACACTAAACTGGGCCTTTGTTGGACAAGGGTCCTGTAGCTACAGCAGAAAGAATAAGGAAAACGATGTAATGAAACTGTAAAATTTTGAAATTCCATGTGCGAAAAAACTGTTATAGAAGCGGAAAAATAATTTGGCATCCTCATAAGTTATACATCCGAAATTTAAACGACCCATTTTTAACGTTATTTGATTGGAGGAAAGAAGAAATGATCAAGAATACCATCCGAACCGTATTTCTCATGTCGCTCGTGGGGCTGCTGTTCCTGTTTATTGGCGGCTTGCTGGGTGGACAGACGGGCATGATCATCGCCCTGTGTATAGCATTAGCGATGAATTTTTTCAGCTACTGGTACTCCGACAAGCTTGTGCTGAAAATGTACCGGGCCCAGGAAGTTACCCGTGATAATGCCCCGAGATTTTACAACATGGTAGAGGAGTTGTCGAAAAATGCCGGCTTGCCGATGCCTAAAGTTTACATTATCCCGCAACAGCAGCCCAACGCATTTGCGACGGGACGCAATCCTAAAAATGCCGCAGTTGCAGCCACGCAGGGTATCCTGCAGAGTCTGAACGAGCGTGAGCTGCGAGGTGTGATGGCACACGAGCTGGCACATATAAAGAACAGGGACATCCTTACTCAGACCATCGTGACGACGGTTGTTAGTGCCATAACTATGCTTGCCCAATTTGCCATCTTTTTGCCTATCGGACGCGGTAATGGCGGAGGGCCCAATCCAATCGTTTTAATCCTGACACTGATACTGGCGCCGCTGGCAGCAGCCATGCTGCAGTCGGCCGTATCACGCACCCGAGAGTTTGAGGCCGATCGCGTTGGAGCAGAGATCTGCGGCAGTGCCGAAAGCCTTGCCAGTGCGCTTCGCAAGATACAGTCGTCAGTGGAACGAATGCCCATGCAAGCCTCGGAGACGGCGCAGCGGTCCACGGCACACATGTTCCCGGTAAATCCGTTTTCCGCCCGTGGAATGAGCCGTCTCTTCTCCACGCACCCTGATACGAACCTCCGCATTCAGAAACTTATGGAGATGGAGCGGAGCGGGGTCTATTCCTGAATCATTTTTTGAATATGGCTTGTGGAATGTGTACCATTTTGGCAGGTGCAACAAAATGGCAATCAAAATACGGGTACAAGTGTGTAAGGAACAGGCCGGTTCCAGGTCTATACCGTACATAAGGCAACCCGGAACATAATCAATCTATCATGGGATCACTCAATAAAGCAATGATCATAGGACGTCTCGGAGCCGATCCCGAGGTCCGCTACACACAGAACAATACGGCATTGGCCACCATGAGGGTGGCAACCAACGACAGGTATCGCGACAGCAACGGAGAACTTCAGGAAACAACTGAGTGGCACCGTGTCGTTGCATGGGGCCGTCTTGCTGAAACTTGTCAGCAACTGCTTAAAAAAGGATCACAGGTCTATTTTGAAGGACCCATCCAGACCCGCTCATGGGAGGACAAGGATGGACAGAAACAATACATGACCGAGATAAAGGCGTTGACCATGCAGCTTCTTGACAGCAGGGCTGACTCCGGTGACTATGAACCGGCACGCAAACAGGAATTGTCGGTCAATGACGGTGATGATTTCGCACCAGGAGATGGGACGGATGCGGACGATGATCTTCCGTTTTGACCTGCTTGCGACCAGGGCAAGCTGAATTTCGGGGCACAATGCGGCGGACCGACAACTAAACGGTCCGCCCTTAACCCCGCTGGGGATTAATGTCAGCGGCGTTGCGTGCAAGCAGTATTGTGCTTAGATTTGTCTGACCCGATTATTTACCGACCTTTAACCCTGTTGGATAATCTTTTTTTGTTAAAAATTGTGGAATCAGGCGGCCGTATCTGGAAAACGGCGGAGGGGAGTACGTTTGACACGTTGCTGTTAAACCCGGTGGACTTCGTAGTCCTGATAGTAATCATACTTCTGGGACTGGTTTTTTCCGCTTTTTTCTCTGGATCGGAAGTGGCATTCTTCTCGCTGGACAAGAAAGTTGACCGCAAGGCCATCAAGGAGTCTGAAAAGGACAGGGCGCTCTTGCGGGTCCTTCACATGCTTGAGAAACCCCGCCAGCTGCTTGCGACAATCCTGATCGGCAACACCTTTGCAAACATTATCACCGCTGTTGGAGCCGCTGTAGTGACCGGCCGGCTGGTCGCGATGTTCGGACTCCCGCAGGTGATTGTTTTCACGATCGAAATCATCGTCCTCACCTTTGTGATCGTGATACTGGCGGAAATAACGCCAAAACTGCTCGCTCTGAACAAGCCGCTGGCAGTATCCCGAAAGCTCAGCGGGCTTCTGTATCTCTTTTTCATAATTTTTGGCCCTCTCTCGCGGTTGATTTCAAGAAGCACCCGGTTTCTTGAGAAAAGTATCCCACGGCCAAGTGACACCTTTTCCTCCGAAGATCTGAAAGCCATTGCCGAAGTAGGGGAGTTGCATGGATCCATCCATGGGGACGAACGGGAAATCATTGAAAACGTGATTGAATTTGGGAATACCTATGTGCGGGAGATAATGACATCCCGCGTGAATATCTCTGCCATCAACACAAAGAATACGCTTCAGGAGGTGCTTGACCTGATCCGTGAGAAAGGTATTTCGCGGCTTCCGCTCTATGAGGAAAACCTCGATAATATCATCGGAATAATACACTCAAAAGATCTTCTCCCATATATCAACTCCGACCTTGGCGAAACAACCATCAACTGGAAAACACTGTCCAGGAAACCTCTCTTTATTCCCACCACAAAGAAGCTTGACGACTTGCTTCGTGACTTTCAGAGAGAGAAAACCCATATTGCCATAGTAGTGGACGAATATGGCGGCACCGAGGGGATAATTACATTGGATGACGTACTTGAGGAGATCATCGGGGAGATTACCGACGAGTATACCGAGACAGTAGAGCTTTTTACCCGGAAAAAGTCTGGCAACTATGTGTTTGATGCCAAAATTGATCTGGATGATATGGCTGACATTCTCTCAATGGAACTCACGTCTGATGATGATGAGTATGAAACTCTTGGCGGATTGATCTATCATCTGCTTGAGCGCATACCTGAGGAAGGGGAGACGATTACTTTCAAGGGTCTGGAACTCAAGGTCGATGAAATGGAGAACAACAGGCTGTCGAAGGTAGAGGTCAAGGTACTGAACGAAGCAACGGCAACGGGTAAATCCGAATCCAAAGAAAAATGAACCAGTAAGATTTTGCGGTCTGGAAAGCTATCATGATAGAACGGTATTCACGGGAGGAAATGGCCTCCATATGGACAGAAGAAAGTCAATTTCAGGCATGGCTGGATGTTGAAATCGCCGCGTGCAAGGCTTGGAGTCGCCTGGGTGTCATACCTGAAGAAGACATTCTCAAAATGGAGGAACGTGCAAGGTTTGACATTGATAGAATCCACGAGATCGAAGAGCAGACCCGCCACGATGTTGTGGCGTTTACACGAGCGGTGTCTGAATCGCTTGGAGAAGAAAAAAAGTGGGTCCACTACGGTCTCACTTCCACAGATGTTGTGGATACAGCGCTGGGAGTGCGCCTTCTAAAGGCAAACAGCATCATCCGTGAAGGTCTGGAGCGGATGATTACAGTTCTTGCGGAAAAGGCGAGAGAGCACAAGTACACGGTCATGATGGGACGTACGCACGGGGTCCATGCCGAGCCGACAACTTTTGGCCTGAAGTGTGCTCTTTGGTATCAGGAAATGCTTCGGAACAGTGAGCGATTTAAACATGCCTCAAAAGGGGTGGAGTTTGGAAAGCTCTCGGGCGCAGTTGGCACTTTTGCAAACATCCCGCCTGAAGTTGAGTCGATCACCTGTGAACTGCTGGGCCTGACACCGGCACCGGTATCCACGCAGACATTGCAACGGGATCGCCATGCTTACTACATGTCCGTTCTCGCGCTGATCGGTTCCAGCATGGAAAAGATAGCGGTTGAAATCCGGCACTTGCAGAAGACGGAAACCAGGGAAGTGGAGGAGCGGTTCCGAAAAGGCCAGAAGGGCTCTTCGGCCATGCCCCACAAGCGCAACCCGATCAGTTCAGAGAACATAACGGGCTGTGCCCGGGTGCTGCGCGGCTATATGGTGACGGCCTTCGAAAACATCCCCCTTTGGCATGAACGAGATATATCACATTCATCAGCCGAGCGTATCATAATACCGGATGCGCTGATACTGCTGGATTATATGCTGAACAGATTTGCCGGGGTTGTTGAAAACCTGGTCGTCTATCCCGATAACATGAAACAGAACATAAACCAGACCCATGGTGTGGTCTTTTCCCAGCGGTTACTTCTGATGCTAATTGAGGAAGGTATGTCCAGGGAGGAGGCATACGACATAGTGCAACCACTTGCGATGCAGGCCTGGGAGCAGAAAGTCCCGTTCCGGTCACTTGTTGAGAAAAGTCCGGCCATTACCTCGCAGATCGGAAGAGAAAAGCTGGAAGAGGCATTCGACCTGGCTCATCACACCCGAAATGTCGACGCCATTTTCAAACGGGCCGGTCTGTAGCTAACTTTCGCAGCCGGCCTCTTTCTATTTTTCCCAGTGATGTACGTGGGATGGATGCTACGAGATGTATTTTTTTTGGCCGTTGGTGGGGTTTCAGGGATTCGCTGGCGAATGTTTCTATTGCTGAGACTACACCCCCCACAGTGCGCTCCTGCGCGTGGTCCGGCACAATGAAGGCAACCACAATCTGACCCCACTCTTCATCGTCCAGGCCTGTAACAGCTGCATCCCGGACATGCGGACTTTCCAGTAATATTTCTTCAACTTCTGACGGGTTGACGTTCTGTCCGCCGGAAATAATCAGATCGGTGCGCCGGGCTTCGAAGTAAAGCCGTCCCTTATCATCCATTCGGGCGTAGTCACCAGTTTCAAACCATCCATCCTGATCCGGCCCGAATTCCGAAAACACAATCTGCCGGTCAGTGCCCATATAGCCGGGAAAAACCTGAGGGCCGCGGATCCGCAGTATCCCGGTTTCTCCGCGTTGCAGCTCACTGCCTTGGCCATCATGGATCACGGCCTCAAGACCCGGAAGGGGCCTGCCCACTGATCCGGCCGGATCATCGTTGCCTGGATCCTGGGCTGCTATCTGACCAATTGTCTCGGTCATGCCATAGCTGAAACAGACCGGCCAGGACTTGTGACGGGCACCTTCCAGCAGCTCCGGATTCGATGGTCCGCCACCCACAAGCACCATATCCAAACCACGCGGAGCGTGTGTGCCGGTCGCTGTGTGGTATTCCATCAAGCGCTTCAGCATGGTTGGTACCAGGGAAATCCTGCGGATATCGGGATGATCCTTGAGGTCCCGAGTCACGGTTTCCGGATCAAACTGGTTCCAGACATAGAGCCCGGTTCCGCTCAGCAGGGCCCGAAACACGATTGCAAGACCGCCCGCATGGTACAACGGCAGGCAGTTTCCCCACAGGTAATTGCGATCTCCCAAACCATCATTTTCATTACCGTGAGCTGTTTTTTTGATGTCGGCTTTGAAAGCATTTTCAGCGGCAGCGATCATATTCCGCCGCAGCAGTGCAACCCGTTTTGGGCGTCCGGAGCTTCCGGATGTTGCGAGACCGCAAAAATAATGATCGGATTGGTCGAATAACCCGGCATAAAGAGTGCGAGAAGATTCATGCACATCGCCGGTACTGCCATGCGACGCGTAATGCGTTTTCCCTGATAAATGCCGGGACAAAGCTGGAGCCAGCAAACTTTTGGCAACGGTACTAGTGTTGTCGGTTGCATATAAGCCAATATCCTTCAAAACGGCTTGGGTACCAGGTGAGGTGCACAGGACAATGTCAGGCTGGAAAAGCGTGGCCGGTTCCAGCCAGGATTTTGCAAATGGGATGAAGGGGATGAAACGCATCCAGCAGTAGATCATCCACAATGCAGCTTCCAAGCGCTCTGTCGTGTCGATTCCCAGCCAAAAGGAGGGAGGCGTATCGCAATTTGGAACCCGCCAGATTTCGGATAATTGGCTGGATAAGAATCTGTCAGCATTGCGCATGATTGATGGAAAGTCACGGTAACGGATGGTGCGTTCGCCGTCCGTTAAGAAGATTCTTTCACCGTGAAGCCATCCGGAAGCACGGCGGCCGGGAAATTGTGCGTTTAAAAGCGTACGATATGAATCTCCGCGACTCATCCGGGATATCAAAAACCCTTGACAGGCGTTAGCCAGTCCTTTTGCATGTCCGGGAGCATTCCGAGACCGTGCCCGTCACCAAGATTTATATGCGCACCGGATTCCAGCTGCTGGAAGTCAGCTGCCAGCGATGAACCGGTATCAAGGCCATGGTCTGTTTCCCGCTTGATATTACTGAGCGCGGCAATATGCGCCAGCAACCTGCGGCCTATGGCGGTCTCGAAGGTTGAGGAAACAGCCACGGCAAGTTTGCATTGCAAGGGTGTTAACAGCTCCTCAAAGGATCCGAAAAGCATGGGTTTGATTACAAGATGCGTCACGCTTGCATTGCTTTCAAAGGTGTGCACATCTTCCGGAGTTCTCACGGATTCATCAACGGCAAGCGAAAAACCGAAGGTTCGAAGCTCTGAAAGCAATTCGGGGGACGGGTCCGAAAGAGGCTCTTCGATATACGCGATGTTGCGTGCCAAGCTGCCATCCTCCCAGGCTGTCTGCATTTTACCGAACAGCTCCCTGGCCTGATCAATGTTGAAGGATTTGTTCATATCAAATCTGAAAACCAGGTCAGGGAAGGATCTGCAGGTGCTGATCATGGTTTCAAATGCCTCGTCCGGGTTGGCAGGCACCTTTACCTTGATGGTCCGGAATCCACACTCTTTCCGGAAACGGATTACCTGATGACGTTTTTCAGCTTCCATCACTCCGACGAGAGCATTGCAGCGGACGTATCCTTCGGTGGTGATACCCCGGTTTCGCGGTGTTTTTTTAAACAGTGAGTTTTTCCAAAAGTTGTAGAGAGGAAGTCCTGCAGCAGTGGCTTTTTGCTGTTCAGAGAGCATGGACAGGCCGAATCGAACCGATGGAAGACGAGCAAGCATGGCAAGGAAGCGCTCATCATTGAGGAACTGGTCCAGGGAGCGATCCTGAAATGCGGCAGTTATTTCCTTGCCATGATCCATCAGGGATTCCCTTGATTCCTCGAAAGTCTCGTCTGAAAAACCGGGAAGTGGGGCAATTTCGCTCCAGATTGCCTTCCCGTCTCCAACTAGAAAACCCTTCCTCTCATTGAGATCCCCTGAAGCAGTAAGAAAGGGTTTCCGGAATGGGATGGTGTACTCGAACAGGGAAAGCGGTGCTTGTTTCATGGCTGGTGCGGATGCGTTAACGTTTACCGGGACAGGATAATCCCAATGGAAAAGAGGATACCGAAAGCGGTCATGAACTGGGCTGTCCGTACGAGGATCATATTGAACTGCTCCTTTACTGTTTCGGTCCAGAAACGATAGACGAGGAACCCCGCGGGTATTACAAGGATCATGGGAAGTAATATAACGGGGTCGTATGACTCCCGAAAATAGAAAAATGGCGGGACGGCGAAAGCCAGCAAAATCAGCAACAGGTATTGCCATCGGGTAAAACGTTCTCCGAGCAGCACCACAAGCGTTTTTTTCCCGGCTTTTCGATCTGTGTTGACATCCCTGTAGTTGTTGGCTGCCAGTATCATGGTAGACAAAGCCCCAACTGCCAGCGCTGCATGGAAGGATTCGGCCGACCATTCAAGGGCATTGACATAGTAGGTGCCCATAACTGCTACAATGCCAAAAAATAGAAATACAAAAATGTCTCCGAGGCCATTGTAGGCAAGCGGGAACGGGCCGCCAGTGTAGAGCAGTCCGGCGGTGATGCTGAGGACGCCGATCAGCAGGATGGGCCATCCGGCATGGAAGACAAGATACAGGCCAAGAAGGAATGCCAATGAGAAGGTGGCCAGCGCCATGCCGAGCATGATTTTGGGAGCGATTTCCCCCGTTGATGAGGCACGGGCAAATCCGACGCGTTCGGCGGTATCAGCCCCGCTCCGGAAATCGAAATAATCGTTGGCAAAGTTGGTGCCTATTTGGATCAGAATTGCACAGGCAAGCGCCATTGCCGTTGCGGGAGCATGGAAGAGACCATGTTTCCAGGCCAAGGCACCACCAACAAATACGGGGACAAGCGAAGCGGGCAGGGTTCTGAGCCGCGCCGCTTCCATCCAGACAGAAAATTTCATTAAGCGACAATATCTGACAGAGAAATGTGAACCCCAAAATACGGAAAACGAAATAGAGTATGTGTTGCGGCCAAACTGGAAGCGCTTTTTTACACAATATAATGTGAAATTAACATAGAATATGAAAATATTAGTCAAAAAATAATTTTTAATTAAATAAGTATGGATTATTATTAAAAAAAGTTTATATTTGTCCTGTCTTTAAAACTGAAAAAGCCGAACAAAAAAAGCAGGAGTATTATTCAATGAGCAAATTGTATAGGAGATTCGATGCACTGGAAGCCGTAAGAAAAGCGGAAGCAACACTGCTTGCCAGAAACGGATCCGGAAAGATGGATATGAACATTGCTAAGATTTTTGGGGAAAACTGTCTATCAATGGACACGCTCAAAGAGCGGCTTCCCAAATCGGTCTGGAAAGTACTGAAGGAGACCATCCGTGATAACGCACCCTTGAATTATGAAGTGGCGGATGCCGTTGCCGTGGTCATGAAAGAGTGGGCCACAGAAAAAGGGGCCACACACTATACTCACTGGTTCCAGCCACTGACAGGTGCCACAGCCGAAAAACATGACAGCTTCATTACTCCCAATCAGGGAGGCGGTGCCATAACACAGTTTTCAGGCAACGATCTGATGCGCGGTGAGCCGGACGCCTCAAGTTTTCCAAGTGGCGGTCTGCGTCCAACTTTCGAAGCGCGCGGATACACGGCCTGGGATCCAACGTCGCCGGCTTTTATCATCGAAAACGGCAACGGTTCCACTCTCTGCATTCCGACCGTATTTGCTTCCTGGAAAGGGGAGTCACTGGATTTCAAGACACCCCTGCTGCGTTCCATTGAGGCTCTCAACAAGCAGGCTATGCGGGCTTTGAAGCTGTTTGGTGAGGATGATGTCAAGTGGGTGAATGCGACCGGCGGATTTGAGCAGGAGTATTTCCTGATTGATCAGGAATATTATTACCGCCGTCCCGACCTGCTTACCTCGGGCCGCACTTTGTTTGGCGCAAAGCCTGCTAAAGGTCAGGAGCTGGATGATCACTATTTCGGCTCTATCCCCGACAGGATCCTCTCCTTCATGTTAGAAGCGGAGAAGGAGCTTTACCGTCTGGGTGTCCCTGTTAAGACACGCCATAATGAAGTTGCGCCCAGCCAGTATGAGATCGCCCCGGTATTTGAAAAGGCCAATGTGGCAGCCGACCATCAGCAGCTGACCATGATCACACTGAAACGGATCGCAAGGAAGTATGGTCTGGTATGCCTGCTCCATGAGAAGCCTTTTGCGGGACTTAATGGAAGCGGAAAGCATGCCAACTGGTCCATGGTGACAAGCAAGGGAGGCAATCTCCTTGAGCCTGGCGACACTCCGCATGACAACATGCAGTTCCTTTTCTTCTTCACGGCAGCATTGAAAGCCGTCCATGACCACCAGGCACTCCTGCGTGCTTCTATTGCAAGTGCAGGAAATGACCACAGGCTTGGCGCCAACGAAGCTCCGCCTGCCATCATTTCAGCGTATGTCGGTGAGCAGTTGGATGATATCATCGAGCAGTTGAAAGCCGGCAAGGCCAAGTCGTCCAAAGAAAGCGGTTTGCTTGGACTCGGCATTCCCGTACTTCCAACCATTCCCAAGCATGCGGGCGACAGGAACAGGACCTCGCCGTTTGCCTTTACCGGGAACAAGTTTGAGTTCCGCGCCGTAGGTTCGGAGCAAACCGTATCATTCCCGATGACGGTGCTCAACACCGCAGTCGCCAGTGCCATCGATCAGATGACCACGGAATTGGAAAAGGCTGTCAGTGGTGGAAGCGACTTCGAAGGTGCGCTTGAAAAAGTCCTGCAGAAAACATTCAGCGACATTGACCGTATCCTGTTCCACGGTGACGGGTACTCGGATGACTGGCAGGAAGAAGCGGCCAAAAGAGGTCTGCTTAACCTCAAGACTACCATGGAGGCCCTGCCTCACCTCACTGAGGAGAAGAGTGTTTCACTGTTTGAAAAATACAGCGTGCTTTCTGAGCTTGAGCTTGAGTCCCGCCTTGAGATCTACCTGGAGCAGTACTTCATTAAACTTAACATTGAAGCGGAGACTACCGAGGACATTGTACGGACAATGATCATCCCGGCAACCATCCGCTACCTGAATGAAATACTTGCTGTCAATGATCGCGGAAAAGCGAGCGGGCTCGACATCACATCCACAAAGAGCCTGGCGGAAGAAGTGAACACGGTACTGAGCCAGTTGCTTGTAGCCGTTGACAAACTGCGCAAGGTAAACGAAGATCTCGGCGGTGACACCGTAGATGAAAAGGCCGTTCACCTCTCACGCGTGGTTCTTCCCGAAATGAACAAGGTCCGCGAATTGTCAGACAAGCTCGAAAAACTTGTGCCTGATGATTACTGGCCGCTGCCATCTTATCGCGAGATGCTGTTCGTGAAATAAGATGTAACGAAATATGATCCCCTCTTCTTGACGCAACAGGAGGAAAGAGCAAGCCCGGTGCTGTGAGAGCAGTCCGGGCTTCTTTTTTTTGTGCGCCCGGTTGGGTGAATCCATATCTGCATCGCTGGATTATGAATTGCAAATCTGCAATATAGTGATTATCCTGAGGAAAATTAATCGGTTAAGTTGTTCTGAGCCAGCTTCTCAAAGCAGAAAATAACTAAACATTCTGGAAGCATATGATCTGGAAACGTACCCTGCCAGGAATTGGTCCGATGGTGATGGCAATCGTCATGATGTTGGTGTTGCCAACTGTCATGATATTGACTTGCAGTCAGGGTGCAATGGCCCAAAGTGCTCCAGATCAGTCCTGCTGCTCAGGTATTTCCAGGCTGGCGTTTGGTGAGGCAAATGCCGGAAATCCGGAAGGTGCCGGCCGTCGCGATAGTCAAATCCCCGAGGGCATGGTACTGGTACCAGGCGGACAAGCAACTATCGGTTCGGAATCGGGACTGCCAGCTGAGCGCCCCGTTTTCACAACCCATGTTGAATCGTTTTACATGGACAAGAATCTTGTCACGATAGGTCAATTTCGCAAGTTTGTGGCTGAAACAGGCTATGTGACTTTTTCTGAGAAAATTGGGGACGGCATTGTTTTTGACCATGCTCAAGGCAGATGGGTCATTGCGCCCGGGGTGTACTGGGAGTACCCGCTTGGCAAAGAGCATGGCAAGGCGCCCGATGACCATCCGGTCACCCTGCTGACCTATGATGATGCCGTTGCTTATCTGAATTGGTCAGGCAAGCGATTGCCGACCGAGGTGGAATGGGAGCATGCGGCGCGTGGCATTGTCAATCGCGACCATCCTTATGCCTGGGGTGAGAATCTGGTAGTGGATGGCAAGTATCAGGCCAATACCTGGACCGGTCGCTTCCCCGAGCGAAACCTGGGTGAAGACGGTTACATCTTGACTTCGCCGGTAGGCGCTTTTGGGGAAACGGAGTTGGGGCTTACCGATATGGGTGGAAATGTATGGGAGTGGACATCGGACTGGTTTCGGTCATATCGTGACCGTGATACGCCATATGAGCCTGGTGAAGACAGTGAGAAAGTGATTCGGGGTGGATCGTTCATGTGCCATGCATCATATTGCCATGGGTATCGCGTTTCCGCCAGGAGCCATACCCCGCCTGACAACAACATGTTCCATATCGGTTTCAGGGGAGTCAGGGATATTGAATAATGGCCGTAAGGGTTTTTGCTTTTTCATAAGTCTTAATGGTGTACCCATTTGAAAGGCACTGGATCCCTCTGCAGGCTGCAGCTCATACCAGTAAACGCCTATTTGCTTATAGAATGAGCAAATATTCTCATAAATAGACTAGAATCAATATCCAGCAGAAATGAAACATCCCAATTCACCAGTCCTGATCGTATTTACGACAGCTTTGGTGTTCTTTTCAATATCGGCATGCCAGACTGATAGTTCTCAAAGTGTTAACGCCATTGCAGGCGATGAATACATACCCGTATTTGTGGACGGCGAAGAGTTCACGACATATCTTTTCGGAAGGGAACATAAATATCCGTTTTTCTATCCGGTAAACGGTCCGCAATCCGGTCAATCCGTCACCACCTGGGACCAGGAACCATATCCGCACCACAGCTCACTCTACATCAGTCTAGATTGGGTCAGCAGTGAAAATGTAACACGTGGCAACTATTGGCAACCCCGGCATGAGCTGGAAACAGGCCAGATCTTTTCCCGCAATGCGCGCATTTTGGAAGACACCGGAAATAAAGTGGTCCTCGGTGATCAAACCGAATGGATCGTGCCCCTGACAGGAACTCATCATTTTACAGAAACACGCAAAATAGCCATTTGGGCCCCATCCGCGGATGTTCGCATCATGGATTTTGAGTTCCAATTTGAAGTCATGAAAGACCTGGCGATAAGCCGTCCGACCGGTCACTCCTTCTTCAGTGCTCGCATGAATCCTGAAATTGCGGTGGGAGATACGGTGCGCGGAGCCGACTGGGCGCATCTCGGTACTGGTCGGATCATAGACTCCGAGGGCAACCTGAATGAAGCAGGGACACGTGAAAAGGCAACACCATGGGCGGCTTACTACGGAGAGCACCATGGCGCAACCGAAGGATTGGCCATTCTTCAGCATCCAACCAACAGTTTTTATCCTGCCCAGTGGGTTACACGTGACTATGGGTTTATTTCACCATCCCCCTTTACGTTTATTGAGGCGCCGCTCGAGATGTTTGAGGGTGATGTACACACATTCAGGTATCGGGTGGTAGTCTTCAAGGGCAGCCCGGAGGACGCCGGTGTTTCCGCCTGGTACGATGACTTCATTGGTATATGAGAGTCTGGTATTCCATTTTAAAAGGTGTTGTGACCAATTAGAAAACCGATCCGCAGAACTGAGATTGGGGATTTGTGTAAAAGATGATAATAAAAGGCATGCAAAAATTTAAAGCCCAATTATTCGATGATGTACCAGACAAATACAGCACATGTGCACACACAAAAACTGCCTCACTTGCCCAAATCCTCTCGCCCGGCTCCCGTGGCGTGCCCAATCTCATAATGCTTTTTCTGCTGATCGTGCTGCTTTTGGGTTGCAAGGAAAAAGCATTTTCAGAAAAGCCAAAACCCAATGTGCTATTCATCGCCATAGATGACTTGAATAACGACCTGGGAGTACTCGGGGTTGACCATGTGTACACGCCTAACCTGGACAGGTTTTCCGAGGGGGCTCGGCTCTTCAGCCGGCACTATATCCAGGTGCCGTCCTGCGGACCGTCCAGAGCGGCCCTTCTAAGCGGAAAACGTCCGGTTGATGAGCGATTCCTGCCCAATAACGCCATGCTGAATACACACGAGGAGTGGGGTTATCAAAGCCTTCCCCGATGGTTCAGGGACCACGGATACAAAACGCTTTCGCTGGGAAAAATAACCCACTATCCGGGTGGACTTGCCGGTGCAGGATGGGCGGAAGGGCCGAAAGAGCTTCCGGGAGCGTGGAATCGGTCCTGGGTGCCAGAAGATGCTCCCTGGGAAACACCTGAGGATATGATGCATGGCTACGCTAATGGCGTTCCGCGCGACAGAGGTAATTCTCCGACATGGGAAGCATATGACGGGCCAGATACCTCATACCCGGATGGATGGGTAGCTGAGGAGGCCATGAGAGTACTTGGGGAACTGAAGGATGCGGATGAGCCCTGGTTTTTCGGTGTGGGCTTTTTCAAGCCGCACCTGCCTTTCGCTGCGCCCAAAAAGTATTTCGACATGTATGATCCCTATGGCATACCGGTACCGGAGGATACGGTTCGTCACCCGGCTCCCTCGAGTTGGCATGCGAGCGGCGAGATGATGGGAAACTATGGCCAGCATCCCGGAAATCCACAGGTGGATGAGGCCTATGCACGTCAGCTCAGGTTGGCCTACTCAGCCGCTACAACCTATGTTGACGCTCAAGTTGGAAAGGTGCTCGACGCCCATTCCCGTCTCGGGCTTGATGAAAATACGATTGTGGTCATTTGGAGCGACCATGGTTTTGCACTTGGTCATCAGGGTACCTGGGGCAAACACTCGTTGTATGAGATTGCCCTGAAGTCACCGTTGATTATCAGCTATCCGGGAATGAAAGGGCCGGGTGAGGTTTCGGAAGCAATCGTTGAAGCTGTGGATATCTATCCGACCCTGACCGATCTTGCCGGTATTTCAACACCCGAAGGATTGCACGGAAAAAGCCTCAGACCGCAGTTGCAAGATCCGCATGCGGCATCCTCCAAGCCGGCGTTTGGCTTTTTCGGAGGGGGCCAGACATCGGTGCGGGTCAATGACTGGCGCCTGATCATGCATCGTGATGGTGAGGAAATCCTGGGTTACGAGTTATTTGATTTCAGGAGCAATCCTGAAGGAGTGAAATTGGATCCCGATGAGCATCCAACTGTGGTAAAAGACCTTTCGGAACATTTCAACACTCTCCCCTGGATCAGTCGATAAATGTGAATTTTCAGATACTGTAATGTCACAAGTATCGCATGGGTTGGGTTATTCTTGTCGCAAGCAACGGAAAAGGAGCAGCTAATATGAAGAGTAGAATTAAGAGGAGTTCGATCGATACACCCGGTTATTTGTCCCGAAGGGTCAGCATCTGTCATTTCAAATACCGGGCCGGCCTCCTGGTTTTTGCGTTGCTATTTCTTGCCGACATGCTTTCCAGCGGATATGCACGGGCTGCTGTATTGCCTGAAAATAACGGACATAATAAGGATCGGGATCAGGGCCGCCCCAACATTCTCTGGCTTGTCAGCGAGGATAACAGTCCCGAAACCATCGGAGTTTACGGGGATCCGGCTGCCTACACGCCGCACATTGACAGTCTTGCATCCAGGGGCATCGTATTCCGCCACGCTTTCTCGCATGCCCCGGTATGCGCGGTTGCACGATCCACGCTGCTTACTGGCATGCACTCGCCGTCTACCGGAATGCATCAGATGCGCAGCCGCACAGCACAGCCGCAGGAGATTGAAGATCTGTTTTACCCCAACCTTCTGCGCAAAGCCGGGTATTACACTACGAATAATTCCAAAACGGATTACAATCTTCCGGCGCCGCACAGCCGGTTCTGGGATGAGTCCAGCGATGATGCGCACTACAGAAACCGGGCGGAAGGCCAGCCTTTCTTTGCTGTATTCAATAACCACGACCCCCACGAATCCAGGATGTTCCTGGATGTCATGGCCAATGAGCCGGTAACCGATCCCGCCAAAGTGCAGCTACCGCCCTACCATCCGGACACACCCGTCATGCGCCGAAGCTGGGCCCATTATTTCGACCTCAACACACAAATGGACTCCTGGGTGGGCGAAAAGCTTGTGGAGCTGGAAAAGCTCGGGCTAACTGATAACACGATTGTCTTCTATTATGGGGATCATGGCGGCGTTCTGCCAAGAAGCAAACGTTTCCTCTATCATACCGGCACAGCGGTTCCGCTTGTGGTGTACTTCCCGGAAAGATGGCAGCATCTGGCACCGTCGGAACCCGGATCATGGAGTGATGAGCTCGTCGGATTTGTGGACTTTCCTCCGACACTGCTCAGCCTGATCGGCGAACCCATACCGGAGCAGTATCAGGGAAGGGCATTTCTTGGTCCGCAAGCGAAAAGTTCCAAATCGGGTAAAGATTCCAAACCGGAGGCAGACCCTGTGTTCCTCTACCGGGACCGGATGGTCCAGCAGTACGACATGCAACGCGGGGTTTTTGACGGTGAATACCGCTACATCCGGAATTTCATGCCGCATCGTCCAAACGGCCAGTATATCCATTTCCCGTTCCGCATGCAGGCCATGCAGGAATGGTACCGGGTGTGGACAAGAGGGGAAGCGACGCACGAACAGTCCCTTTTCTGGGTGCCTCAACTTTCGGAAGAACTTTATCATACGGCATCCGATCCATGGGAGGTTCGCAACCTGGCGGGCGATCCCGTCCACGCCGATAAACTCGGAGAACTGCGGGAGGCGACAAGACGGCACATGCTGAACTATCGGGATGCCGGGTTTATCCCGGATGATATGCAGCACGTTTTGAAAGGGGATATGACTCTGTATGAATACATCCACACCGATACGTATCCGCTGGAACACCTGATCAGTTTGGCTGAAAAAGCCAGCAGCCGAAACCCAGAGCACCTGCCCGAGCTAATGCAGGCCATGCAGGATGATTACGCTCCAGCGCGTTTCTGGGGTGCTATGGGTTGCCTCGTCCTGGGATATGATGCCATTGCCGCCAAACCTTTGTTGATCACCCTGCTTGATGACGAGTTTGCAAGCGTTCGGGTGATGGCCGCCGAGGCGTTGGGACGTACTGGCGAAATGGATCTGGCCATTGCCGTCCTATCCGAGGTGCTGAACTCGGAGTTGGATTATGAACTCTTATATGCCGTCAATGCCCTGGCGTCGCTGGATGTGCCGGATAGATATCACGATGAGCTGCTCGCCAAATTGCGACCCATCGCTTATGACGAGGAGCGCGAAGTCAGAGGCTCTTTTCAATATTCCAGAAGGACCGCCACCTACCTCGTGATGAAGTGGACGGAGGATACATATCCACCCATCTACTAAAGATCATGAGTGTTGACGGATTTCTGAGCTCCCATTCGCTCGCACCACTCAACCTAAAAAAAAACATGAACCGATTTTTATGAAGTGGAATGGACATTTCATCGATTGCCGCTCGGGAAATTTTGCATCGGGTATCATTGCCGCATTCCTTTTTACTTCAACAGTTTATCCAGATACGTCACTTGCCCGGGAGCATGTCACCGATTCCGGGCTGCCCGTAATCACAGGCTACGGGGAGGGGTTGTTCCGCGTCGGAGAGCTTTTGTACAGTGATGATTTCGAACATCTGAACCACTGGCGGTTTCAAATCCAACCGACAGATCACGATTCGGAACCCGAAATACACAACAGAGACGGTAAGCTGGATATCTATATGCCCGCAAGGGGTGCTACCGTCTGGTTTCAGCACAAATTGACTGGCCCGGTCGCAATCACTTATAAAGTCATGGCACCAACGGCGCGCAAGCAGGCTCCATATGTTGTTCCCAGGGACATCAATACTTTCTGGCACGCATCCGATCCGGAAACGCCTTGGGATATTTTCGACGACAGGCTTTACACAGGTGCCTTCCCGACGTATCACAGGCAGCAGGGCTACTATGCCAGCATAGGTGGAAGAGACA
>SLNO01000065.1 GCA_007132975.1 Balneolales bacterium
CCGGCCTTGGTGTCGGTATGCTTTCAACGGCCATCCCGATCCTGGTCATCGCCATCTCCATCATGACCGCTTTCCACTTTGCCGGTCTGTATGGTATCGCCATTGCCGCTGTCGGTATGCTCTCCACGCTGGGTATTCAGCTTGCCGTTGACGCCTACGGACCGATTGCCGATAACGCCGGTGGTATTGCCGAAATGTCCGAGCTTCCTCCGGAAGTACGGCAACGCACCGACCAGCTGGATGCCGTGGGTAACACCACCGCTGCTATCGGGAAAGGTTTTGCCATCGGTTCGGCCGCCCTTACGGCCCTGGCCCTCTTCGGCGCCTACATGACAGCCGCCAACATCCAGGTCATCGACATCTCCCAGGCACCGGTTATTGCCGGTCTGTTTGTGGGTGGTATGCTCGCCTTCGTCTTCTCGGCGCTCTCCATGGGTGCTGTGGGACGTGCGGCCATGTCCATGATCCAGGAGGTGCGCCGCCAGTTCAATGAGATCCCGGCCCTCAAGGCCGCTCTTGACGTCATGCGTCGCAACGAAGGCAAGAAGCAGAGCGAGTGGACGGAAGAGGACCAGAAAACCTTCGCCGCAGCCGAAACCGCTGCTGAATACGGCAAATGCGTTGAGATCTCGACCAAGGCCGCCATCAAGGAGATGGTATTCCCGGGACTTCTGGCCATTGCCGTTCCCGTGCTGGTCGGATTTATCTTCGGTCCCCAGGCTCTTGGCGGACTGCTTGCCGGTGTGACCGTATCCGGGGTCCTCATGGCCCTGTTCCAGGCCAATGCCGGCGGCGCATGGGATAATGCCAAGAAGATGATCGAAGCAGGTATTGAGTTTGATGGTGTCAAGTATGGCAAAGGTTCGGAAGCCCACAAGGCGGCCGTTACCGGTGACACGGTCGGTGATCCGCTCAAGGATACCTCCGGTCCTTCGCTGAACATCCTGATCAAGCTCATCTCGATCGTGGCACTGGTTATCGCCACAGCCATCTGATCAGGCGGTCCGTTTTCGGTTCTATCGTGACCGGAAATGAACAGAAATGAACTGCAAGCCCCGGGAATGATTCCCGGGGCTTTTTTTGTAACTATAATCAGGAGTTGTTTTTATTTCATATGGCAATGTCTGTGATTTTTTCTCGATCTGACCACAGGAGCGGGCTTGCTTCCTGAATGAGTGAAATAATCATCAAAAAATAAACTGGCCACTCTGAAAATATGGATATCCTGAAAGTCATCTTCGAACACGACATGACATTGGAGCACCTTTCGGACCACGATGACCCAAGGAATCGCTCAAAGAGTTCTGGGACAGACCGTGAAAGCGCCCTTAAAGCATTTCTCTCCCCGCAGCAAACCTATTGCCGGTACTACCTTAGCGGGACACTGTTCAATGATCCGCCGGCTGCCCCGCCGCCTGGCGCCAGGCCGGAACCTGCCGCGCACAGATTCGGACTCTCGGCACTTTCACTCTGGTCGCATATCCGCAAGGTATTCGGCCTGATTCTTGATACCGCCTCCATTGGAGACTCCACAGCCCTTCAACGGCTTGAAGCCTCGCTTTCGCAGGGAGTGATCCCTTCCGAAGGGGGGCCTTACGGGTTTTCAGGCACCCTCTGGCACCGTACAGATGGCAGACCTTTCAGCCGTCTTTCAGAAGCCGTGTCATCACTGGCACCCGGCGACATCCTGATCAGCGGAGCTCACTCTGATCCCGAATTCCGAAGTCACATGACTATGGATGGCATGACCGGTGTGCGTGAACGGTTTGAGCCGCTTACTAAACTGCTTGACCAGGGCCATATGGTCATAATTACAGAGAAAGCACATCATGGGTACGACCTGCACCTCTTCTCTGCCACCAATCTTTACGATGTACTGTTCTTCGGCTGCCAGGCTATCCTGAAACCGGGCCTGCGGTGTTTCACCATAAATGGTAAAAGAGTCGCAAGTGAACGCTACTTCTACTTTGAAACATGGACTCTCGAACGGCCACCCCATGGCTTTCAGGAAGTGACCGCCGACTCCCGGCTCCGATAGGTCTCGCAACGCTGTCTATCGCCTCCTGATCTACTGATCTATTGATCTACTGATTTATTGATTTATTGATCTATTGATCTATTGATCAAGCATCCGGAAATTTCTGCTAAACTTTTAATATTTTTTATCGTATTGTTTGGACAGGCCGGATTCTTCCATCAACCGGAGACCAGAGAAAAAAATTTTAGGGGATATTTCATGGATAAACAACGCGTCGACATGTTTGTCATGTCCAACAACAAGTACTTCGAGTCGCATCAGATACCATCCATCAGCCATGCACTGGAAAGGGCCGACGAGTCCGCCTTTTTGCGCGTACAGTCCATCAGTTTCAAGGATCCCATACTTCTGCTCATCATCTCGCTTGTGGCCGGCCCGCTTGGCGTGGACCGTTTCGTAGTGGGCGATGTCGGGTTAGGTATCGCCAAACTGTTGACATGCGGCGGCCTGGGCATCTGGACCATCGTGGACTACTTCCTGATCATGGGCCGCGCCAGGGAGGTGAACTACGAAAAAGTCCAGCAGATCGTCGGTTACTGACGAACTGCATCGAACCAAGCTGCCATGCTGACCAGCAAACGCTTGCACGTGCTTATTTGGTCCCTGGCGGCGGCATCGCTCGGCCTGCTTGCCTGGCTGTACTTCAGTGCACCCGGGGCCATATCCACCCAAATCTGCCCGATCAACAGGGTCACCGGTGTCCCATGTCCCTCCTGCGGTACGGCGCGGTCGCTGATCCTGCTTGTGGATGGACGGTTTGCAGAAGCGCTGAGGACCAACCCGCTGGGCTATCTTGCTGCTGCAATCCTGGTGGCCATACCACTCTGGAGCCTGACGGATCTGGTGCGCGGGCGCGACTCCCTTTTCCGCGCGTTCCGAAAGGCCGAGAAGTTTCTGAAGAAAAACCGGCTGCTGGCCGGCTTGCTGATACTGCTCATACTGGCAAACTGGATATGGAATATTGTCAAAGGTTTGTAGTAACTTTTGAACCATCCACCCAATTCCTTCTCAATCGACCCGCACACGCAGACCTGACAACCGAGCTGTTACTCGCAACCCTGACAACCAACCATTCATGCCATGATCCAGCATCCACCATTCCCTTACGAGCCGAACGAGTCTGAGATGGAGAAAGCATCCAACAGCTATCTGATGTCGCTGATCGCCATCATGGTGGGCATGCCGATGCCTATCGTGAATCTGCTGGCTACAGGGATTTTCTTCATGGGAAATAGACGCGGTGGATATTTCACCCGTTGGCACTGCACCCAGGCCATGCTCTCTCAGATCACCATTTTCCTTGTAAATGCAGGTGCGGTGGGCTGGACCATCTACATCTTCTTTGGTGCCGGCGAGCTGAGCAATTATTACGTTGCCTACCTGATTACGGCTTTTCTGATCAATCTGGTGGAATTCATAATGACCATCTATACGGCCGTCAAAACGCGACGCGGCGTGCATGTGGAGTGGTGGTTCTGGGGGCCGATGACCCATGCCATTTGCAGGAAGTGATTTATAGATCCCTGACCTTTCAACCCGACACCGGACTTGTATCCACTTACGCAATCCAGAACCGAAGATGAAAAAAGCTGTCAAACAACTCCTGATTTCCGTCGTGCTTTTTGCTGCGATCTGGTTCGGCCTGAGCCGGATCGATTTTGTGGGAGAGACCACCACCGAATCGATCGGTCGCGAAACCGAAAGACGAATTGGAGACCTTTTGCTGAAGCAGCTCGATATGAAATACCAAAGGGCACACGATGATTCACTGCTGGCGGTGGTGGATATGATCCACCGGCGCCTGTGCGAGGCCAACGGCCTGGATCCCGATTCCATTTCGGTGCACGTTTTTGAGACATCTACGATAAACGCGGCGGTTTTGCCGGGCAGTAATGTAATCATATTCACCGGGCTGCTCCGGTTTTCGGAAAACGCCGAGGAATTTGCCGGGGTGCATGCCCACGAGCTCGGTCACATAGCCAAGAACCACGTGATGGAGCGTATGATGAACGAATTCGGAACTACATTGCTGATTATGATGAGCGGAATGGATGCGGGATCGGAGATCATTGCCAATATCCTTCGCATTCTGACCACGACTGCTTTCAGCAGGGAGCAGGAAAGAGAGGCCGACGAGATGGCTGTCATCTATCTTGAGGAAGCGGGAATCAACCCGGTGTATCTGGGCAATTTTCTGC
>SLNO01000086.1 GCA_007132975.1 Balneolales bacterium
GCATAGATCACAGCTGTGCCATCGCTTACAGAACCTGTGACGGATATGTTGTCGCCCATACGGTAAAAACCCGGGGCATTCCAGGTGATGACTTCTTCCACAAAGCCTAAGAAATCCCAGGTATATACCTTGAACGGGCTCGTTTCGGCATTGGTGGTGAGGTTGGATGCAAAAACCTGGTCATCATCGGAGACGGACAAAGCATTGAATGCGACCGCTCCCCCTGTTAGCGATGAGGCATCCAATTGTCCGATTAAGGTCCCGTTACCAGCATCCAGGATTCGCACAAATGCACCATCACCACGGCTTGCTACGTACACGACTTCGTCATGGTAGGCAATGGCTCTTTCCGTGTTACCCGTTGTTGCAAGCCATGTAACACTGCCGGCGGGAATGCTCCATGCGAGCTCAAATTCCGGTTCGTCGGCATGTGCTGTGCCAGAAAATGCAAACAAGAAAAATAGAATCGCGATGCCGTAAGATAAACATGCTACTTTTTTCATACCCGTTCTCCGTTTTCTTGGTTAACGAAGTTGCATTTATAAAAATGCAACTAAAAACATGCTTTCAGATAAACAAATTGTGCATTTCTTGCACGTAACAATTTCATGATATAATAATAAATAACAAAAGCTATACAAAACTTTTTGCCATTCATCTTTAGAGCCAAATTATTATTTCATTAAATATTTGTGCCAAAAATGTTTGCAAGCTACTTTTTTATTTAACCAGGGTCATTTTGCGCGTGATGGAAAGCCCGCCCGCATCGAGGCGATAGATGTAGACGCCGCTGGACAGCTTGGATGCATCCCAGGTCACGTCATACCGCCCCGGGGCCTGCTGATCATCCACCAGCACGGCGACGGTGCGTCCCAGCATGTCGTAGACCGCCAGCCGGACCAGCGTCTGCTCCGGCAGCGCGTACGAAATCACCGTGGACGGATTGAAAGGGTTCGGGTAATTCTGCTGGAGCGCAACCCGCGCGGGCAGGTCCGGGCCCGAGTCCGAGCGCGTTTCCGTATCCGCCGCGACGTGAAGCGTGAACCGGGGAGCACCCTGGATAGCATCACCATAACCGGCATCTACCAGATCGACAGCATTGCCAGACGACCCGCCGCCGGACGCATCCTCCCATTCAAATTCGTAGTGTGTGGCCTCCCGAAGATCGACCTGCGCGCCGGACTCGTTATCCACGAGCGTGATTCGCCGCCCATTTGGGACCTCATCCATCCCACCCCACGCAAGTGTGAAGGTGCCGCTCATACCGGATGCACGTACATCGAGCGGGATCGAAAAGGAACGGTCGTCGATGTGGCGCGATTCCTGCGCCTTCGCGATAAGAGAATCTGAGCCGGGCAATTTTGCACCAAGGAACATCGCCTGCGCATACCGCGGGGTCAGCGGCGGGATCTTGCGCATGTCGAACCGGTCGTAGCCTGGGCCGGCGTCGGGATGGAACAGCAGGGAGAGGGCGTGATCGGCCGTTGTGTGCGCGTCATCCGCATCCACCCCGAATAAAGAGAAGCGGAGGCGAAACGACGCACCCTCCCCGGCAACGCGTCCCGCCTCCGTCTTCCCACGAAGATGGCCATGATCCCACGTGTGAAAGGAGTGGCCCTCTTCCGATTTGGTAAATTTTCCGATACCCGATAAGCCCGGGTCCGATGCGGCAATTCCAGACATCCCGCCGCCTGAGACGCCGCCGATCCGGAAGCGCAGCGCGTCCGCCCCGTTGTCCTCGACAAAGAAACCCTGCCAGGCTTGCAGCGGCTCGCCCGGAACCGGGATGATCCAGCTTTGCGATCCGGCATCCCAGACCTGCACGGCCCCGACCGGCGCGAGTTGGCTGCCGGCCCCGTCCAGATAGATAATGTCATCGAACGGGATGGCGCCCGGGAAGGGATTGCCCATGAGATTCCATCCCGGTGAAAGCACCGCGTCCACATCCGTCCCGAACGGGACCCCGGTGACCTCCAGGTCAAAAGGGAGCGGACGGCTCGGACCCACGTCGTTATGAAAGAAATACCAGGCGAATCCGGTGCCGGGGACGATGCTGCTGAAGATATCATCCGGGACGATCCAGCCGGTGTCGGAGCCAGTGCCGCTGCCGGTACCGGAGCCCGCGCCGCTTCCATACCCCGCCCCGTACCACAGCAGATTCGGGGCCGGCCCATCTTCGAAATCGATGCCGGGATGATCATCGGCGTAGAACTCCCCCACCCCGTCTATGCCCTGGATCTGGTTCTGCACGGCCAGATCGGCCAGACGCACACCGGCCGCCGGCACGCTCATCAGACGCCAGCCAGGATATTCGCCCGGGACCGTCACGCCGAGTGTTTCGGCGGGGTCGGACAGCAGTCCGTCGACCGTGATGTAATTGAGACGAAGCGTGCCGTTTGCATTGGATGCGTTCCAGCCGTACATGCGGAATTCGATGGTCTGGACCGACTCGGCGCCTTCACCAGCCCCACCAGGCATCCCAAGAACCACCTCGCGTGTGAGATCACCCGTGCCGGCCAGCGCGCCGGCATCCAGTTGCATCCAGCTTCCGCCGTCTAAGCGCACGCGCCAGGAAAATTGGTTCGGACCGGTCTCTGAACGCCGGACCTGATATGCCACATCCGCCCCGTCGGACAGGTCGATCGGACGCTCACCGGCCGTGATCATGAAATGAATGTAATGGTCCTGGCTGAGATCGGGTTCCAGCGGCCACAAGCGGCTGTTGAAAGTGCCCGTGCCCTGGTTGCACTCCACACCGGCGCGCTGCATGGCGGTCCCATCCACCCGGCTTTCCGGTATCAGCGGCCAGGGGTTCTCCTCGTCGCAGCTGATGGTACCGGCGAAGGTGTACTCCACAAGGAACGCGTCGGGATCGTCGAGCTCCACGTCGGACGGGTCCCACGGCTGGTAATCCTCGAAAAACGCGCGCCTGATCAGCGTGGTGTCCACGACAAACGGGTTGGGCCTGCCGTCCTGGTAGTCTGCGATGGTCCAGGTCCAGCCCAGCTCGTCCGCATCCACAGGATCGATATTGTGGTAGCTCCGCAGGTCGTCCATCTGCAGGTAGAGGTACTGCGGGTTCACCGCGCGCGCCTCGGCGGGGTACATCGTGTAGAAATAGAACATCGCCCGCGCTACATCGCCCTTGGCGTCGTCACGCACCTCGAACCGTGCCGGACTCGTGCTGCGCGTGCGGCTCCACTCGCCCAGGTCGCCGGACGGTGTAGCGGTCTGGCTCACATCCTCCCGCCACCAGCGGGTCACCTCCTCCGGCTCCAGGAACGCGAACGGGAAATTGGAACGCGACGAGTTGACATCGGCCCGGATCGGACGCAGGTGGTGCATGTCGATGCGCGCATTGCCGCTGCCGGCGCCGATCGACTGCGGCCAGATGTGCTCGGTGTTCCAGCCGTTGTCCTGTGCGTACATGCGCACCGAAAGACCGCTGTCAGGGTCATAGGTAAGCCGGTCGCCGGTGTAGACGCAGGTGAGCGTGCCGGTATCGTCCAGATGCACCACCCCGAACATGACATCGCGCGCCTCGTTGTAGCCGGATGTGAGCGTGGCCGGACGGTAATGCACGCGCAGGCTGTCCACCAGCTCGTTGCCGGTGAGCCCGGGAAAAATTTCCTGGTGGGATGGGGTTTGCGGTTGGATGGGGCCCGGACCCTGTGATTCGGCGCGGACCAGTGCGGCAGACGACAAAAGCAACCACGCGCAGAGCGCGAGGAGAAAAGTAAACTCAGACCTGAACATAGAAAGATGATGTTGGAGCGAGGGTATCCGTAAGTGCGACCCGATGCGTCAATGGACCCCGTAAATGCATTGTATAACCCGGAAGATTGCTATCAGATCCCGGACGATTAAAAGTACCAATTTGTGCTATTTCAAAAAAATGAATATGTGGCGCTTGTAACTTTTTTCGTCCGGCCGCGGTGTACCCCCATAAGAAATCCCGCAACTGCTCCAGGTTTGCTGCAGGATTGCGGCATACTGCTCGCAACACACCTCACATCGCCCCTAAATATCTGATAATGATAAGTATTTTTGAACACATGCAACCAAAGCTCCCGGGCTGCGTATAGACCGGGTAAACAGATACGGTCCGGCTGATCGCCCGGACAGGCCGGCGTCGCAGCGACCCGGCCTGGCATCCACGATCCACCGGACCGGCTCTTCCCACCACCAGGCTGCTTGACAAACCGAAACAGACCATGAACACCTCCAGAAAA
>SLNO01000054.1 GCA_007132975.1 Balneolales bacterium
GGCTACGGCGACATCACCGGAACAGGCTACGCTGACACCACCGGAACCGGTACAACCGCATCCACCAGTAACTCAAAACCTGTGCTTCCAAAACCCTTCCGGATGGCGATGGATGAGCTGCGGGAGCATACCACCCGGATTACGGAGGAAAATCTAAGCAAACAGGCCGATCTGAAGCGCATCCTGCGGCGGTTTTCGGCCGAGGGAATACCGGTGATCCTGTTGAAGGGGGCCTGGCTGGCCCATTCGGCATACGACGGGTCTGCAGTGAGGGAAATGGCCGATCTGGACCTGATGGTGCCCGCCGTTGATCTGGAGCGGGCGGCCAGGGCGGTCATGGCGCTTGGGTGGCGGCCGCATCGCACGATTCGGGATATTGCCACCGAGATGCGCAATAAACACCATCTGCCCATCATGACCCGCGAGGGGGCCGCGGCAGTGGAGCTGCACTGGAACCTGACACACGAAAAGCGCAGGGATTATGTACCGCCGGACGGGCTGTGGGAGCGATCGCACGGGATCCGGGTGGCATGGGAGCCGGCGCGGGCCTTGTCGCGGGAGGATATGCTGCTGCATCTCTGCCTTCATCTGGCCTACCAGCACATGTTCACGTTCGGGATCCGTCCGGTGCTGGATGTGGCGCTTTTCCTGCAGAAATCGGAAGCGGCGACCATAGACTGGCAGCAGCTCACGCAGCGAGCGATCGATTACAGGTGGCATCGCGGCGTGTGGATCACCCTTCAGCTGGCCCGGGACCTTTTCGGGGCACCGGTCCGGCAGGTAGTCCTTGACGAGCTGATGGGCGGGGACATGAGGCTGCCAGGACAAGAGGGCGCAAGCGGGACCCGAATTGCTCAGACGGCCGGAAGTCGGGTGGATAGAGGCAGTCAGCCCGCTGCGGAAAAACCGAATAGCGCCGAACTGGCGCGGACAGCGGCCGAGCAGCTTCTCGCTCTGTACTACACGCGCAATTTCCTGTCGAGCCAAATGGTCTCAATGGCGCACAAAAAGGGGGTATTAGATAAAATCAGGCATGTGCTGAGCCGAATTTTCTTGCCGCGCGAGCGGATGTGCCTGCTATATGACATACCAGCCGGCTCAATGCGGGTCTGGTTGTACTATCCGGTGCGGGTTGTGGGCCTGCTCAGGCGCCAACTGGGGTTTGCGTTCGGAATGATGCGCGGCGAGGAGGAGGTGATGGGACACGTGGCGCGCCGTGAACGCCTACGGCATTATCTGCAGGGTGGATGATGCCGGCTGTGAACCAGGTAAAATCATGGATTATTGAGTGAAGCCAGCAATTGTGGATCCCCGGGAAAGTGTTTTTTAGCGCATATTGCACTGTTCGCGGATTATTGCATATTCGCGGAACAAAGGCTTGTTCACGGAATTATGGAAAACTCACGAGGAATAGGTTGCTCTCGGGACCTGCATTCAAACGGGTTTCTGAAAAACTGGACGCACCAGTGCTCAATTCGGCTGCCAAATTCGGCGTTGACTGGATGAATAATATCAGGTTTGCTGCGGAGGGACCTGCGGCGGCGGGGGAGGAAGGCTCGGCCCCTGCATTGTTTTGCTAACGCTTTTTTCGGTCAGTTCCGGCGTTATCCAGGTCTTTTTCATGTTGTTTTCTTTGGACATAGCGGGATAATAAAATTAAAGTCTGATCGACGGAACGCAATGGTAACGTAGATATATTGCAGGAATATAACCACATCACGGCAAGTCTGAAAATTAAAATTTCGTAAACAAGCAGATTTGTTCATGTTAAAGCACCCTGCAAAGTATCAAAACTTGTAATCCGAAGACGCGCTGATCTGGTCTGTCCGGCCCAATCAATCTTTGTTCGTATGATTGGAGAACGTATGATTTCAGCACGCCAGATCTCAACTCGTCTGATCTGAGCTTGTGTGATCATAGTTCGCATGTTTTGAACTCGTGTCATCTGTGCCCGTATGATTTGAACTTGTGTGATTTCAGCACGTGTGATTTTATTTCACGAGAGTCATGCTGCGGGTCAGGGTTTGTCCGCCAGCTTCGATGCGATAGATATAGACACCGCTTGAAAGGGTGGATGCGTCCCAGCTGACATCGTATCGGCCGGGCGATTTCGCTTCGTCGACCAGCACCGCGATCTGTCGTCCGAGCATGTCGTAGACGGCCAGGCGGACGTCCGTCTGTTCCGGTACGGAGTAGCTGATACGCGTGGACGGGTTGAATGGATTCGGGTAGTTTTGGGCCAGTTCAAGCCGGTCCGGGGTCTCGGATGGGGTTTCGGAAGAAACAGGTCCGCTCGCAGTGATCACAAAACGTGGTCCATCATCGGCAACGGCTTTTTTCGGGCCCTGATTGATCAGCTCAAACGGGCTGCTGACCGTTTTTTCCAGCGGCTGGTCCAACACGAATTCATACGAGGCGCCTTCCCTTAACTCGACAGCTTCATTGCGTTCGCGATCGACAAGGTAGAGCGGCTGTCCAAACGACACATTCCAGTCGGTCACCGACAATGTAAAGGTTCCGCCTTTCGTGGATTGCGTAACCAGCGGGAGCTCGAAATTCTCATCGGGGATTGGAAGCAGGCTGATATCGAACAATCCGTCTGTTTTCTGCGATGCAAGGATCACGTAGTTGCTGGACAGCGGCATGAGCTGATGCGCGTCGCCGGGATGACGGTGCATGGAGCCGTCCTCACGGAAGCTCAGCCAGGTGGAGTTTCTCAAACCCTCACCCTGCATTTCAAGCCGGACCAGGCTCGATGGGGTGGATTTGCCCAGGAAACCGTCTCCGCCGGAGGTTTTTGCGCCATCGGTGAATGTTACGGATGGGTCATCCGATTCCGTCTCGACAAAGAAACCCTGGAACGGTGCAATGATGCCACCGGTGAGATTGCCGGCTTCGGGTTCTGCTACTGTCCAAGAATCATAGGCATCGGTGGAAGGATTCCAAACGTAGACAATTTCGAATACATTTTCTTTGCCCAGTTCACCAAAGCTGACAGGAACGGCAAACGGGTTGCCGAGCAGCGACCATCCATTCTCATTCTGGTTCATTGGGGGTTGAATACCTTCCGTTCCCTGCTGATTTTCCAGGCCGCTCACGGACAATGAGACGGGAAACGCGACATCTTCACCGCCCGGGGTCTCCTTGTCAAAAACATATACCAGAAATCCTGTTCCGGGATCTATCTGATCGTTGAAGTTGGCCAGAGGACTCCAATCTGTGTTCTGGTTTCCGGTGGTACTGTTATCCCATCTCCAGACATTGGACGGTGCATTGGGGGCGTTGGAGCCGGTACCGCCCTGGGTCCATAGCGGGTCGAGCAGGGCGCTGTACGCAGCGGTAGTCGGGGCAGACAGCATGCGGAAGCCTTCCTGTCCGTGAAGCGCTGCAGCAACCGAGCCGGACGTTATCTGCAGATTGTTCACATACATTTGTCTTTGGTCTACTCCAGCTTCAGTAGCATTGAAATAAAAGCGGAATTCATCGATCTCAAATTCACTGACCGGGAGGTCTGCGAGCAGGAATGTGTTGTCGTAGGCTTCGGATCCATCACGACCAGTGCCAAAAATGCGCAAGGAATTTTCATCCACCAGCTCAAAATTGAGCGTGAACCCCTGGGTTCCATAATTATTGAACATTGGGGACCCATTGATGGTGATGGTCGCACTGTTTGCCATATTGATGTTTATGATCTCCACGCCGCCCGACCTCAGGTTAAACCCCCGGTTTGAGTTTTCGTCGTCACTGTCCCAGTTAAGTCCCCACTGAAAACTGAAAGTCTGGCCAATTTCCAGGGGCTGCGAGAAAAAACGGGCTACTTCGGCGTTAGCTCCTGAACCGGATGGATTTGCAAAAAAACCGAACGATTGCGATGACATTCCGGAGATTCCGGCGGCATCAGGATCGCCAATGAAGACCCCGGCTGATCCAGATCCCGGCGTGTGGTTGAACTCCCATGGTCCGAATCCGAACCCTTCGTTATCACCGTCATCCCAGGACCCTTCATAGTTACCGGCATCGTCCTGGGCCAAGGTGAACTGGCCGTGTGCCTGTGGCGCTGTGCCCCAGAGAAAGAGTATCATAAGGAGCGATACAGGGATCGTGTTGCGTCGCCTTTCGGCGAGTCGTGTTCGGGTGGGGGCAATACGTCTGTTTATCTTCATGTCCGATTTGA
>SLNO01000021.1 GCA_007132975.1 Balneolales bacterium
CCTGCCGTACATCCCGCCGGAACTCCGGGAAGACCATGGCGAATTCGATCTGGCGGCTGGCGGCAAAACCCCGGAGCTGCTTGAGGTTTCGGACCTGCGCGGGATCCTCCACGCCCACTCCATCTGGAGCGACGGCAAACGGTCCATCCGCGAGATGGCCGAAGCGTGCATGGAACGCGGCTACGAGTACCTGGGGCTCACCGATCACTCGCGCTCGGCGGCCTATGCCGGCGGGCTTTCCATCGAGCGGGTCCGTCAGCAGTGGGAGGAAATCGATGCTTTGAACCGGGAATTTGCCGACCAGGGCAGGGAATTCAAGATCCTGAAGGGCATCGAATCGGACATCCTGTCGGACGGCAGCCTCGATTACCCCGACGATCTGCTCGCGGAATTCGATCTGGTGATCGGCAGCGTGCACTCGGGCCTGGATCATCCCCCGGAAAAAATGCTCGACCGGCTCATGACGGCGGCTGCAAATCCCCACATCCACATGATCGGACACCCGACGGGGCGCCTGTTGCTGCGCCGTGACGGCAGCAAGGCGGACCTGAACCGGCTCATCGAGCACGCCGCGGAGCACAAAACAGCCATCGAGATCAACGCCAATCCGTGGCGGCTGGATCTCGACTGGCGATTCGGACGAAAGGTGCGCGAGTGCGGACTGATGAGCGCCATCTGTCCCGACGCGCACGACATCGCCGGCCTTGATCATGTCCGTTACGGCGTAGGTATCGCGCGGAAAGCGGGGTTCCAAGCCGCACACATCCTCAATGCCAAGCCGATTCGGGATATAAAAAAATGGCTGGATAAGAAGTAGTCGCAAACACTACTGGCTCATTCCGGCACTTATCCTGGGATTATTTTACGCTGATCCCGGCGCATTCAGGCACTGCAGTCAGGCTCTTACCATCCCTGGGCCCTGGGGCATACAGGTCCTGAGCCCTGGGGCGCATTCGGCCCTGCACCCTGTACACCGGCCCTACTCCTGGTACATCTCGTAGTGCTTCTCTCCGGCACGGATGGCAAACGGCATACGGTTCTGGCGCGGTGGAAGCGGGCATGTAGTATGCGGATTAATGGCGCAGGGCGGGTTGTACGACACGTTGAAATCCACAATGGCCGGCTCTCCGCGGGCCGGGCGGTCGATGTAGAGAAATCGTCCGCCGGGATAGGTCTCGCTGCCCGAAGTCGCATCCGCAAACGGTATGAAGAGACGGTCGCCGGTACCGAGCGCCACAATGGTAACCTCGTGTCCATCAGATGAAAACGTAAGTTCCCCTGCCACATCATATTCCACCATCTGACCCAACACATTTTCGATCATCATGGTGGTGCCTTCCTCGACCGGGTCGAACCGCGCCTCCACCCGCCAGTTCCGGTCGACTTCGTAGCGATCGATGCCATCGAAATTACGCAGGTGCGGACTGTTGTCGTCAAACAACCGGATTCCGATTTTATCGTCCCGCCGCACAACAAACCAGGTAAGTGTGCGGTACGTCAGTTCACGCGTCATTTCCGGGGTGGATATGACCTCGTCGATGATGCGGTGGCCGCGCTCATCGCGAATATGCGTAGTACCCGCAACCCGCATGAATACCGTGTCTTCGCGCACTTTGAAAATCCCGGCCAGCTCCGGAATGGTACCTTCCGGGAAACGCACCCGCGCATGGCGGCCGCTTCCAAACGACTGTTCCCCCTCATCCAGCCAGTAAAGTCCGGCAAGGCGCAGCCACCCGCGATCGTCGTGGAGCCGCTCAATGCGGTTCTTGTGCCAGCCTTCAACAAACTCGTACCATTCTTTATCGATTTCGGACGTATCCTGAAGCGCGGCATTTTCCGATGACACACCTGTTGGTTCACCGGTCCCATCAGACACGATAATGGCATTGGCGGCGGCGAAAATCCGGTTCGTCGGCATGAGCATGGCCGCAAGGAGCATGACCATCATGCACAGAATCCGCACACGCTTCATAATTTCACGGGGACGGTTTTTCAAAACGTTCAGACCTCTCATTGTATCCACTTTTATCCGGTTTTCACTTGCGCATTCCAACTAACGAGGAAAAATAAGCAATTATGCGCATAAAAAATCTTTCACTTGTCGAATGAATCTGGCTGTCAAAGTGTTACATCGTAGAATGAGGGTAACCATCCATCCAACAATAACCAAACTTGAACTGTCATGAACCAAATGTCTCCTGGTGCACGCAAGCTTGACAACATGCCCACCGATCAGAATGCGGATATCGCTCTGCTGCTGCTCCGATTGGGAGTGGGTATCATCTTTATTTATGCAGGCTGGGGCAAACTGACGGGCATCGAAAACACCCAGGCTTTTTTTGGCAACCTCGGAATTCCCATGGCCGGACTCATGGCATGGGTCGTTGCCATTGTTGAATTTTTCGGGGGTATCATGATCCTTGCCGGTCTTTTCATTCGCATTCCAGCCATTCTGATGGCCATCATCATGGTCGTGGCCATTATCACGACCAAAATCGGAGAGCCGTTCCCGGCATACCGCGTGGATCTCCTGCTCCTGCTCATGAGTGCGGCACTGGCATTGATGGGACCTGGACGTTACTCTGTAGATGACCTTCTGCCCAAGAAATAAACCGCCGTGCCGTCATGCAGGATTGCTCCTGGCAAGTCCAGCCCTGGCGCTGATCTTGTCCAGCCCGACAGCCTGATCCTGCACTCAGCACAGCCGGTATCGATTCACAAACATATCGATTGTTGACCCATAAAACGGGATGTGGCCCACCGGCCGCATCCCGTTCTCCTTTTTATGGACCCTCTTACCCACGGACTTACCGGCGCCGCCGCCGCCCAATCGCTGGCCGACAAGGAAAAACAGCGTCCCGCCGCCGTCACCGCGTTCGTCGCGGCCCTGATGCCCGACCTGGAGTTCTTCATCCACAAGTCCTCCGACCCCCTGTTCCACATCGAGGTCCACCGCCAGTTCACCCACTCTTTCGTCTTCATCCCCGCCGGCGCCCTGCTCACCGCCGCCCTGCTTTGGTGGTTCCTGCGCCGCCGCCTCACCTTCGGCGAACTCTTCCTCTTCAGTCTCCTCGGTTTCGCCACGCACGGACTCTTGGACGCCGCCACCAGCTACGGCACCGAGCTGCTCTGGCCCTTCTCCGATGCCCGCTTCGCCTGGAACCTGCTGCCCATCGTCGATCCCATCCTCACCCTCGGCATGGCCGGCCTGGCCATCGCCGCATTCACCTATCGCCGCCGCCTGTTCGGTTGGCTCGTCTTCGGCTGGCTGCTGCTCTGGCTCACCGCCGGCTTCGTACAACGCGAGCGCGGCAAATCCGCCATGGAAGAGCTCGCAGCACAACGCGGCCACCACATCGAACAGCTTGTCGTCAAGCCCACCATCGGGAACCTGATCCTTTGGCGCAGCACCTATTTCACCGGTGATACGGTACGGGTGGATGCAGTTCGGGCCGGCATCATCCGTCCCCTGCAAATATATCCGGGTGACACCGCACCCCTGGTGGTTCCCGAGCGTGATTTCGCCGATTGGAAAGGGACTACGCTCTACGGCGACATCCTCCGGTTCCAGCGCTTTTCAGACGGATATCTTACGCTGCACCCCGACAAGCCTGAAATCATTGGCGACGCCCGCTACGCCATGATTCCCACCTCTCTCTCCCCGCTCTGGGGCATCCGCGCCGACACCACACGTGCCGACCAGCACGTCCCCTTCCTCAATTTTCGCGACGCCGGGAGCGATGTCCGGGAGGAATTTCTCCGACAGCTCCGCGGGAACTGAGCCCGGATGGAATTGAGGCCGGCTGGAAAATCAAAAAAAGCCTGTAACAATCCAGCCTCATAAAGCTCCTGTTATTAGTGGAGTTACAATCGGTCGCCAGCATGGCGACGATGCGCTGATTCCTGAAAAACTGTGACCGGAGGTAGAGGTATATGAAAATCAATGTCCATGCCCACGTATTCAACTTTTCATCCATCCTCACAAAAGAGACCATCCTGGTTCTGTCGCACCGCCTGACAGGTCGCAACCTTCCCGAACCGCTGCGCGACGCCCTGCTCTCCTACCTGCGCACCCGTCGCAAATCACGACCGGGCGACATCTCATTCGACGATTTCCACCGCACCATCCGCGGCACCCGTTTCTTCAACCGGCTCATCCCGCAGGGACTGCGTTCGTTTGTCGACCGGCATCTCGATCTGCCGCCATCCTCCGAAACCACCGCCGCCCTGACCAGTCTCCTGGAAGCAACCCTCATCGACCGGCACCAGGCCTCATCCAGCCAGGTTATCAATGCCTTCGAGTGGCTGCGCATCGGCTTCATGAAGCGCCTTGACGATGTCACCGACGATCTGATCGCGCATATGGAAGATGACGACGTGGCCGTGGTGCTGCCCATGGACATTCTCGACCGGAAGGCCGGAAAACGGGAGCGCGCGCTGTTCCTGGACCAGATGGAGGACACCAAGCGCCAAGCCCTGCGATACCCCGGCCGCATCCTCCCTTATGTAAAAGTTAACCCCGTGCGCCGCGACAGTTTCCATATCATGCGGGATGCGCTGCACAGCGGTTCCTGTGTCGGGCTGAAGCTCTATCCTTCGCTCGGCTATTCCCTGGAGGGCAGTATCATGAAAGACACCCTTCAGTACTGCGACAGGGAATCGGTGCCCGTCCTGCAGCATTGCAACGACATGGGATTTCGCAAAAGCGCCAAAGATGCGCAGTTCTGCAATCCGCAGGCATGGATCCCGGTGCTGGACACGCACACATCGCTGAAAATCTGTTTTGCCCATTTCGGCGGACAGTCTCAGGATGGCAAACCGGTCTGGACCGCCCCCGAATTGCCGCGCGACAGCTGGGCCGTCGCCATTCTGGAGATGATGGAGCACTATCCCGGGCGTGTCTTCGCTGATGTCTCCTACCACGCCGAGCAGAATGCCACACCCGAAGCGATGCAGAATTACAAAAACAACCTGGTCAAAGTCCTGTGCGATGACAGGTACCGCGACCATGTGCTTTGGGGGACGGATTTCCACCTGCTCCGGATGGATGCCACCGACACCGACTATACCACCGGATTCCGCGACCTGCTTGGCGATGAGCTTTTCACGCGCATATCGCGGAGCAACCCTGCCGCATACCTTGGGCTGCCGGTGGATGGGCGCGCTGCGGAGCCGAACATCCTGAGGCACATCAAATGGCTGGCCACGAATTATGCGCGGGCGGTGCACGGGCGTCCGGCGGCATGGCTGCGAGAACATCCCGAAGGCGCGGCCATACGCGGCGGTGATGGACAGGCGTCGCCCGATGGCCCGGCGTGGGACAGCAACAATCGCATCCACACGTCCGTATTCAATTTCCTGTGGAACAACCGGCAGCCGGTGTATCTCAGTGACCGGATGAAACGGCAGCTGCGAGCGCGTGGAGAGACGCCTGAGGCGCTGTTCGAGGAGGTCGGACGCCTGCCCATCGGTGAGCTGACCTTCCACAGCGATGTGCTGGGCGACCGGACGGACCGCGACCATGCCATCCGCAGTTTTGCCACCCGGATCCATGTCTGGTTCTCCGCCATCTCTTCTTTTGAGAAAAAAACAGCGCACGACAGCGCCTATCTGCAAAAGATGGTGGCCGCCTGCTGGGATCCCTCCGTGTCCATTCCTAAGATTGCCGAAGTCATGGAGCTCTTCTTCCGGGTGAAGGACCAGCTGGAGGTGGAGTCGTGAGGCGGATGCTCCTGGAAGCCATGGGATGGCCTTGCCTGGCTGTGATGAGACGGCCTTGCCTTGCAGTCATGAGACGGCCTTGCCTGGCAATTGCGAGACGGCCGCACCGGGCATTTGAAACGGCAGCCCGCTGCCGGTGTGCACTTGTTGTATTAGCAATGACTTGCCTTTTTCTGGTCGCTCCGGGACCATTTGCCGTGAGCGCTTCCGCCCAATCCATCGGTGGCTCTGCCTCGAATCCCCAGAACACGGCTCCCGTCGGCTCCATGCGCCCGCCATTGGCCGCCACCGCACTTGGCGGCTATTTGCCTGCAACGCCCCCCTTCGATGAAAGCGGACCCTCGCCATGGTCCCTGAACATGGACCTGGACTTTCCCGTGGTGGTGGCGGCCGATGATTTTTCCGATGTAACTGCGGGAGCGGCCTGGGAGCTGCACGTTTCGCGCCTGGCCGCCATGTTCGGGCGCCGCAGCCTGAGCTCCGGAATCCTTGCAGGCGACGGTAGCTTTTTTTTTCAAAGTGCCGGTTCCTGGCTGATGAATAGTGATCTCAACCGAGATCCGCTCACAGCACGGCTCCATTTTGATGCCGGGTTTGAGCTGATCCCGCATCCGCCGGACGACATCCCTACCGACATATTCATTGACGATTCGCCGCAGGAACGATGGCGGCTTGGGGATTTGCGCTACCAATACCGCGCCGCATTCACACTGGAGGCCGGCGCCGAAGCCGACCAGGAATTTGACGTCGCATTTGTGTCGGCAGGGGGCGGATTGCGGCTGCTGAACCTGTCGCGGACGGGCTGGAGCGGGTGGATGCCGTCCCTGCTCATCATGTACGACCACCTGATCCGGATCACCGATGCCGATGAGATCGATGTTGCGGGTGGCGGCAGGGCAGGTCGCCTGTCAGTTGAAGATCTGGAGCTCATAACAAGTGCATCGCAGCCGATTGCGGGCAACGCAACGGCTGACAACTTTGGCCGGCTGCGCATCGTCTACCGCCACCAGCTCGATCTCGGCACCATCGGCCTTTCCGGCTTCGCGCTTGCCGGCGGGTTCCAGTACACCCGCGATTTCGGTCAGTCCGGCGAATTCCGCGATGCGGGCCTCCACTCTCGCTTCGGCTGGGTGGCCGACCTGTCACGCGCCATTCGGTGGGGCGGACGCGAGCGTCCCGGCCGCATCGACCTTTTTGTGCGCCATTCCGGTGGACGCATTGCCCCGCTCGTGGATTCGGACCGTTCGCTCACCGTTGGGCTACGACTGCCCTATTCAAGATAAATGGAACGGGTAACCAGTTCCATCCGCATCCAACAGAAACTATCCGATCGGCACTTCATAGTTGCTAAATAATTGCGATCACACGCCTGGAAACCAAAATTATCTACCATAATCCCTCGAAACAACCATCGATCATTCCGCAACTTTCAACATAAAATGGAATCACTTTCCTTAACCAGGGATTTTGATCCCGAAAACAGGAGCTTCAGCCATGTCTAAAATCAAAGCCCCCTACTACCCGATCATTTACGTGCGCGGGTTCGCCATGACGCAATCCGAGATCGAGGAGACCGTCGCCACGCCCTACATGGGCTTCAATCTGGGCAGCACGAAAATCCGCCAGGAATGGGATGGCGAGGTGGTTCGCCACATATTCGAGTCGCCGCTCATCCGGCTGATGAAGGATTACGGCTATGTGGACAACTACACCAACGGCGCCGAGAGCGAGGGCCGTATCCCTCCAAAAAGCGTGATTATACACCGGTATTACGAACTGGCTGACCGCGACATCGGCACCGGAAACGGGGCGCCGTCCATCGAGGAGGCGGCCGAGGGGCTGAGCCGGCTCATTCTCCGGACCCGCGAGCAGGTGTGCGGTGACGACCCCGAAGAGCTTGCGCGGTTCCGCGTGCATCTGGTGGCGCACTCCATGGGCGGACTGATTGTACGATGCCTGCTGCAGAACAGCCGCATCGGGAAGCTGGAGGCCAAGAAAATGGTGGACAAGGTATTCACCTACGGCACGCCGCATAACGGCATCGACATCCGCGGGGTTAACGTGCCGCGGTTTCTGGGCGGTTGGGATATCAGCAACTTCAACCGCAGGCGCATCGCAGAGTACCTGGAGCTTCCGAAGCACGACAGGGTGGATACGCTCAACGGCGCGTTCCCAGAGTCGCGCTTCTTCTGCCATGTCGGCTGCAACCACACCGACTACAACCTGGCCCGGCTGGCTGTTGGTCCCATGAGCGACGGGCTGGTGCTCATTAAAAACGCCAGCGTAAAGGGAGCGCCCCGTGTGTACACCAACCACAGTCACAGCGGACATTATGGCCTGGTCAATTCCGAAGAGGGTTACCAGAACCTGACCCGGTTCCTGTTCGGAAATGTCATGATCAGCGGCATTCTTGAGGTAGAGCATCTGCCGCTTCCGCCCAGTGTCCGCAAGGCGCACGAATCGGGCAGACAGATCAGGGCGTCATACTATTTCGAGTCGACGGTGATGCCCCGGGGCGGACAGTTTCGGCTCAGTGACCGGCGCACTGAAACCGGATCGGCCGTCTTCCGCACCTTCGACGAAATGTTCCCTGGCAAAGGGTCAGCTTCCGGCAGCGGCTCATCTTCCGGGAACAAGCCCCGCATGCCAGTCCTTTTCTCTGTTTGTCTGGATACGGCCAAAATCGAAACCGGTCGAACACTCGTTTTCACGGTAGATATTGCCGTGCGTTCGACCGAGTACCGCATTAGTGGAAATTTGTTCTCCAGACAACGCATCCCCGAGGAAAACCTTTTCCGGGAAAAGGTGACGCTTCGGGCTTCAAGGTCAGCAGACAAATGGTTTCTCAGGTATAATTTTACGGACGAGCAGTGGGGTGAAAACAGAGGGCGCCGGTCCGAATCCAAAAATGGAACGTTTTCCATTCCGCTCACCTCGCGCAAAGGATTCCGAGGCAATCTCTTAATAAACCCGTCAGAAATAATTATTCCCTGAAAAAACAGAGCGGTGATTAACAAAAATTAAGAATACATTTACAAATGATATCTTATATTGGAGCAATTGTTATCTACGCGCTTTAATATGCAAAGTAAGAAACCCGGCATATACGTTCATGAGATTTCGACTCAGCGTCTGACTATAGCAGGTGTAGAGACGGCAACGCCTGCCTTTGTAGGATACACAGAGAAGGCCGAGAGGGTAGGGAATGGTACATCATTGCATATGCAGCCGGTACGAATCACTTCATTCAGTGAATTCCGGGAGATGTTCGGCGGTCCTAAACCGGAGCGCTTCTCATTCACAATCACCGATACGTATAATATCCGCGGTGAGCTGAGCAACAGGCAGTTCAGCTCCAGAATGAGCCCTGACGCGCCTTCGCCGTTCAAGCTTTTTTACAGTCTGCAACTCTACTTCAGCAACGGCGGCGGCCCATGCTACATCGTATCTGTAGGGAACTATCAGGATGAAATCATAACCGGCAGCAGTGAGAATGGCACTGGCCTGCTAGGTGGTATACGTCTTCTTGAAAGTGAAAAAGAACCCACACTTCTGCTGTTCCCAGATGCCGTTTCATTGGAAACAGCCGATGATTATGGCGTTGTTGTCAAAGAGGCGCTTGCCCAGTGCAAGCGTTGCCGCAACCGGTTCACGATCATTGACAAATACGACAAAGAAACCAATCTTGGGCAGTTTCGCCGTGCCATCGGCAACTCTCATCTCGAGTATGGCGCTGCCTATCATCCTTTCCTGCGTTCCACATTTCCTTATGAAGTTGAGAAAAAGTCAAAGGATATCCGGCATGAAGTGAAAGGCATCAAGCCCGTCAATGCGATAGACTACTCCGAAGTCCGCGACATGGCCGAAATGGAGGAACAGCACCCGCAGATTTTTCGATCGCTTCTTGCTACAACCAGAAGAGAGTATGTGGTCTTGCCCCCATCAGGGGCAATGGCCGGTATTTACGTCAAGATGGACCGGAACCGTGGCGTGTGGAAAGCCCCGGCCAATGCCATGATCACTGCTGTACTGGAGCCGACAACCCCTATCACAGGAGTCATGCAGGCACACTTGAATGTGGATGCCTTAGAGGGGAAATCCATCAACGCAATCCGCTCTTTTCATGGGCGCGGGACCCTTGTCTGGGGAGCGCGTACCCTTGCCGGCAACGACAACGAATGGCGCTATGTATCGGTGCGGAGACTTGCCATGTATATAGAGGAATCCGTACGAAATGCCACGAAATTCGTAGCAAGCGAACCCAACAACAATAAGGTCTGGCTGCGTGTCCGCATCATGATCGAGCAGTTCCTTGCCGAACTTTGGCACGCCGGCGCCCTGGCAGGCAACTCCCAATCAGACGCTTTCTTCGTCAAAGTTGGCCTTGGTGAAAGCATGTCCCCCCAGGACATCGACCTGGGACGCTTGATTATTGACATTGGCATTGCCGCCATGCGCCCATCAGAATTCATTATGCTTCAGGTCACACACCATCTCAATAAAGCCTGAACCGCACCGCCCTTCTATTCCGATACTGCTCATCTGGCCACTCCTTTCGTTCTGTCACCCTCGTGACTCGCCATGGATGCCAAAAGCATTTGAGTCGATGCCATTATGCCGGATACAAAGCAGGCCTGCCCCGCTTGGGGGACAGGCCTGCCATGAATTCAATAATCCGTTCTGTTGATCCTTTTAATACAGGTCAGACGGACTTTCCATTAAATACGCCTGATCAGTACCCTTCAGGCTGCTGCGGTGCCTGCTGCATCTGAACCTCCTGGATCATCTGCTGAACACGCTGCTGCAGTTCCGGGTCCTGCTGGATTGCCATATTGATTTCCTGGAAACGCTCCATCTCCATTCCCTCTTCTTCAATGGCCTGGGCAAGGTCGCGTTCCATTCGGACCTCCACCTCCTGGATCTGCTCATAGGCGCTTTCAAAGCTTTCAATGTCGCTCGCTGAAATATCCAGATCCTCAAGGGACTGACCCATCTGCTGCGCCTGGATGATTTCATTATATGTATTGACCTCAATACCCTCTTCGTCAACAATGGCAATCATTTCCTGCTGTGATTGCGCCTGCACGCTCTGGGCATTCATGGATGCATCAATAAAAAGCTCCAACTCCGAATCGGATACTTCAATTTGTGGAGGGGCTTCCTGGGGCATCTCAAACTGAGCCTGAGCCGGAATGGCAAAAAGAGCGAATACGGCTGCGAGCATTGCTGTTGCGATGGACTGTAATTTCATACGATACCTCATTATGTCAGTTTGCTGTTGTCTGGTTATCAATTCGTGCCCCCTTAACTGACCCATCCAGCCGATATTGCCTCTTTAATGAGGTTTTGCATGGTTTCATAAAGCTTCATGGTTTTTAAATCATGTAAAACCGCAATCCGGACCTCTCTTGAAACCTTCAGATCGTCCTATGTAGACAGAACCATAACAACCTGTCAGCCCTTGATTGCTATTCCAGACCAGCAACTCAGTTTCTGAAGTACTCCCCCTTATGCCTGGTTATGGCCTGATCCAGAAGAACCTGTCCTTTTGGTGTAGCTATGCCCCTTAAAAATTTGAGCATGATATGTTCAAACAGCTCGGCCCTGGAGTATTGACTGCTTGGAAACAGATCGTAGTTGTTGACCTGGGTAAGTTGATGGATGAACAGTTTTGACACGATGTCAGAATTGATATTCTTCTGAATGATATCCTGTTCTTTGCCATTATCAAGCAGTGTAATGAAACCTTGCGTGACGCGCTCCATCTGGTCTTTTCTGATTTCATCGGCAATTTTTCTGTATTTTTTTCGAAGGTTTTCCAGCTGGAAAGTGAACGTCTTCTCAAGGTCCGAAAGAATTTCCACCATGACGCTGACCAATCCATCCATGATATTGGGTGCCTCGTTTATCAGCACGGCATAGTTTTCCATTCTCTTGTTGATGCCCTGCTTGAAAATCTGGAAAAGCAGGTCTTCCTTGCCGTCGTAATATTTGTAAAGCGTCTTCTTGGACATTCCCATTTCACTGGCAATGTCATCCATGGTGACGCCCCCCGGGCCATATTTGTAAAAAAGCTCCCGAGCCACTTCCAGAAGCTCTTCAGGCAGGTTTTCTTCGTTTCGTTGCATGTTTTGTGTCACTAACCCGATATGTTGACTGCAATGGTGGTATCTGTTTGTGATATAAGCGCAAGATAATAATAATGGCCATACCTTCCACGGCATGGCCATTGCGGTTATGGTAGTATGCCGGCAAGGGAAGCCCGGCATACTACGGGTTTTGGATTGATTCAGGTTTAAAATCCGTATCCAAGTGCAATGCTGAAAGTGCCGTTCCTGGCTTCCGGATCCGTCGGAACATCAAATACATCCACCAGTCCAAGTGTGTACCTAAAATCCAGATGCAGTGTCCGGAATACATCAATGCCCCCTCCGAATGCGAGGGCGAAATCGACACTGTTGTGCCTGCTCTTCAGATCCTGGCCATCAGCTTCTCCGTAGAGTTTGAAAGCGAGCGCAGGTCCCGCATAAATATTAGGTGTTACGGCACTGGTATTTGGAAGATGGGCTTTGAACAATACCGGAATTTCGAGATATCCGAGATCGTAGTCCGTCTTCATGCCTTCTCCGAGCACTCCCCTGTCAGCCTGGCTGTACTTCATGGTGAAGTTGGCTTCCGGCTGAATGGAAAAATGCTGATTGACCCTGTAGTTGAGGAACAAGCCACCTGTATAACCGGCCCGGACGGTTGTGCCTCCTACATCATCACCCCAAAGATCAGAGATGGTGATTCCGGAGTTGATCCCCCAGGAAACAGGGTTCATATGATGGGTGGTCTGCGCCGAAACTGTATTCATGGTAAGTGCAAGCAGGCAAATTGCCGCCATGGATGAGAATATCTTAGCTGATTTATTGATACGCATAACAAAAATATTTGAGTTGGGGTTGGAAATGTTATTCACTTGATCTCCATCAGTTTTTTCACTTGATAGAAACTAAATATACTATTTCAGTCTCCATTGTGTAAATAGTTTCCACTCTCAATTCCACAAAAAAAACCCTGCACCACAAAATAGCTGTGATACAGGGTTTTAAGACTCGTCGGGGCGACAAGATTTGAACTTGCGACCCCTTGCACCCCATGCAAGTGCGCTACCGGACTGCGCCACGCCCCGAGTCAGCGATAACAAAACTACGTAATGTTATCAGAACCATAATATAAGCATTCGCAAAAAAGGATACAATGTCCGGTCACTCCTCCTGAGCCGGATAGCAGCCAAGAACCTTGAAATGGGCCGCTTTGTTTTCGATCTCCTTCAACGCCTTTTTCACATTGGGTTCGTCCCGGTTGCCCTCGATATCCACGTAGAACAGATATTGCCATGGTTTGCCGATACGCGGACGCGATTCCAGCTTCGTCATGTTGATCCCGTGGCGGTCCAGCACTTTCAGGCACTGCAGCAGCGCTCCTTTCTCGTGCACCGTCGCCAGCATCAGCGATGTCTTGGCCGGGATGCGCGGGTCGCACATCATGGGTTCCGGCGAGACGATCACAAAACGTGTATAGTTGCCCGGCTGGTTGGCCAGGTCCTTGGCCAGGATATGCAGATCGTACAGCTCCGCCGCATACGAGCTGGCAATGGCCGCCTGCGCGGGATCCCCCTCCTCCATCACTTTCTGCGCCGCCATGGCCGTGTCGGTGTACGGAAGGATCTCGCAGTGCGTCAGCCCGGCCAGGAACCGGCTGCACTGCGACAACGCCTGCGGATGCGACCTGATCATCCGCAGCTCCTCCAACGGTGTCGGCTCACACGCCATGAGACAATGGTTAACCTTGAGAACTTCTTCGCCTGTGATATGCAGATCTTTATCCGCCAGCAGATCGTAAGAGTCATTTATAGATCCGGCCGTGGTGTTCTCAATCGGGAGGATGGCCACGTCGGTCTCCCCCTCCACCATGGCCATGGCCGCCTGTTCAAAGGTCTTGAACCCTATGCAGCGCACATCGTCGTAGCGCTCGGAGAAGTGCCGCATGGCCGCCTGATGGCTGTAGGCGCCGCGCGTTCCCTGATAGGCTACGGTGATGGTGCGCACTTCCAGCTTATTGTTGCTGTGGTCAAGCAGCGAATGGCTCTGGTAGCGCACCGACTGGTAAATGATGTCCCGGAAAAGCTGCTCGGTGAAGTAGGGATCGATACCGGCATCTAGCGCCATTTCGCGCACTTTTCGCAGCAGGGTCTCTTCCCGGCCCGCATCGCGGATAAATGCGCTCTCCGAAATCTTGTTGGAGAAAACTTCCCGCACCACCTTGTGGCGTTCCGCCAGGGTCCGGATCAGCTGCTCATCCAGCCGGTCAATTTCTTTCCTGTAGCGAGATAGCTCCCCCGGAAGCGGTGATTGGTCCGCCTTGTTTCCACTGTTGCTGTTCCCAGCCCTCTTTTTTTCCTTTTCTGACATTCCTGCTGTACCCGCTTTTGCTGCCTGTTAATTTTTCGCATTTCTTTTAGTTTTGCACCAACCTAAAATAAGGAATAATCAGTAGTCAAACCGCCACAACACATCCACCCCGCTTTGCCGGTCATCGCCGGCAGTTATGATCAGGTCAAGATTGCGCTGCAGCATGTATTCCACGATCACCTGGCGGGCCGTCTCTGATCCACCAAGCTCCTGGAGGAAGGCAATGAACAGACGGTCGGAAACGAATTTGCCGGCTTTGATGCTGGTGCCGCCGCCTCGTCGCGAGTTTTCGATCTCGATCACATCAATACCAAGCCGGTCTGCCGCCAGGTTCTCGATGCGGTCAAGCATGATGTCCACGGCAATGTTGGTAGCCATGCTGCCATCTGAGCGGCCCGACATGGTCTGCTCCCATCCCGCCAGGGCATGGAACGGCCGCCCGAAGAGCGTATAACTGATGATGTCCTGCAGCTCCATTTCCGGCTCGCTGTCAAACTCGAACTGGGGATCATCCAAAGTGCCGGTGATCATGTAGAATATGCTGATATCCTCCTGTTGCTGGCGCGGGCGGTACAGGGTCCGGATGTTCAACTCCGGCTCCATCGGGTCGCCGCTGAAGGTCACATCGCCGCGCTCAAGCTGGAACCGTTTGTTGAAGACGGTGACGTGTCCCGAGCTCACACCCATGTCACCGAAAAGCTGCAGCTCGCCAAATGCTTCCTTGACGATATCGATTTCACCCCGTGGCGCCAGGAATATCTCGGGGTCGCGCCGGTTCCGCACAAAAGCGTTGCGGTCCACACTGAAGACCAGCTCCATGGCCAAACGGTCGAAAAACTCCGGGCCCTCCGGCTCGTCCACCATTTCCTCGTCCAGGACCACCTCCTCCACCTGACGCTCGCCGAAGTCATCCAGGAATATGGTACCCCGCTCCCATCGAACGGTACCCGAGAGGAACGGCTCCTCCAGCGTGCCGGTCATGTTGACGTTCATTCCTGCGAAAATCTCCAGGTCGC
>SLNO01000134.1 GCA_007132975.1 Balneolales bacterium
GATCTGGCTGAACCGTTCAACATGACCATGCCGGCAGTCACCAAGCATCTGAAAGTGCTGGAAAGGGCGAAACTCATTGAACGAAGCAGAAAGGCGCAATACCGCCCCTGCCGACTCCATCCCGAACCCCTCAGGGATGTCGATGCGTGGATAGAACAATACCGAAAGTTCTGGGAGGCAAGTTTCGACCGCCTTGATGATTACCTGGCTGAACTGCAAACAAAGGAGAAGAAATGAGTGACCAAACCGCCGAACAGAAAGAAAATGTGATGACCGTCACACGTACCTTCGACGCACCCAGGGATCTGGTCTTTGAAGTACACACGGATTGCAAACATCTGGTCAACTGGTATGGGGGAGAATCCTGGCCGCTGGCCAGGTGCGAGATGGATTTCCGTGAGGGTGGACGCTGGCACTACTGCTTTAAAATGCCGGATGAAGAACCATGTGGACTGGTAATCTACAAACAGATCCGTCGACCAGAAAAAATCGTCTATAAAGACCACTTTCTTGATGAAAATGGTGACATCAGCAAAGAGCTGTCTCCGAGTCTGATCACACTGGAATTCAGTGAAAATTCAGGAAAGACAACAATCACCTGCCAATGGGAATATCCAACAAAATCAGATCTGGATTCCATGCTTGAAATGGGGGCTCTGGAAGGACAAACCGAAGTCTGGGAAAGACTTAAAAACTATCTGGAACAACTCAAAACCACGGAGAACTGAACATGGGCAATCAAACTGTAGAAACCAAAGACAATGAAATCATCTTCATCCGCACCTTCAACGCACCCCGGGAGCTGGTTTTCGAAACCTATTCCACCTGCGAGCACCTGATGAACTGGTGGGGCCCGCGAACCTGGCCGCTTGCCTACTGCAAAATCGATTTTCGCCCCGGCGGTACCTGGCATTACTGCATGAAAGGTCCGAACGATGGAGACGAGTCATGGGGCCTGGCCAAATACAAGGAAATCATCGAACCGGAGAAAATCGTCTATAGCGACGCTTTCTCTGACAAAGATGGAAACGTCAATGCCAACATGCCGGCCTTTGATACGGTAATACTGTTTGAAGAGGCAGGCAGCAACACCAAAATAACCGTCACCTCAAAGGTTGGCTCAAGGGAAGAAGTCGAAAAACTGGTGGATATGGGGATGATAGAGGGCTTCACGGAGACCTGGGATCGTCTGGAGGAGCTACTGGCAAAGCTTGCCGATAAGCGATAAGTATTCTTGCTATTGATTCAAAATCGCTTGTTTTGTGGCAATTTGAGGATTACTGCTCATCGTTTTTTGCAAATCTTTACGCTCATCCTCCACTTTGCGATATCGCATTGCCCACGCCGGATAAAAATGCTCTTTGAAAAAACTCTCTGCACGGCGGGTTTGCAATCCCATGTCGGTCAACAGCTCGTCGAGATAGCTGCTGACATAGGCACCGATAAAATATCCGTCATTGCGATGTGAAAACACCTTTTTTGACCACTGACGGACCCTCGCAATCTCCGCGTTCATTTCCTGTTCATCGGGCAATGCAAGCTCCCCCCTGAAGTACTGGGAAAGCCAGTGGGCAGAAATCTCGGAAGTGAGTGGAGCATTTCCGGAGGAAGCATATCCGACAAATCCCAAATGACGCTCCTTCGGCGGCAAAATGTGCCGGTAAAGCTGAAACCAGCCGTTATTCCTGATTTCCTGTTTCAGATCGTGTGCCAGAAATGAGATGTTCTGATTCCAGCCAGTAGCAAAAATGACCACATCGGCTTCGATCTGCTCGCCGGTATCCAGAAGCAGCGTCTTGCCACCATTGAAAGCTGCGATACCGGTGCGCCTGATATCCGCCAGACCCTCGTTCAGGACCTGATAAAACTCATCTCCGATCCCGTTATTCTCTATTCCTTTCGTAACGGGAACTTCGGGCACCATCTCCTCGGGCATATCACTTTGCTGCTTAACGATTTTGCTCACTACGGACCGCCAAAGCCACAACAATGGTGATACCGCCACCCGTATTGCTCTTTCGGATTTTGAAGCCTTGTGATATGCAGGAAAGATATTTTCGGAAAAACGATTGAACAACAGATAATCGACCCTTTTTTTCCCGAAATACCGGGGAATCATCCAGTGTGGTTTCCGGAATAAAAGCGTGGTGGACCCGGCCTGTTGCGCCGCAAAGGTTGCACAGTCGAGTGCCGACTTCCCGGCGCCTACGACAACCGCTCTTTTGCCTTTCACGATGCCTTCGCCGGTAATCTGGCTGGAGTGGCGTATTGTCCATTCAAAATGCTCCCTGCCCTTGATCTCCGGGATTTTGGGCTCTGAAAAAACCCCGTTGCAGATGACAACGTAGCTGAACTCCCGGGTAGTGGACTCTTCAGGCTTTCCGGCCGGACACACCTTCACCATGAATCCCGGATGCGCATCATGGGACCCGGTTTCACACCGGGAGACGGAAAGCACTTCAGTGTTCAGCCGAATGTGCGGAATGAGCCCAAAATGTTCTGCGTAAGATTCCAGATAGCTTCGAATCTGTCCGGCCGTTGGAAAATCATCGGCCGATTCCGGATAATCGAAATCGGAAAAAGCATAAGCTTCTTTCGGGTTGTTGGAACGAAGGCCCGGGTATGCCCGCGTTTTGGCCCAGACTCCGCCTATGGTCGACTCTTTTTCGTAGACGGTGACCTTGAAACCGTCACGCTTGAGCACCTTGGCACTGACCAGGCCGGCCACCCCGCCTCCAATGATGCAGACAGTTTTCAGCGAATGGGACCTGTTGCCTGACGACTCCTGGTTAGCACTGGTATTTGACATGGGATAGTGTTACAGGTATCTGCAGCTTCCGCAGTTTTTTGATTCCTTACCTGCCATAGCCAAAAAAGTGGGGCAACCGTGTCAAACCGTATTTATGTCCTAAATAAATCGACGTCCTCTAACAACAATATTGAGTCCGGGATGATGTCCGGTCATGGCCATGGCACGGTATGACCTCGTTTCATCGGATGCATTTGTCTAAATTTTTAATTATATACCGCTTATATGCAAACACATAAGCAATGGACCCAGGGAGGCCAGTCATGAAATACAGTATCAATGAGAAGTACAATTGCGTTGTGATCGAAATGAAGGGCAAGATCATGGGCGGACCGGATGCCGAAACCTTCCGCAATGACCTTCAGAAACTCATCGACCAGGACAAAAAGCATGTCATCATCGATCTGGGTAAGGTGAAATTCATGAACTCATCAGGAATTGGCATTATCATCGGCGGATACAAGACCATGAAGGCCAACGGCGGAGATATCAAGCTGTGCAATGCCGACAAACGCCTGAAAAGCCTGCTGATGATATCCCACCTGAATACGGTTTTTGACACGCACGACAGTCTGGAATCTGCTGTAAACGCCTACAGCAATAAGTAAGCGGACACACGGCATATCATCAGGAAGCGGCCAGCCAGTTATGGATTGCAGCTTTTATCCCAAAACGGATTGCTACCGGCCACGATTCATCCGGTGCTGCAGCGGTTCACCGACGTTGCCGCTGGGAAACGGGGCATTCAGGTATATGGCCACTGTGGATGCGATATCCCTGACATACACGGTCTCGGTGGACTGTCCGGCTGGTACATTGTATCCATAAAGGATCAAAGGCGCCTTCGTATCGTACGCCCACGGGGTGCCGTGTCCCGTACCGCCGGTTCCCGTGTTCGCGCGGGTTTGCGGCTGCAGCCAGACGAGCACATCCCCCGAGCGCTTCTGATGGAACATATTCTGGACACGCCCCCGGATCCCCTGCGTGAACTCGGAGTTATTCAGGGCATCGGCGGTCAGCGCACCGCCAACCACATCCAGCGTGAGTAGAAACCGCTTCAACTCTGAGCGCACTTCACGCGGATCCAGGCCATTGTTCCTCATGTAGGCATGGTCCAGATAGATATTCTGGTTGCTGTAGTTGAGAATGAAGTTCTCGCCATAAGTCTCCTCCATGTAGGCCGACAAGGCGTTGTTCATCTCCCTGCCGATATGCGTTTCGTTATCGGGATTGCCGGTGATGATGCCCAGGTCCCGGAGGTAATGGGGGATGTAGGCGCCGCCGTGATCCGACGTCAGATAGACCAGGACATGCTCCATGCCGATCTGCTCATCCAGATGATCCAGCAGGC
>SLNO01000080.1 GCA_007132975.1 Balneolales bacterium
ATCAGAGATCAGAGATCAGAGATCAGAGATCAGAGATCAGAGATCAGAGATCAGAGATCAGGGATGAACCATCGCCTCATCCGCGCGTATAAATGTCCAGAAGCACTTAAAAAAGTTTGAGTGCGACTAGGTGTAACAAGGTGTTGATTTGTATAGTGAATTAGTAGGACAGTCGCATCCTGGCAATTTGTGAAATGTTTTTATTTCCTTTATTGTTTCTGATAGTGCGACCAAGAACCACAAATGAAATACATGGAGGCCTATAGATAACTGTTACGGTTCTTTTCCGGAACACTTGCCCTTGGGGCAATATCAATAAAAATCTCAGCGTTTAAAGGTCAATATGATGTCGCATAAATCTCATAATTCCCTGCATCAGGTAGACGACCATGAATTGGTTCTGCGCTATCGCAGAAACAATGACCAGGAAGCATTCCGGCAGCTGCTGGACCGCCACCAGTCCAAGATATATTCGTATATCTACAGTATGGTCGGAAATGCCGAAACGGCGAATGATATCTTTCAGGAGACATTCACCAAGGTCATCACCAAGATGGATGAAACCTATAATGAGCAGGGTAAGTGGATTGCATGGGTCATGCGTATCGCCCACAATGCTACCATCGACTATCTTCGCAAGAAGAAGCGGTTTGTCGATGTGAATGCACAGGATGACCCGGACTACGACTTCTATGACAGGCTTACCGACGAGTCGCATGACGATGCCCAGGAGGTTATCGAAAAAGACGAAGCCAAGGACAGCCTCATGAAGCACATTTCAAAACTTCCCAAGGAGCAGCGGGAAGTTGTTATGCTGCGTCATTACTATGAAATGTCATTTAAGGAGATTGCCGAACTCACCAATGTGTCTATCAATACCGCACTTGGTAGGATGAGGTATGCTCTGATTAACCTGAGAAAAATGTTTGATAAGGAACATGGAAAAGAAGCAAAATATGTCGAGCGTAGATGAACTATGTGTCAAATACGTTTTTGACGAACTGGATCCCTCCGAGATAACACTTGTTGAGCAGGCCATGATGCATGACCAGAACCTGCTCATCGAAGTAGAAAGTTTGAAAAGTACCTGGAGGAGGATAAAGAAACTGCCCGATCTCACTCCACCGCCGAACATCTCCGAGGCTGTGATAGATCACGCAAAAGATTATTCCACCCAGCAGCAGTTTTTCGTCAGCGGTTGGAAGAATCCCGGATTACTGGCAACGGCTGCAATAGTGATTTTCAGCCTCCTTATCTCCACGGCCTATCTCTTGCCACTAGAATCCACGAATGGTGGTCAGGCGGAGGAAGCAGTAACGGCATCTTTAGGTGCCAGCGCATCCTCAACGTTGCAAACGCCGGGTCTATATGGTCAGTTTTTTAGTATCTGGAATGGAGATGGCAACATTGTCACCGTTGGTGCAGAAAACAAAGCTGTTACTGGCACAGAAGCCGACTCCCTTCAACGGCAGCTATTATTACCATCACATCCAGAGTCACAGTCCATCATTCTTTCACCTGCATTCCGGGACTTTCAGCTAACGGGAGCCCGAAACTGATACTGCTTATTGAACTTTCTACTACCACGAGATATTTCTTGTTTTACCGCAGTTCGAACCACTCAACCGGATACGGCTTTTTCCCACATTTCCCTTGATTGGGAGTGCTACCTTTACAAATATATTCTTACCTTTAGAGGTCTTTCAGCTAACGAAGCGAAGCTGAAGAAATCGTGTTCTATCTGGTTACAATTCAATACTTTATATGGGAAAAGTTATATCTGTAGCAAATCAGAAAGGTGGTGTTGGCAAGACCACGACGGCAATAAATCTGGCCGCAAGCCTGGCTGCAATTGAGCACACGACACTCCTGATCGACATTGATCCGCAAAGTAATTCCACCAGTGGTACCGGATTTGAATACAAGGTAATTGACAACTCCATTTACCAGGTGCTTGTTGAGGGGTATAGTGCCAAAGAAGCAGTAAAAAAATCCGAACTTCCTTTTCTTGATATCATACCGTCGCATATAAATCTTGTGGGTGCGGAAATTGAAATGGTCGATCGCCCTCAACGGGAAAAAATCCTTAGAAATGCTATTGAAGAAATCAGGCAAGACTACGATTTCATTATCATTGACTGCCCGCCGTCGCTTGGCCTTCTGACAATCAACTCCCTCACTGCTTCCGACTCCGTACTTATACCTGTTCAGTGTGAATATTTCGCGTTGGAAGGTCTTGGGCAGCTTCTGAACACCATCAAAATTGTTCGCCAGCATCTAAACACGGAATTGGATATAGAAGGTGTTGTACTAACCATGTACGACACCAGAACGCGTCTATCAAATCAGGTGGCAGATGAAGTGAAGCGCTACTTCGACAACCGTGTCTTTGAGACCGTTATTTCGAGAAATGTCCGGCTCGCAGAAGCGCCTAGTTTCGGGAAACCCGTACTGCTGTATGACTCGGTGTCGGTTGGTTCCAGAAACTATCTGGCCCTGGCCCGGGAAATAGTGATCAGAAACAAGAAGCTTTTCCGGAAAAGCTCCGTTTTCACAGAAAAAAGCAAACAGGCATAGGAATAGTCCGGCACTGAAACAAACCGGAAATCATGAATTATTATGGCAAAAAAAGTATTAGGCAGAGGTCTTGGCGCTTTTTTCCCCGAGTATGATGACAAGGGAGAGGATACACAGGGACAAACACACGGGGCAATTGACAGAGAACGCGTGCTTCAGCGTGTGAATGTCATCAAGGAGCTGGCGGTCTCAAATATCCGGCCCAATCCCTACCAGCCCCGTGAGGACTTTGATGAAATTAAACTTCAGGAGCTCTCTGATTCTATCCGGATGCATGGTCTGATCCAGCCGGTTACCGTCAGGGCCATTGGAAGCGAGAGGTACGAACTTATAAGTGGTGAAAGGAGGTTGCGAGCCACAAAAATGGCGGGAATTGGAACCATTCCAGCCTATGTCAGGGAAGTGGATGATGATGAACTGATTGCATTTGCTCTTATCGAGAATGTCCAGCGTGAGCAGCTTAATCCCATTGAGATCGCATTGGGCTACAAGCGGTTGATCGAGGAGTGCAGTTATACGCAAGATCAAGTGGCTAGAAAACTTGGGAAAAACCGCTCCACCATTACCAACATGCTTCGTTTGCTTAATTTGCGGCCACCCATACAGCATGCTTTGAAAACCGGAGCCATATCCACTGGACATGCAAGAAGCCTGATATCCATAGAGGATTCAAAAATTCAGGACAAGCTTCTGAAAAAATCCATTGATGATGATTGGTCGGTGCGTCAAATCGAAGAAGCCGTCAGGAAACTTGACCAGCGTAAAAAGTCCCGAAGTGCTCTTTTGCAAAAAAAGGACCAGGAAGATCTTTATCTAATGGAACTTTCCAGTCGATTGCGTGACAAATACAGCACACGTGTGCAGATAAAAAAGAAAATAAAGGGTGGGGAGATCCGCCTGGAATACTACTCGGATGACGACCTGGAGCGTATCATATCACTGCTTGATTCTGTTGATTAGGGGTGAGGGAACGGGCAAAATCAGCACCTTTGTCCTTTCGCTTTCCATGTCAGCACTTTTCATGCTGGTTCCGGCTTGGACCTGCGCTTTCCACACCGCATCCGGAAGCCTGTCATCTACGGGTACGGAACTCAAAGGAGCAGACAGGGGGATGTCCTACCATCTTGCGGATGCGAATAATCACCCTATATTCGCAATATCCTTGGTTCCGGGCTCTCAACAAACCTTTCAACTCAATTGGCAAACCGGTAGTGCCGCTTCCGCTTCCCATAATTCCATGGCATTATCAAGCTTTTTTTTGGATGACGGTGCCCTGCAAGCCGATACGGTACCAAGGCCATCAACGGTAATGCGCAAGTCAATGATTTTGCCGGGTTGGGGGCAGGTCGTGAACCGTCAGGCATGGAAAGTCCCGATTATTTACGGGATGCTGGCGGGCCTGACGTATTACAGCATACTGATGGATCAGAACTACCGGGATTACCGAGCCGCATTTTACAACAGCCAGAACCCTGACGGCGATCAGCGATTTGGTCCAACCCCGCCACACATCGATCCGAACCAAAACCCGGAGTCAATGCGTTACAACAGGAATGTTTATCGTAACAGGCGGGATTTGACCATTATCGGTGTGGTACTTGCATATGGACTTAATATCGTGGATGCTTATGTTTTTGCGCAAATGAGGGATTTTGATGTCAGTGATGATCTCAGTGCGCGTTTTCAGCTGGGGCCTGCTCCAGTGAATTCAAATTGGGACCTGCAAAGCACACCACATACATCCATGCCGTTTCGTCTTGTCGGAGGCAATGGGGTAATGTTGACCCTGCAACTTGCGTTTCGATAATAATAAATCAGCAAATTGTCACAAGATTATGGAAAAAAAGAGAAAACAAATACAGAGCAGATACGACTCACGATTTGAGAAGGATGTCTGGGGCGTCTTCAAGGTTATGGGAGAGTTTGTGGATGGATATGAAAAAATGTCCCATGTTGGTCCCTGTGTATCATTTTTTGGATCTGCCAGGCTGCAAGAGGACCATCCCTACTACAAACTTGCCGTAGATACTGCAAAAAAAATGTCAGAAACCGGATTCGGTATCATCACCGGTGGGGGGCCGGGCATCATGGAAGCAGGAAACCGAGGAGCCCATTTGGCTGGTGGGACCTCCGTCGGACTTTGCATCTCACTCCCCAATGAACCGACAGCCAACCCATATATTGGAAAGGACTTCCGGATCCATTTCAACTACTTTTTTGCAAGGAAGGTGATGTTTGTGAAATACGCACAAGGCTTTGTGGTATTGCCTGGTGGGTTTGGAACTCTGGACGAATTTTTCGAGGCAATGACGCTGATCCAGACAAAAAAAATACACCAGTTTCCGATCATCATGATGGGTAAGGATTACTGGGGCGGTCTAATTGACTGGATAAAAAACAGAATGGTAGAGGAAAAGACCATTGATGTTAAAGATTTAGAACTGTTCCACGTCACCGATGATCCGGATGAGGCCACATCCATCATCTACAACTTCTATGAAACCAATAAACTAAGACCCAATTTCTAGTTGATTGCCGGTATGAGTTAATTCAAGTTTTTTTGCGGTATTGAAAACATAAAATGTTAAATTAAGCTCCCGCAGGTACGAAGTTTACGATTTGTAACGTTTTTACAGTCGATCACCAAAACAAAAATTCAATTGATTACTATGAACGTTGTAAAAAGAGCCTCAGTGGTTATGACAGCCCTGCTGATAACCCTTTGTTTCAGTGAGGGTGCACTGGCACAATCACGGGAAGATGCCATCACCAAATTCAACGAAGGTTTTGCTTTATTCAATGAACAAGGTGACTTCCTTTCTGCTATTGAGAAGTTCAAGGAAACCATTGTCATTGCCGACGAGGTTGGATCCGAAGCTAATGACATCCGTGAGCGCGCTGTAGGCCAAATTCCCAGACTGGCTTTCATGCATGCCGCCCAGCTGGTGAGGGAAAGAAACCTTGAAGAGGCGATAGAAGCGTTTCATGAGACCATCCGACTCGCAGAACAATTTGAAGATGACAACACCTTGCGACGGGCACGCGGCAACCTGCCTGCCCTGCATTTGAACATTGGCAATCAGTTTTTCAGAAACGAGCAAAATGAGGCGGCGCTTGAACAGTATCGCAAAGCAACTGAGCTAAATCCGTCGTATATCACTGCCTACTACCAGATGGCACTAGTATATCGCCGTATGGGCAACCTTGAAAGGGCTCTTGAGAATTTTGATACGTCCATCGATCTTGCCAGGGAAGCCGGTGATCAGGAAAACCTTGAAAGAAGCCAGCGTGCTGCGAGAGACTACCTGGTTTTTCGGGCATCTGAGCAAATCGAGGAAGAGTATTTCAATCGTGCTCTCGATCTCTTGAACCGTGCCGCAGGGTATGGCGAAAGCGCAAGCTTGCACTATCGCTTCGCAGAAGTATATAACAACCAGCGAAGATACAGCGACGCTAGGGCCAGTGCCGAGCGTGCACTCGAACTGGAAACAGGAGGAAGAGCTGACAGGGCAAGAATTTACTTCGAACTCGGTCTGGCTCACAAAGGACTGGAAAATACACAGGCCGCCTGCAGCGCTTTCCGAAATGCAATGGTTGGTGACTTCCGCTCACCTGCAGAGCATGAAATTCAGCATGAGCTGAACTGCAACTGACCTGCTGTCCGCAGGAAATGCACGGGTTTTTCTGAAGACCCTGTCAGCTGCTGGCAGGGTCTTTTTTTTTGGGTATGGCAGCAATTTGGGCGGCTGGTTGGCGTTTGTCAGCTGATTGGCCTTTTTTCAAGAGAGTTTGGGACACGTTTGGGTGCATATGCACACAAGTAAACGTGATATCATCCATCAATTTCTCACCCTCTATAAACTCTTCCACAGCAATCTGGATTTTTTTCAAGATGGTTGTGGCGTGCAGGGAGCCGTACAACTCAAACAAATCACGAAGCCGGTGCTCATCGTACTGCTCCATATGAGGGTTGCGGGCTTCGGTCAGTCCATCAGTATAAAAAAGGAGGTTATCACCCGGCTGCATGTTGATGGAAAGCTGTTTGAGATGTTCTCCAAACAGCTTTGTACTGGTGATTCCAAGTCCCAGCCCGGATGATCGAAGTTCACTCACTGCATCCCTTGAGGCGTGATACAGAAGCGGAGGATTATGTCCGGCCCGGCACAACGTCACAGGGGAGCCGTCGGCGGGAAAGAAAGCTGCACAGGCTGTGACAAACGTTTTGTCCTTTTTCCCGGATTTTATGTAGTCATTAAGGTGGAGGAAAAGCTCTTTGGGGTCAGGTTTGAGTTTTTCAATTATGAGATGTACCAGAGCCTGCAACCGTACCATGTACAGTGCCGCCGATAACCCCTTTCCAGAAACATCGGCTATCACGTAATAGGTACCTTCTTCCGTATCCACGACATCGACATAATCACCGCCAACTTCGCTGGCGGTGCTGGCGAATGAGGCAAACTCCATACTGCCGTGCCTGATTATTGACCCTGGCAGCAGGCTGATCTGAATGTCCCTTGCAAGGTCAATCTCTTTCATCACATCTGACTTTTCCAGTAGTTCAAGCAGCAGAAGCAGTACAAGAACAACAATGCCAAGAGGCAGCATGATGGTAGCCAACGGCCCGCTGCCTAATAAATAGATCACAAATCCGGCAAATGAAAACCCCAATGCAAGTCTTCTGGCAGGGGTGAGGCGCAACAGAAGGGATGAGAGCAGCTTGAAAAGCCGAACCGGTGGCTTTTTATTTTCCTTTTCTTCCGGCCGAACGCCCACAGCATCGTAATAGAGTTCCATAAGCCGCCTGGAATCATCCTGAAACTCCTTTCCGATACGTTCAGGGGTCATATCCCTGGTGTACTCGCGATAGAAGTTTTTCGTATTCCTGAATGCCTGACGAGTTTCGTTCTTTAAACCCATGTTTTTGCCAATATTATAATAGCTGCAAAACAGATCACTATATCAACTTGGATGACGCCGGTGGCTCCGTTTATGATAATGGTATTCGTATAATAATGAGAAAAGTTGTATCTAATTTGGCATATTTTGATATATCCAGCACACAGCAGTTTTCTTTTCCAGGGACACCTGATCATACGTAATGCAGAAAATGAGATTTTATGTCTGAAAAACTTTTCCTGATTGACGGTACCGCACTGGCATACCGCTCCTATTTTGCCATGATCAACAGCAATCTCCGCAACTCGGAAGGGATACCAACCGGTGCAATTTATGGTTTTGCCAATGCCCTGGTGAATCTAATGGAAAAGGAGAAACCTACGCATCTTGCCGTGGTATGGGATACGCATGCTCCCACATTCCGCCACGAAATGGATGAAAATTACAAAGCAAATCGCCCCCCGCAGCCAGAAGACCTCAGGATTTCCATCCCGCTTATCAAAGAAATGGTAGAACTGTTCGGGTTTCAAAACCTGGAAAAAGACGGTTTTGAAGCTGATGATCTTATTGGCACCCTGGCAAGCCGTGCCAGGAAGGAGAGAGTGACAGTGTTGATGGTCACGCCTGACAAGGATTTCATGCAGCTGGTTGGTGACAATATCTTTATGTTCAAGCCGCTCAACAGGGGGGATGGATTTGAACTGATTGACCGCAAGGGGGTAAATGACTATTTCGGTGTGGATCCTGAGGCCGTTACAGATGTTCTGGCTCTGATTGGTGACACATCGGACAATATTCCTGGTGTTCCCGGAATTGGAAAGAAAGGAGCTGCCAAGATCATACAGGAACATGGCACACTGGAAAAGGCCATTGAGGCGGCACCTTCCATGAAGAACAAACGAGCGAGGGAGGGTCTGACCCAGCACAGTGAACAGGCCCTGAAATCCAGGGAAATGATCATCATCAACACGGATGTTCCCGACACAATCGACTGGCAAGAGCTCCGGTGGCACGGTGTGGAGGCCGCAAGGTTGATTTCATACTTCAAGCGCATGCAGTTCCGCAGCCTGACCCGAAAGATAGAATCAGCTGAGGGGGGGCTGCTGAAATCGGTCAGGGAAAGGCTTCCGGAATCTGGACAAGCATCTCTTTTTGACATGCACCCTGTACAGGCAGGGGAACAGAATGCCAGAACGCAGTCTGGAGCGGCAACCACAGGGGGTGCGTCGCGCGGAACAGAAGCAAATATCAGCGATATCAAGCCTGACACTGACTCGGATGTCGATTCCGATTCGTTGTCTCAGCAACAAGCGGATTCTTTACCAGCCTATGAAACGCTGGATGCCGATAGGGTTGCATACCAAACAGTGACAGAAATTGAGAAGCTGAAGGAATGTGTGAAAGTGCTTAGCAATTCCGGTATATGGAGTTTTGACACGGAAACAACCTCAACAGATCCAGAAGATGCAGAGCTGCTGGGAATATCATTCTCAGCGAAGGAAGGCGAGGCATGGTACGTTGTGGCCACAGTGTTTGGATCTGAAGAATTGAAAGAATTATTAGGACCGCTTTTTCTGGACGAAAAGCATCTGAAAGTAGCTCACCATTTCAAGTACGATTACAGGGTCCTTGCCCGACACGGAATTCAGACAAAAGGGCCTGTATTCGATACCATGCTTGCAGCATATCTTCTTGACACCGGGCAAAAAATGGATATGGACTCACTATCCAGAGGATATCTGAATTACGACCCTGTCCCGATAGAATCCCTGATCGGAGAGAAGGGAAAGGATCAAAAATCGATGAAGGATGTGCCTGAGGAACTCGTATCCCGGTATGCCTGTGAGGATGCCGATGTGACCTTGCGACTGTATCAGGTGCTGGATAAAAAAATGCGGGAGCAGGGGTTGGCAGCATTGGGCAGCGACATTGAATTTCCACTGGCCCGTATCCTGGGCGATATGGAAGCGGCCGGGATCAAGGTCGATCTTGACCTGCTATCGTCATTTTCTGAGGAGCTGGACCGCGACATAGAACAGGCTCGGTCTCAGGTATTCGATCTCACCGGTGAGGAGTTCAATATCAACTCCACTCAGCAGCTTGGGGTCATCCTGTTCGAAAAAATGAAGATCCCCACTAAGAAAAAGACGGCAACAGGCAGGTATTCTACATCGGAGCAGGTACTTTCACAGCTTGCTCCACAGTACGAGATTGCGGAAAGAGTTCTTGAGTACCGTGGGCTTAGCAAGCTGAAATCTACTTACGTGGATGCCCTTCCGCGCCTTGTGAATGAAAAAACCGGAAGAATTCACAGTACATTCAACCAGCATGTGACAGCTACCGGCCGACTGTCGTCCACCAATCCCAACCTGCAGAATATTCCAGTCCGTACCGAGCGTGGCAGGGGGATCCGAAAGGCCTTTGTCGCCGAGCAAGGGTTCCGACTGCTTGCCGCTGACTATTCGCAGATTGAACTGAGGATCATAGCGTCAATGTCCGGAGATGAGGCCATGATCTCCGCATTCCGGAACAACGAGGACATCCACGCTCGCACAGCAGCCGAAATCTTTGGTCTCCGCACTATTGATGAAGTGGATCGGGATCAGCGCCGCAAAGCAAAGGAGGTCAATTTTGGCATACCCTACGGTGTGAGTGCTTTCGGCTTGGCACAACGTCTTGGTGTTTCCAATAACGAAGGAAAAAGCATCATTGAGGCTTATTTTGACCGGTTTCCAGCCATCCGGAAGTTCATTGTAGAGACAATCGAGTTCGCTCGTGACAAGGGTTATGTGGAGACACTCTCAGGACGCAGGCGCTACATACCGGATATCCACTCTGCCAATCCAAATATCCGGGGCTTTGCGGAACGGACTGCTGTCAACATGCCCATTCAGGGAACGGCTGCTGATCTGATAAAAATTGCGATGATCGGGATAGACAGGGAGCTGACCTCGAGATCTTTACGTGCCCGGATGCTGATGCAGGTTCATGATGAACTGGTCTTCGAAGTGCCGGATAAGGAACTGTCTGTGGTCCCGGACCTTGTACGAACCGTCATGGAGCAGGCCATGGACCTCAAGGTACCACTAAAAGTGGATACTGGCCTGTCAGGGAATTGGCTTGATGCGCATTGATTTCCTCATGATGACCGGCAGAAATTGCTTCTTAGCGCAGGCTTACTCCAAGTCCCGCCGTCACAATTGCGTAGTCAGCATGGGTATAATCAAGGCTGAAGGTAAACAGCGGAAGGCTGACCCGCAGCCCGGCCATGGCACGGAATCTGTTTGCTCCGTCAAAGGAGAGATCGAGCGGGTCTGTGAAACTGTTCAGTTCCCTTCTCATTTCCCCATCAGAAAAAACGGGCAGGTAGTAAGGGAAGTCACCTTCCACACTCACTTTGGTTTTTGAGCCTTCCACTCCGAGACCGCCGTAAACTGAAAAAACGGGCAGTGATTTCCCTACGAGCAGGTTGACTGTCCAGGCATCTGTATTGAAGATGATTTCCTGACTGTCCCAAGTACTCGATCCGGCTCCGCCAAGGTTTTGAGGATCCCGGTCGTTCTGGGCATTGAAATCGGTCGGACGAGCATTCAGGCCGGCGCTAGTTCCAAAGGAGGTGTAGCCAGCCATAAGGGAAAATGTGACTGGGAAAAGGTCCCCGCCAGGAACCCACTGGTTGAGTTCGTGCTTGATTCCCAGTCCATATAAATACATCTCTCCGTAATCAAGAAAAGAGAGAGGTGGTACGAACCTGACCATAATGTCGGTGTTCTTGGGCAGACCAAGGCCCGCCTGAACCATGGGCGTCATGATGTATCGGAATCCGGTACCGGGTGGCATGCTGAAGTCGGCTAGTGTCAAACCGTGCTGACTGTATCCAAGTTGTGCATTTCCGCTGGAGCTGCCACTGAAAGTTGGCGTCTCGGGCCCACCCTGGATCACTTCAAGGGTACCAAGTCCGATTTCTTCCACCATGAAACTGCGGTCAACATCTGGTACTACGGCAGCGGAAAAATTTATTTTCACATGGAATCCAAGAACCCGATGAGAGCGGGCACGATCGACCCAACCTGCATTGACGCCGGCCCCGAAACCGCTGGCAAAAGGCTTGAGGTATTCTGTGAAGAGCAGCTGGGCGTCTTCCCGGCCACCTTCCAGCAGTTCGCCGAGGTCACCAAGCTGACCATATGCTTTATTTGAAGGGGTAAAGACAAACAGAGTGAGGGAAAAAGCTATAAGGCATATCTGTAAGATGCGGGCACAAGATGTTAACATGGCTGCTCCTTAGTTAGGGGTTGCTTTTATTGGCATAGTCTGTAAGATGAAAATCATACAAATGTAATGCATTTTGAGCAAAAAGCAACACCTAAAAACTAAAATTACAACGCCTTATCCAACCCGGACTCGATGCTTTCCAGAATATTGACATAACTCTTGTACCTTGATTCCGAAATAAGTTTGTCATCCAATGCTTTTCTTACGGCGCATGATGGCTCATGGCGATGTGTGCAATTGTAGAACCGGCAGGATTCCCTGTGAGGTCTCATTTCCGGGAAGTACAGGGATATTTCGTAGGGCTCAACGTCCACAAGGCCAAATTCCCTGATACCGGGCGTGTCGACAATAAACGTATGGTCACCAAGGGAGAGGAGCTGGGCATAGGTGGTGGTGTGTTTTCCTTTGCTGGAAGAACGACTGATTTCACCAGTTTTAAGCTTCAAATCCGGCGCCATGGCATTCAGAAGGCTTGATTTGCCCGTGCCGGAGTGACCTGTCAGGACCGATATCTTGCCTGCTGCTCGGGATTTAAGCAATTCTGTGGATTTCTGATCGTGGATACTGGTTGGAAGAAATCCATATCCCAAATCCGTATAAAGCCTGTCAAGCTGGTCAAGCATCTCGGCATCCTTTGCCTTCTTTTGTAGATCTATTTTGTTGATGATGATAAGGGCCGGGATCTCGTAGGCTTCGCAGGTTACCAGTACGCGGTCGATGAAACCGGGTTTGACTGCCGGATCGCGCAGTGACTGTACTATGAGTACCTGGTCTACATTGGTGGCAATCAACTGAACTCCGCGTCGACCGTGTGTTGCTTTTCTGACGAGCCTGTTTTTTCTATCGCCGATACGCTCAATTATCCCGGTGCCGTCTTTTTGCAAGGCAACTTCTACGTTGTCACCAACAGCAACCGGGTTGACTATTTCTTCATCATCAAGGCGGAATCTGCCAGGCAATCTGCAGGATACGGAAGACCCATCATCCAACATCACCTGGTACCAGCTTCCTGTAGCTTTGATTATCAGACCATTCATCCAGGCATGCTATGGGATTCCAAGTTGAAGTCAGAGAGGAGAGTCATGCAATTGCAGAAAGTTAATAAGACAAGAATGTTCAAGTCAGTTGGCGGAAATGGGTTCTGCTGCCCTGCCTTCAGCCCTTTCTTTCTCTTTTTGGCTTCGCTTGCTTGAAAACTTCTCGATAGGATCCATTACGGCTTCCTTTTCAAGAATAAGTTCAAGCAGTGGTTCCATACGGTCCAGGTAAAGGAACTCAATTCCGCGAATGACATCTTGTTCGATCTCATCAACATCTTTTTCGTTGCGAGAGGGAAGTATAACGGTTGTGATTCCTGCCCGTCTGGCAGCCAGGGTTTTTTCCTTTATCCCGCCTACGGGAAGCACGGAGCCTCTCAGCGTAATTTCGCCGGTCATGGCAACAGTGCTCTTGACTTTCCTCTGAGTAAATATTGAGGAGATGGCGGCAAGCAGTGAGAGACCCGCTGATGGTCCGTCTTTTGGAACCGATCCTGCTGGCACGTGGATATGCAAATCCCATTCGTTGAAAGCAGCATCGGGAATTCCAAGATCTTCTGATCGTGATTTCAGGTAGCTGAGGGCAAGCATGGCCGACTCTTTCATCACATCACCAAGTTGTCCGGTGATGTTGAGTTTGCCGCTTCCCCTGGAGACGCTGGCTTCAATGAACAGGATATCGCCACCATAGGGTGTCCACGCCAGACCGGTTGAAACACCGGGTACTGTGGTGCGCTCTGCTACATCGGAGAAAAACTTTCTTCTTCCGAGGTATTTTTCGATAGCATTGATCCCGATAGACGCTTTTTTAATGTCATCGGATGCAACTTTGCTGGCAACGGCGCGGGCAAGGGAACCAATCTCCCTTTCCAGGTTCCTGACACCTGACTCGCGGGTATACCCATCAATCACTTTTTCAATGGCTTTGTCGGAAATACGGAGTTGTGATTTTTCCAGGCCGTTTTCATTGATCTGCTTGGGGACAAGATATTTCTTGGCAATTTGAAGTTTTTCTTCAAGCGTGTACCCACTCAGATAGATCATCTCCATGCGGTCTCGGAGGGCTGGTGGGATGGTATCGGTGTTGTTGGCTGTAGCGATGAAAAGGACCTTTGAAAGGTCGTATTCCACTTCCAGGTAATTGTCGTAGAAAGAATTGTTCTGTTCCGGGTCAAGCACTTCCAGCAGGGCGGAGGTGGGATCGCCGCGGAAATTCATTCCAACCTTGTCGATTTCATCAAGCATCATAAGCGGGTTGCTTGTTCCGGCTTTTTTGATGCTTTGGATGATACGTCCCGGAAGGGCGCCTATATAGGTACGACGGTGACCACGAATTTCCGCTTCGTCTTGAAGCCCACCCACACTGAAACGCTGGAATTCCCGGTCCATGGCACGGGCAATGGAGCGGCCAAGGGATGTCTTCCCAACACCTGGCGGCCCGTAAAAGCACAATATGGGTGCCTTCATATCCTTTTTGAGCTTAAGGACAGACAAATACTCAACGATACGTTTTTTGACTTTTTCAAGTCCGTAATGATCTTCATCGAGGATTTTCCTGGCCCGTTTCAGATCAAGCTTGTCTTTGGAATAGTGGTTCCAGGGAAGATCGACCAGCCACTCGACGTAATTATAAATAACACCGTGGTTGGGCGCGTTTGCCGGTGTGCGTTCCAGCCGGTCCAGTTCCTTTTCCAAAACTTTCATCACATGCTCTGGGAAGGACTTTTCTTTGGCTTTGGCTCTTAGTTTGTTGACATCTTCAAGTTCACTGTCCTCACCCAGTTCCTCCTGAATCGCTTTGAGCTGCTGGCGGAGATAAAAGTCTTTCTGCTGCTTGTCAATGTCGGTTTTTACCTTGGAGCGGATTTCTTCGCTCAGGTTCAGTACCTGCATTTCCTTCTTCAGGTAGTTCATCACTTTCTCCATTTTTTCAGAGAAAGTCCTGATTTCCAGCAGCGCCTGTTTTTCATCGAGACTGATGTTCAGGTTTGAGCTGATGAAGTTCAAAAGGAAGGTTGGGCTGTTGATATTGTTTATGGCTATACCGGCTTCCGAGGGGATATTCGGAGAGAGGTTGACAATTTGAATGGCTGTCTCCTTAATGGAACGCAATGCGGCATCCAGTTCAACGCCAGAGACATCCTGGTTGTAGACGAATGGCTTGACACTTGCTGTGTAATAGGGGTCGTGCTGCGTAAACTCATCAATTTCAAATACACTCTTGCCCTGGATGACGATGCTTTTGCTGCCGTCCGGCATTTTGATAAGCTTAAGGATCTGTGCCACTGTACCTACATGATAGAGGTCGTTCGGGGCCGGGTCTTCCTGATCCTGCTTCTTCTGTGTAACGATTCCGATGGTCTTATCGGTTTCGTAAGCTTTTTTCACCAGCTCGAGAGAACGGTCGCGACCGACGGTAATGGGTATGACCACACCCGGATACAAAACAGTATTTTTCAGCGGAAGAATTGGAAGTTGATCGGGGATGTCGGACTCGGTCATCCTTTTTTCTTCTTCCTCCGACAAAAGAGGGATGGCCTGTTCGAAATCATCAAACTCGTCTTCTGACAATTTCTTTTTGAGTGTTTTCAGATCACTGAATAATGACATGTAGGTTCTGCTTCTGGATTATGATTTTTCATCCGCATCTGATCGTTGTAAAGTATTCCACATTACAATCAGATGCCAATTGAGTTTTAAGTAACACAAATTGTTGTTTCAACATTCTGCTTGTCAGCTGGACACTGAGTTCCCGGCATCATTTCAAGGGGTTATTTAAGGAAACTCATTGTGTTTTCAATGTAGTGCGACAACAATTAAACCGAGAATGTTAACAGGTACAAATCGGCAGTAGCAGCGCCACATTGTCAGCAAATAGAGCTATGATCCTCGCACAGACCCCTGTAAACAATCCCCGGACTGACAATGAGTCAGAGTCTGAGCATCTCCAGGATTAAAAACGGACTTGCATGGCAAGTCCCGAAATGCTGTTGATTTGCCATTGGGGTGATTCCTCGTCACTGCGGAACAATCGCAGTGCACCCGAAACGCGCAAGTAGCCAAGATCCAGTCCGGCACCTGCACCAATTGCCGCATACCCCCCAGGATTCAGCTGGACACTTCCAGTTAAGGGAATGATGTCCAGCAAACGGACTTCGGAAGCAAGGGACAACCGCCAGCCGTCAGTGCGAAAATCAGGCGAATTGAACCGGTAGTTAAGGTCGATCATGGATGCAAACCAGCGGTATTGCAGTGCTGCTCCGGTATGCAGCTCGGTTGGCAGCTGGATGGTGAACGGTGAGTCACCGGTTCGGTCGAGATTATCAAGGACAGTGCTTTCCTGACTGTTTTCATGCAGATATTGAAGGAATTCACCAGGCTTGCCATCGAAGCGGGCCGAATTCTCACTGATCTGGGATTGGGGGCGGGTTACTGTCCTGGTCTGCCATTCACCAGGGTTTCTTCCATACCGGATGGCTCCAAGGTCAGTAAGCGCAATGCTGAACCTCAGGGACTTTCTGAGCGGTTCTGAACTGTGTGGAGACAGAGAAGTGTCATCTCCAAGCGGGATTATGTAGGTGAGACCGGCATCGAGGCCGATGCCATAACCGCTTGTGTTCATGTTTGAAGAGGAGCCAAGGTGATTTCTGGATGCCTGCGCAGGATCGTTTGAGAACAGCAGGTCTTCCAGATATGCGTTCATGTTCCCGGCTGCCTGAACTTCCATGGATTCGGTGTTAAGCCAGATGTCACCATCAGGCCGGTATTCGGAACGGTACCGTATCTGAGAGTACATTCCACCCAAGAGCAACTTGGGTGCCAGGCCTATGTAGAGTGTATTCAGCCCGGAATGCCACTGGTTCACCATGGTCACTTCCCGGGCAAATGCTACGGAGATTTCATGATAAACCTGATAGTTATCATTCATGTAACGCAGAAAAGTGGCCTCGGTATCCTCTCCCTCAAGTGCATTTTCATACCAGTTGCGGTTCATCTCAAAGGAACTGATCCCGCGTGACCGAAAGGCCAGTGAATAGGCACTGTTTTTGCCGGTCCAGGTATATCCAACCGGGATTATTTCGTACGCCTGTGTCTGGTGAAAGCGATCGGATCCAAAGAACATACGTTCACGGTCGGCAGGATCAAGCTCGGCAACCGATTCAAGATCTTCGGGGATGAAGTACGGCAGCAATTCGTCATAAAGTGCAAAAGGGTTTCGCAGGGCCGCACCTGTGCTGTAGTAAAAGCCGCCTGCCCCGGCAGCCACCTGATGTCTTCGCTGATCCTGGCGGGTCATCAGGTTCGCCGGATTGTTGAAGTGTGCGGACAGCCCCGTACTAAAGGCCGTACCTCCGCCAAGGGCTGTCTGGCCTGGCGTGGCGACTGTCTGGGCTTGTAACAGGCATGAAGCCGGAAATGCCGCAGCAATCAGGAAAAGCGATAGCGTAATAACCCTGATAAACATGATTGTATGGTTCCCGGAAAACCTGGAAGTACCGTTGTAATTCATGCACGTAAATGTGTCAAAAGGTACAATAAAAAATGGACCCAACCAATGCATTGAAGCTGACTGACAGGACAAACGTTTCTTACTGGATAAAAGGTATGCACTTGTGTAATATGAAACGAAGGGATCATGACGGTTGGTGTACGGATATTACACCGGAAACCGGTCAGACTGATCCCGGTTATCAGGAACAAATCCGGAGGAATGAGCAATGCAACGTCAGGGATTGACACTAGGCGCCTACAAAGGCATAAGGATCGGCCTTGATTACAGCTGGTTCATTATGTTCGTTCTTGTGGTGTTTATGCTGGCCAGATACTTCTTCCCCCAGAACTATGAGGGGATGCCGGCCCTGGAGGCGTGGATTCTAAGCGTACTGGGCGCATTGCTATTCTTTGTATCCATACTTCTGCATGAGTTCGCGCATGCCCTTGCCGCGAGAAAAAGAAACGTGGAAATTTCCGAGATCATCCTGTTCATCTTCGGTGGCTTGGCAAGAATGAAAAAAGAGCCGGAGCGTGCCAGTGACGAGTTTGTTATAGCGGGAGCCGGCCCTTTATGCAGTTTACTTTTGGGGGGCATTTTCCTTGGGCTGTCATTCATCCTTGAGCCAGTGCTCAGAGAGGGGCTGCACGGTGTGCTGTGGTATGTGGGCTATGTCAATATCCTGCTAGTGCTGTTCAACCTGGTACCCGGATTTCCACTTGATGGTGGACGGATGCTTCGGGCCGCCCTTTGGCATTATTCAGGGAACCTGCGCAAATCCACCCGGATTGTCAGCAGTATGGGGCAGATATTCGCCTTTGTGCTGATGTTCACGGGGGTTCTGGTCATTTTTGGCGGAGGGCTCATCGTTGGTGTGGTATGGATATTTGTGGGGATGTTCCTCCTGCAGTCGGCAAAAAGCGGTTATTACATGGTTGCCATGAGGGAGGGGCTTTCAGGCATTCCAGTGCAGAAGATCATGACCACCAACCCATCCACGGTACATCCTGACGTCAGCTTGCGGAACCTTGTCAACGAATACTTTTTCAAAAACCGTTTCTCCTGTTTTCCGGTGATGAGGAGGGGTGAGTTTGTCGGCCTCGTGGAGATCAACCAGGTGAAGTCGGTGGAACGTGATAAGTGGGAGTTCACGCGCGTTTCTGACATTATGACGCCGCGCGAGGAGCTTGGCACCGTAAGTCCAGACACCGATGCCTATGATGTGCTCATGCAGATGATCGATGCGGGCAGGGGACGGCTTCCGGTCCTGGAAAACGACGAGCTGGTCGGGATTATATCCAGGAAAGACATCTTACAGTTTGTGGAATTCCGGGAGGCGCTCGGAACGTGAACAAGCCCTCAGAAGCACTTTTTTACCCTAGGGGCGTATGAAGGGGCCCCGGAAGGATTCACCCGATCACAGTCAGCTTAGCGAGCCGGGCCACCAGTTTCTTTTGGCCAACATTTTTGAAAAAGACTGTAAGTCGGGCATTTTCACCTGTCCCTTCGCACTGCATTATTTTACCGGCGCCAAATTTCGGGTGGATAACGGCCATGCCGGGACTCCAGGTGCCGCCCCCAGCATCGGAGTCGTATTCAATGGTCATCCCGCTTCCGGTACCACTCCCGGACCCACCGGATGATCCATGCGGCCTGTCACCGGAAAGAGACCCGGAGCGGTGCGCGCTATCGCTTCCTCCATGGCTATCCAACCGGTCGCCCGAACTATCGCGGCCCCGTGATGGCGATCGGTCACTCGGGTCGTCGTAGGATATGTACGTTCCGCCGTATCTTCGCTGTCTACCGCTGCCCTGGCGTATGGTGGCACCTGTTTCGGTTCGAACCACCGAGGAGTCCACCTCGTCCAGGAAACGCGACCGGCGCATTTCAACCTGGTCCCCGAAGCGGAACCTGTTTTTGGCATGGCTGAAAAAGAGATGTTTTTCTGCTCGGGTGATGGCCACGTAAAAAAGCCGCCGCTCTTCTTCGATGTCCACATCCTCCCCGCTTCTTCCCCCGATCGGGAAGAGCTCCTCTTCAAGACCGGCGATGAAAACGATGGGGAATTCAAGGCCTTTGGATCCGTGGACGGTCATGAGGGTGACTGCCGGCTCGTTGGAATCGTGGGCGTCCAGATCGGTCACGAGGCTGATTTCCTGCAGGAATGTGCTCAGGGATGGCTGATTGCTGCTTTTCTCGAAGTAGGAGATGGCGTTGACGAGTTCCATCACGTTCTGGCGGCGCATCAGCGACTCGTGGGAGTGTTCTTCGATGAACTGACGCACGTAACCGGACTCATCCAGCAGGTAACGGACGGTGTCGGTGATGCCGAGCTCGGGCAGTTTAGTGCGGGTCCGCTCCAGCAGGTCCACGAACTCACGGATCCTGGGGATAGCCGGCTTGTAGATACCGGAAGACTCCACGTTGCAGATTATGTCCCAGAGTGATTTGTCCTGGTCGCGCGCAATTCCCAGCAGAATGGCAATTGTTTTTTCGCCGACGCCGCGGGCAGGCTCGTTGATGACGCGCAGCACCGATTCATCATCGTGCGGGTTCACCAGCAGCCGCAGGTAGGCGGTGACGTCTTTGATCTCCTTTCTCTGGTAGAAGGAGATGCCACCGACAAGCTGGTAGGGGATGCCCAGACGGCGGAAGGCGTCCTCCAGCACCCGGCTCTGGTAGTTGGTGCGGTAGAGCACGGCAAAGTCGCGGTAGGTGAGGTTCAGGCGCAGCTTGCGGTCCTCAATGGTGCGGGCGATGCGGTTGGCCTCGTCGCGCTCGTCGTAATTCTCAAGGACGGTGATGATCTCGCCCTGGTCGTTGTCGGTCCACAGTTTCTTCTCAAGCCGGGCCTTGTTGTTGCGGATGACCGAGTCGGCGCATTTGAGGATGGCCTTGGTGGAGCGGTAATTCTGTTCCAGCGGGATCTGTGTGGCCTCGGGGTAATCCTCGCGGAAGTTGAGGATGTTGGTGATGTCGGCGCCGCGGAAGGAGTAAATGCTCTGGGAGTCGTCGCCCACCACGCAGATGTTCTTGTGGCCGGCCGCCAGCAGCTTTGTGGCCCGGTACTGCGCGTGGTTGGTATCCTGGTATTCATCGATCAGGATATAGCGGAAATGCTCCTGGTATTTCTGGAGGATATCAGGGTTCTGCTCGAAAAGTTCTATGGGCTTGAGCAGCAGATCGTCGAAGTCCATTGCGTTGTTCTTCCGGCATCGCTCCAGATAGCGCGGATAAACCTGTGCGGTGATGTCATCCAGCGCGCTCTGCACAAAGCGGTCCCGAAACGCGTCGGGCGATATCATCTGGTTTTTGGCGCTGCTGATGATGTATCGCACATTCTGGGGCTTCACTTCACGGGTGTTGATATTCATTTCCTGCAGGATGGTCTTTATCACCCGGTCGCCGTCCACGGTGTCGTAAATGGAGAAGTCGCGGGTGAAGCCGAGGTTTTCGGCCTCGATGCGCAGGATGCGTGAAAAAACGGAGTGGAACGTCCCCATCCAGAGCCGGTTGGCCTGCTCGCCGATCAGTGCGACGATGCGCTCCTGCATTTCCCGTGCAGCTTTGTTGGTGAAGGTGAGCGCAAGGATCTGGTTGGGCCAGGCTTTTTTCTGATAGAGCAGGTTGGCGATGCGGAAAGTCAGCACGCGGGTCTTGCCGCTGCCGGCGCCGGCGATGATGAGCAGGGGACCGTCTGTGTGAAGCACCGCTTCGCGCTGACGCTCATTCACATCCTTGACAAATGGGGGGATGGACGGCCTGTTTTCCGCATCATCATTTTCCAATACAAAAGTGGGCATAGATACAAAAAGTGCCTTGTTTACGGAAGTCTGCGCTTCTGTTTATGTCTGAGGGTTGTGCGGCTGCCTGCCGTTATCCTTCCAGGTCGGCCAGGATGGTCTTCATTTTCTCCAGGTTGACCCGGGCGTCGCCCTGCTTGTTCCGTTCGTTCTGGACAACCTGGTCCGGCGCATTGGCCAGGAATTTTTCATTGGACAGTTTCTTCTCGACGGAGATCAGAAACGATTCCAGACGGGAAATTTCCTTGTGGATGCGCTCCTTTTCCTTTTCAAAGTCGATGAGCCCGGAAAGAGGCACGAAGAGCTGGTGGCCGCTGACAACGTCGGAGGCGCTGGCTTTGGGACGTTCAGCCACCACATCCACAATGAAGCTGTTCAAGCGCAGCATTTTTTCGAAAATATCACGGTGCTCCGTGAGGACCTGCTGCATTTCGTCTGTGGCTGGTTTTATGATGACATCCACATCCAGCTGATCCGGTACACGCATTTCCGAGCGGATATTTCGCACTGAGGAAATTATTTGCTGGATGGTACCGAACTGCTTTTCGGAGTCAGTAGCCGAGAGTCCATCGTCATACTCCGGCCATGCACTGACGATCAGGGCACCGGATGGCTCCCGTTCGCGCAGCCGCTGCCAGATCTCCTCGGTAATGAAAGGCATGAACGGGTGGAGCAGTTTAAGAAGGGTTTCAAAATGGATGATGGCGCGCTCGGCCGTATCGCGGTCCATGGACTTGCCGAACTCGGGTTTGATCAGCTCAAGGTACCAATCGCAGTAGTCATCCCACACCAGCGAATAGACTTTGAGCAGCGCTTCGTTGAGGCGGTAGCGGGCAAGGTCGTCGTCGACGGCCTGAATGGTCTGCTGGATGCGTGTCATCATCCAGCGGTCGTGCAGTGGCAGGGCGGCGGTCTCTTTGGAATCCCACGGCCAGTCGGCGGCGTAATCGGCATCCTGGTCAAGGTGCATGTTCAGGAAGCGGAACGCGTTCCAGAGTTTGTTGGAGAAATTGCGTCCCATTTCGAACTTGGTGGGATCCAGCTTGATGTCCTGACCCTGCGCGCAGAGGATAATGAGGCAATAACGGACCGCATCGGCGCCGTACTGGTCTATCATCTCCAGCGGATCGATGCCGTTGTTGAGGCTTTTGCTCATCTTGCGGCCGAGCTTGTCCTTGACAATGCCGGTCATGAAAACGTCGCGGTAGGGAGCCTTGCCAGTGAAATGGAGGCCGCCCATAATCATGCGGCTAACCCAGAAAAAGAGGATATCGTAGCCGGAGACAAGTACGGAAGTAGGGTAGAAATACTCAAAATCACGGGTTTTCTCGGGCCAACCCAGTGTGGAGAAAGGCCAGAGCCATGATGAGAACCATGTGTCGAGGACGTCGGGATCCTGGACCATGCCTTCTTCCGGCTGGTCGATGCTGACAACGTATCCGCGACCTGTATCGATGGTGCCGTCAGGTTTGGTGTAATACCATACGGGGATGCGGTGCCCCCACCAGAGCTGGCGGGAGATGACCCAATCGCGGATGTTCTCCATCCACCGGAAAAATTCATTTTCCCATCTGCCGGGATAAAAGTGGAACTCGCCGTTGCGGCTGGCCTGCATGGCTTTATCGGCCAGCGGCTTCATTTTTACGAACCACTGGTCCGAAAGCAGCGGTTCGATCACCGCCTTGCTGCGGCTTGAGATGCCGATCTGATTAACATAGTCTTCCACCTTGACGAGCAGGCCCTCTTCGTCCAGGTCGTTGACGATAGCCTCGCGGGCGACGAACCGGTCCATACCGTTGTACCTGCCCGAAGCTTCGTTCAGCGTGCCGTCCTTGTTGATGATGTTAAGGGTGGGGAGGGAGTGGCGGCGACCGATCTCGAAGTCGTTTTCGTCATGGGCGGGCGTGACCTTCAGTGCACCGGTGCCGTAGTCCATTTTGACGTAATCATCGGCAATGATGGGCACCTTGCGTCCGGTAGTCGGGACAACGGCGTGTCCGCCTACCAGCTTGAGGTACCGTTCATCTTCGGGATGTACGCTGACGGCTGTGTCGGCGGGAATGGTTTCGGGTCGCGTCGTTGCGATCGTGATGTGCGTCAGGCCGGAGCGTGCCGCTGTCTCCTCGTCCAAGGGATAGGATACGTGCCACATATGTCCCTTGCGCTCAACATGTTCCACCTCTTCATCTGAGATAGCTGTCATGTCCACCGGACACCAGTTCACAAGATAGTAGCCCTTGTAGATCAGGCCCTCATCGTGCAGGCGAATGAAAGTTTCCTGAACTGCGCGGGAGAGTCCATCATCCATGGTGAACCGCTCCCGGCTCCAGTCACAGCTGACCCCGAGTTTGCTGTACTGGCGGGTGATGATCTCACCGTATTTCTCCTTCCAATCCCACACTTTCTGGACGAAGGCTTCGCGGCCGATATCGTGGCGGGTTTTCTTTTCTGCTTTTTTGAGCTCGCGCTCCACCACGTTCTGCGTGGCGATGCCGGCGTGGTCGGTACCAGGCAGCCAGAGCGCCTCATAACCCTGCATGCGCTTCAGTCGAGTGAGCATGTCCTGGACGGCTCCCTGAAGCGCGTGCCCCATGTGCAGTGCTCCCGTGACATTGGGAGGGGGCATCATGATGGTGAAAGGTTCCTTTCCGGAATTGGTTTTGGCCTCAAACATCCCGTTTTTCATCCAGTAATCGTACCAATGGTCTTCAATGGCTTTGGGATCATACTGCTTTGGGATCTCTTTCTCTTTCAGGTTTCCGCTGGACATAAATTTCTTACGCTGAGATATTTGTTACGTTGAGACTGCGAGTATTATAATTTCAGTAGATAGAAAAGTAATTTCGTGGAAGCTGCTTCACGTGCATAGGTGAACCGATTGTCCCTTAAGGCCGTTAAGCGGCAATACTGTGAAAGTTATCAGAGCTAGACCACTCTTCTGAGCAGAACTCCGAAATGACCGTCACATTTGTGGACGTGAGGCAAGGTCTGATAGGATTTACCGTCCTCTGCAAGCACTTCTTCGGGCAGGTAGTCCTCCAGGTTTTCCAGTTCGAAATTGTCGTATTCTTTGAGAAATGCATGGATCCGGTCCATGTTTTCTTCCGGTTCAATTGAGCAGGTGGAGTAGACAAGCCGGCCGCCTCTTTTTACCATGTTGGCAGCGGCATCAAGAAGTTCATCCTGCTGGCGAGTGAATTCTTCGAGGTCTGCCTCGTTACGTCGCCAACGAAGATCCGCCCGTTTTGCAAGGACCCCGGTGCCGGAGCAGGGGGCGTCGAGCAGGACGGCATCCACCAGTTTGAACCGTTCGGCGGTTATATCTGCGCGCTGCACCTTCACGATTTCTGCTCCATAGTTGGTGACGTTCTCAGCAATGAGTGCAATTCGTTCCGGTGAGATGTCGACGGCAAGTATGCTGCCTTGGTTCTGCATCATGTCGCAGAGCATGATGGTCTTGGTTCCGGGAGCAGCGCAAAGGTCATAGACATCTTCTCCCGGCTGCGGATCGAGGATGGTGGGGGCAAATCCGGCGGCGATATCCTGTACCTGTGCAAAACCTTTCTGGAACCACGCCTTGGAACGTACCTTCTGGAGGCTGTTCACTTTGTAATAGCCAGGCAGCCAGTCACTTTCTTCAAATTCGATATCAGCCTTGTCCATCCTGAGCTTGAAGTTCTTGTGATTGGTTTTAAGTCCGTTGACACGCAGGAAGTAGGAGGGAGTCTGATTGTTGTACTGCATGAGCCGGAAAGCTTCGCGCTCGCCAAACCGTTCGATCCATCTTCTCACAAGCCATTCAGGGTGAGAGAAGGTAGTGGCTACAAGCTTGGTCCGGTCCTCGAAATCGGGGCGCGGCAGGTTGGGCATATCCCGCTGTACACGCCGCAGAATTGCGTTCATGAGGTCGCCGCTGCGAGAGCCTCCCAGAGTCTTTGCGAGTTCAACGGCTTCGTTCACTGCGGCATAGTCAGGGGTGCCGTCCATGAAGAGCAGGTCGTAGAGGCCTATGCGAAGGATATTCTTGAACTGCAGATTCATATCATCGACTGCAACGGCGCTGAAGCGTGAAATGAGAAAGTCCAGATAGCTTCTGCGTCGCAGTATGCCCTGCACATATTCGTTTGCCTGCTGGCGTTCCTGTCCCTCCAGTTTGTTCAATATCTTGGAGTCGGTTTTTTTGAACTCCTCAAAATGGTTTAGTGCTTGTACGCTTACTTGACGTGCTGTTTCAGTCTGTTCCAAAGCTTTTTTTTCCGCTTTTTCAGGTTAGTGTTCCAATCCTGGAAAAAGTACGGATTTTTTTCGTAAAATTTTAGTCGCGATATCTGTCATGGCAGTATTGAAGCGGCTTTGGATGGTTGCTGGAATGTACAGGGAGCATCTGCCGTCATCAGGTCGATACTGCCCATCACGAAAAACTGACAAACACGGCAATTGATGTTTTCCTTTTGCTACGGTATTTGGTAATTTTGCGCCATTACCGAGTCAGGTGGTTCTGCGCGGTTTGTTTACTGAAACTTTTAAAAAATTTCTTTGCCGATGAATAAAGGGAGCATAGCACAAATCATTGGACCTGTTGTGGATGTTGATTTTCCGGAGGGTAGTCTTCCGCCCATTCTCAATGCGTTGAAGGTTGAGCGCGAAGGCGTGCAGGATCTGATCCTCGAAGTGGCCCAGCATCTTGGTGAAAACAGGGTGCGCACCATTGCCATGGATTCCACGGACGGGCTTGTCCGCGAAACACCTGTTGAAGACCTTGGAACAACAATTTCCATGCCGATTGGCGACGATATTAAGGGCCGTCTCTTCAATATCATAGGCGATACAATCGATGGCATCAAACAGCCTGAGGGGAAGGAAAGGTATCCGATCCATCGTCCAGCACCCTCATTCGAGGATCTGTCCACATCCACAGAAATGCTTGAAACGGGCATCAAGGTGATCGATTTGCTGTGTCCCTATGCCAAGGGTGGCAAGATCGGCCTTTTCGGCGGTGCCGGTGTTGGTAAAACGGTACTTATCCAGGAGCTGATCAACAATATCGCCAAGCAGCATGGCGGCCTGTCTGTTTTTGCAGGTGTGGGTGAGCGTACCCGCGAGGGGAACGACCTTCTCCGCGAATTCATTGAGTCCGGCGTAATCAACTACGGCGAAGAGTTTAAAAAGGAGTTTGAAGAGTCGGGCAACTGGGATCTGGACAAGGTGGATTTGGAGGCGCTCAAGACTTCACAGGCAACCCTTGTGTTCGGGCAGATGAACGAACCCCCCGGAGCCCGTGCGCGTGTGGCCCTTTCTGGACTTACTATTGCCGAATACTTCCGCGATCAGGTGAGCAAGGATATCCTTCTTTTTGTTGATAATATCTTCCGTTTCACCCAGGCCGGTTCTGAGGTATCGGCCCTGCTTGGAAGGATGCCTTCCGCGGTGGGATACCAGCCGACCCTTGCCACCGAGATGGGAGACCTTCAGGAGCGGATCACCTCTACCAGGGACGGCTCCATCACCTCGGTGCAAGCCATTTATGTACCTGCGGATGACCTTACCGACCCGGCCCCGGCCACCACGTTCTCTCACCTTGATGCCACGACCGTACTGTCCCGCCAGATTGCATCGCTCGGTATCTATCCGGCCGTGGATCCGCTCGACTCCACATCCAGGATCCTGGATCCCCGTGTAATCGGGCAGGACCACTACAATGCGGCACAAAGCGTGAAGGAGCTGCTTCAGCGCTACAAGGAGCTTCAGGACATCATTGCCATTTTAGGTATGGATGAACTTTCCGACGAAGACAAGCTGACAGTAGCACGTGCCCGGCGCGTCCAGCGCTTCCTTAGCCAGCCTTTCTTCGTTGCCTCCCAGTTTACGGGACTTGATGGCAAGTTTGTGAAGATCGAGGACACCATCAAGGGTTTCCGAAGGATCGTGGAAGGAGAGCTCGACCATCTCCCGGAAAATGCGTTCTTCCTTGTGGGCAGTATAGAGGAAGCCATTGAACGCGGTGAGAAAATGCTCAAGGAAGAAGATTAACGCCGGTTTCAATCCGAATTCCAATGCAACTGTAACTTTGCTTCTTCTATGAAAGCTCACATATTAACTCCGCGCGGCCCTGTATTTGAAGGTGAGGTAGAGGGGATTAGAATGCCCGGGATCGAGGGTGGTTTTGAGGTGCTCAAAGACCACTCTCCGTTGGTGTCCATTCTCGATATCGGGAAGTTGGTGGTTCGCATACCTGAAAAGCCCGAACTGACATATGCTATCAGCGGTGGGTTTACCGAGATTAAGGACAACAACGTTATTGTGATGGCCGAGGAGGCCATACCCTCAGAAAAAATCGACAGGGAAACGGAGCGGGCAAGGGAGTCGGAGCTGGAGCAGGAGCTGAAAAAGCACAAGATATTCACAGACGAGCATAAAAGAACTCATCGACAGCTCCGCGTCGTTAAAAATCGATTGTACGTCGCAGGCAGTTGATTCTCCTATCTGATTCCCCTTCGACCGTCTTGAAACCTGATCTGGTACCCGTAACCTGATGCCACCGATAGGGTAACCCGTGAAGCTTCATCGTAGCGCAAACAGGCTGATGCTTACCAGCTGATGCGGCTGGGTCTCGTTGTTTCCGTTTCACGCTCTTCCGGAGGCTGCTCCATTATGAATCCCTGAGGTTGCTGGAATGCATCTCTGCTCCAGGGGACATTCGAATCATTAGCACAGCTCTGGATGAACTGACCTACAATGGGCAGCGCCGTCCGGGCGCCCTGGCCAACCTGTGTGCCCTGTGGAAATATGATACGCCTGTCTTCTCCTCCAACCCATGCGCCAGCCACAAGGTGGGGCATCATTGCCACGAACCAGTTGTCTGCGCTGTTCTGCGTGGTTCCGGTCTTGCCTGCGATATCCTGAGTGATATTAAACATCCAGTTCATTCTGTTGCCGGTACCTACCCAGCCCTGTCCGCCACGGATGACACCGCGCATCATGTCGATCATGATGTATGCGGTTTCGGGGCTGATCACTTCCTGCTGGCTTGGAGAACGGAACTCCTGCAGCACATTCCCTTCGGCGTCTTCAATACGCGTGACGGCGTATGGTTCTATGTGCACACCCATATTCGCAAAGGTGGTATAGGCACTTGTGAGTTCAAGAAGGCTGGAATGGGCTGTTCCAAGTGCGATGGCGGGGTTTGTGGCGATCGGAGTTCGATTCATCCCCATTCTGCGAGCGAAATCTGCGATTTTTTCTCCGGCCGGACGCAGATCTTCCAGGCGGTTGGTACCCGGAGCACCTGCAAGCTCGGGCAGCAGCCGAACGGTCACGTTGTTAAGACTTCTGCCAATGGCTTCCCTGAGCGTAATCATCTCAGGCCCGCTGGGAATGACCGGATCCCTTGGCGACCAACGGTCTCCGCTGACATCGAAGAAGTTGACAGGATACTTGGAAAACCTGTGAAACGGCCGATAGCCGTTGTCGATAGCCACGGCGTAGACGAATGGTTTGAACGTGGAACCTGTTTGACGGCGAAGCTGGTGCACGTTATCGCGCTGGATGCTGCTGTAGTCCGAACCCCCAACCCAGGCAAGGATGTTTCCGTTGGAGGGATCTATTGCGACGAACCCAGCTTCCAGCCGTGCGCGGGCACGTTTTACGGAGTCAACAAACGCCTCATCCATTTTCAGAAGATCGAGAATTTCGTTTCTGTTTCCCCGTCCGTCTCTGCGGTATTGTTCAAATCGCTCAGTCTCCTCAAGAAAACTGTTAAGGAACCCTGGGTATTGGGACCAGAGCTTGTCCATGTAGGTGTCGCTGCCCGGGGTTGTCCATTCCTGCTCGAAGCTGCGCTGGTGCCGTTCAAGTTGTGATTTCAGCGCCTCCTCGGCATACTGTTGCATGCGGGAGTCGATGGTGGTGTGGATGACGAGCCCGTCGCGGTAAAGGTCATATCCATTCTCCGAAGCCCAGCCCTGTATCTGCTGCCGCACATATTGTCCAAAGTACCGGCTTTCCCTGCCGGCCCGGAAGGGTGGATTGTAGTCCAGTTCGAGTGGCGTCACACGGAACTGGGCGAACTCGTCAGGTGTAATGAAACCGTGGCGCATCATCTGCGAGAGCACCACATTCCTCCTTTGCATGGAGCGTTCGGGACGGGTTCTGGGATTGAGTGCCGATACTGCTTGCAAACTGCCGATGAGTGTCGCCGCTTCAGGGACAGTCAGGTCGCCGGCCGGCTTGTTGAAATGTGTATGAGCCGCTGTCTCGATGCCAAAAGCGCTGTTGCTGAACTCCACGGTATTGAGGTACATCTCAATGATTTCCTGTTTCGTGTAGTTCTGCTCGATCTGGATGGCAGTGATGATTTCACGAAGCTTTCGGGTGACACTGACTTCGCGGCCGATGGAGCGGTAGAGGTTTCTTGCAAGCTGTTGGGAAATAGTGGATCCACCCTGAGGATTTCCACGCATCAGGTGATAGGGAATGGCCAGTGTCCGGTACATGTCAATTCCCCAGTGTGTGTAGAAGCGATGGTCCTCAGTGGCTACAAGCGCGTCGATCACATTCGGGGAAATATCCTGATAGCGAATATAGGTCCGGTTCTCTGTGAAGTATTTATCCAGGACCTGGCCGTCGCGGCTGACAACGAAGCTCGCGATGTCAGTTTGGGGGTTTTCCAGCTCTTCAATGGAAGGGAGTCCTTGTGCCAGATAGAAAAAGAAAAGTGTTCCGCCAATGAGCCCGGCGATGATCAATCCTCCAAAAGCCCCGAAGATATGCATCCAGCCTATTTCCCTTGAATATCCTCGTGAGGAGTACATCTTTTTTTTGCCACCTGAGCCCTTTGATTTCCCGGAAGGCGCCTTGAGATCTTTTCCGGTAATCTTCTCGGAAGGGTTCTTTCTCTTTCGGGCGATCTCACGCCGATACTCCGGATCGTTCAGGTATCGCTCCATGTCCATATCATCAAAATCTTTGCCAGTCATTTCCTATGTGTCCACAGTGGTAAGGCCGGTTGCAAGTAAATGTCTTTCCGCATCCCATGTAACGATTTCAAAAGTCTTGTTTGCATACAGACCAAGGGAATAATTTTCTCCGAAACTCCCGCAGTTCATACAAGTAAGACCGTGCTGCTTCCAAAGTACCGGATGATGGTGGTGTCCATAGACAACGGCCTGGACCCGGCTATCGGTCAGAACTCTGTTTCGTGCCCAGGCATCCAACTCAACACGCCGCCGTGAGTCGGGATGAGCGATATCCCTTTTCCGGCTGGTTCCGGAAAAAAGCCTCATCCCGGCCCATCCCATACGTGGTGGCAAAAATGTCTGGTATAATTTGATAAAATACGAATTTCTCAGGATACGATGCATGCGAGGACGCGGAAGACCCATGGCAGGATCACTAAGCCCATCGCCGTGCAGAACCATGATGGTAATATGAGCATCCTCCAGGATCCTGTATTCATGTTCGAGGTCGAATCCCAGCTTACTCAGATAACCATTGGTCCAGTTATCATGATTACCGGTCACAAATAGCGTATGACTACCCGTCTGGTTGTGGAATTGCTGAAAGTGCTGGAGGACCCTTTGTCCAACTGGAGGAACCCTGTCTCCCGGGTACTCCATCCAGTAATCAAAAAAATCACCCAGAATCACGATTTCGAGTTCATGTTCCTTGCAAAAATCAATCAGATGCATAAGCTGCTCTTCGAGCACCCGGTTTTTCTCATAGGTATAGGCGCCCAAGTGTACATCCGAAATAAAAACCCTGGAGCGTGATGGGATTACTTTTCTGCTATTTATTTCTGTAGATGACAAAGCGTATGAATTCAGAAAAAATATCCCGCGTCTCAGACTCGGGGAAATCGTTTAGCAGGATGAGTGCCTTGCCGGCGTGCTCTTCCATTTTGCGTTTAGCATAATCAATGCCGCCTTTTTGCATCACAAACGTCCGTATTTTATCAACTTCTTCGGGATTTTTCCCTTTTTTCCTGTACAGCCACTTCATTTTCCTGCGTTCCAGCAGGGATGCTCCCTCAAGCGCGGCGATAAAAGGCAAGGTGATTTTTCTTTCAAGGATATCATTTCCAGCTGTTTTGCCGGTTTCACGCAGGCTGTAGTCCAGAAGGTCATCGCGTATCTGAAAAGCAATTCCAATGTGGTTGCCTATTTCCTGCATGCGTGTCCGCACCTCCGAATCGGCTGAGGCGCTTATGGCCCCGCATTCGCAGCATGCTACCAGGAGGCTGCCAGTTTTTTCCGTTATTATCTGGTAATACTTTTCTTCCGTCATATTTTGCAGCTTGGAGGCTTTGAGCTGTCTCAATTCCCCTTCGCTCATGCGCTTGACGGCAGTAGAAAGAACTTTCAGCAGCTCAAATTCATTCGTGTCCACTGCCACCAGCAAACCTTTGGCCAGCAGGAAATCACCAAACAGCACACTTGCTTTGTTTTTCCAAACCTTGTTGATGCTCAGAAAGCCCCGGCGTTGGTCAGCTTCATCCACCACATCGTCGTGTATCAGTGTGGCCGTGTGCAGCAGTTCTATCATGGTGGCCGCAACGTAGGACCGTTCATTGATACCGCCGCAAATTTTTGCCGATAGCAGTACGAGCAAGGGACGCATCTGTTTCCCCTTCATGCGCATGAGGTACCTGATGATGCGGTTCAGCAGAAATACGTCCGTGTCCAGATGCCTGCGAAAATGCGCCTGAAACGTTTCCAGTTCGGCTGCAATAGGTTTTTGAATGTCATCAAGAGACTTCAAGGGTACTGAAACAGTGGCGGATTTGTCATTGACTGCGGCTTCGTTCATGCAAAAGTTGGGCTCAATTTGAGATTATAATTTGGTATCTTGCATCTGATGTGCGGCTTTGTCCGCCCTGGTAATGGTATCAGGCATTTTTTTATTTGTGCAAAGTTAGCAGTTTTTTATCCACAAATCTTGAGAAAAAGACAGTGAAAAAAATTCAACGCATAGCTGTTTTCACCAGCGGAGGGGACGCACCCGGTATGAACGCCGCAATACGTGCCTCTGTCCGGACTGCAACAAAAAACGGATTAAGTGTGATGGGCGTTCGTTTTGGATACCAAGGCATGATCGATGATGATTTTGTTGAAATGCACCATCACAGCGTATCGAATATCCTGCAACGCGGGGGCACCATACTCAAATCTGCCCGCTCCAAAGACTTTCGTACTGCCGAAGGACGAAAAAAAGCAGTTGAAAACCTCCGGAAGCACAATATAGATGCCGTAGTGGCTATTGGCGGCGATGGAACCTTCCGGGGAGCTACGGAACTGTACGATGAATACCAGATACCCTTTGTCGGGGTACCAGGGACTATCGACAATGATCTTTACGGCACGGATGAGACGATAGGCTACGACACGGCCCTGAACACGGCGATGGAGGCCATCGACAAGATCAGGGACACGGCAGATGCCCATGATCGGATGTTTCTGGTGGAAGTTATGGGTCGCGAAGCCGGCTTTATTGCGCTTGAAACTGGCATTGCCACCGGGGCGGAGCTGATCCTGTTGCCGGAAGCCGTCAAAAAAATCGAATTTATCAAGGATAGCCTGAAAGAAGTGTTCAAGGTGCAGCGCCGAAGCAGCCTGGTCGTGGTTGCAGAGGGCGATCAGACGGGCGGTGCCTTGAATCTTGCAGAAAAACTGCAGGATGATTTCGGAAAATATGAGATGCGTGTAAGTGTGCTTGGACATTTGCAGCGGGGCGGTTCGCCGACTTCGCATGACAGAGTGCTTGCCAGCCGTTTGGGCAGTGCCGCTGTTGAAGCACTGTTGAACGGACACTATAATGTCATGGCCGGTGTCATAAATGACAAGAATGCGCTTACTCCCATGCACAAGACCTGGTCTGAAAAGAAGAGCATCAACTTTGAGCTGCTTGAACTGGCAAAGGTAATACGCTAATACATCACTACATCATGGTAACTGTTGAAACAAAAAAGGCCCTTGCGTTCCTTTCGGATGAGGAGCGCAATCTGGCTTCAAGGGTCGTGAACGAAGCCTCTGAACAACTTGACAAGAGAACGGGCAAAGGAACCGAATGGCTTGGCTGGCAGGATATCCTCAGCGAGCCCAACGATGCCCTTCTTGAGAACATGGAGTCAGTCGGCTCAGAAATACACAATAAGGCGGATGTCTTCATCATCTGCGGTATCGGCGGCTCCTATCTTGGAGCCCGTGCGGTCATCGAGGCCCTGACTCCTGAATTCAATGAACGCGGACCTGAAATTATCTATGCCGGGCACCATATCTCGGGCCGGTATCTGCAAAAGCTCATCGAGCACCTTGAGAAGCCGAAGCCCGGTGGTATGTCCAAACAGGTCTATCTCAATGTCATTTCCAAATCCGGCACCACCATGGAGACGGCCATTGCCTTCCGAATCCTGAGAAAGTGGATGCATGAGCGCTACGGTGATGATGCCGTGGCACGGATATTCTGTACCACCAGCAAGGAAGGCGGGGCGTTGAACAGGATCATCGATGCGCACGGTTACCGCAAGTTCATTCTTCCGGATGATGTGGGCGGAAGATTTTCGGTACTCACGCCTGTCGGCCTGCTTCCGATTGCCGCTGCCGGGATTGATGTCAAACGGCTTTATTACGGAGCGGTGGACAGCTACAGGCATTTGCAGAAGCAGCGGGAGAATTTACTGGATTACGTGACGACCAGGTATGGCCTGTACAAGAAAGGGTTCGCCATTGATCTGATTACTACCTTCGAACCGTCACTTGTTTCCATGGGTGGATGGCTCCAGCAGCTATACGGAGAGAGTGAGGGAAAGAACGGCCAGGGGCTGTTTCCAGCTGTTGCGCAATATTCCACGGACCTGCACAGTCTTGGACAGATGGTGCAGGATGGAAAGCGCAATATTATGGAGACGTTTCTGCACATCCGTGATGCTCAGCCGACACTGACGCTCGCAGACGATCCCAGGGATTATGACGGTTTGAACTACCTCTCGGGAAAAACCATGGAAGAGGTGAACGAAAAAGCTTTCCAGGGCACAGTTCAGGCACACAACGAAGGAGGCGTTCCGGTTTTTACTGTCCTTCTGGACAAGCAGGATGTCGATAGTATCGGACATGCTATTTACTACTTCGAACTTGCCACTGCCATATTCGTGTACGCGCTTGGTGAGAATCCTTTTGACCAGCCTGGCGTTGAGGCCTATAAAAAGGCAATGTTCCGGCTTTTAGGCAAACAGGATGGGTGACATGAAGCAGAAAAAAAGTCCGGATTTCTATTACTATGCGGTTGCCGGAAACATTGGTGCCGGCAAATCATCCTTGACCACACTGCTGGCCAAGCACTATAAGTGGCGAGCCTATTATGAGTCGGTGGATGACAACCCATATCTCACCGATTTCTATGACGACATGAGGCGATGGAGCTTTAACCTTCAGGTCTATTTCCTGTCAAGCAGGTTTCGTAGCCAGAAAGAAATCGTCAGCACGCGTCAAAGCTTCATACAGGACCGCACCATATACGAAGATGTGGAGATCTTTGCCAAGAATCTCTACCAGATGGGGCTGATGAGCAAACGAGATTTCGAGAACTACAGCAACCTTTTTCACGAAATGGTCGATTTTCTGACGCCGCCAGACCTGCTTATCTATCTGCGGGCCGATGTACCCACTCTGGTCAGGCAGATCCAGCAAAGGGGGAGGGATTATGAGAGTACCATTCGAATAGAGTACCTCGAACGCCTCAACACACTGTATGAAGACTGGATCAAGCGATATCCGCACGAAAAGCTGATTATTGACACCGATCATCTTGATTTTGTCAACAATGGAGAAGATCTGGGCAAGATTATAGAAATCATTGAACAAAGGAGGTTTGGTCTGTTTTCATAGCGTTGTTTATCAATGCATATTTTGTTAACTTTATCAGCTTTGAAACAAACGCATCACCGACTATGGTTTCCTTTCGATTCAATGAGATCCCCAAAGGGATTTCTCAGGAAGTACTGGACTTGCAGGCAGAAGAGCTTGGTATTGAGGATTCTGGGATCACCCGATTACGGGCCAGCCTTACCTTCAATAAGCAGGATGACAGCCTCAGGATACAGTGCGAAATTGCTGCGGATGCTGCACTTATATGTGACAGGTCTCTTGATAGCTTTGAAACTGAATTGGAAAGTGCATACGAAGTTGTATTTCAACTTGGAGCCGAAGAAGAACTGGAGGAGCTTTCTGGCACTCTCCGCAAGCTGAATCCATCTCAGAATACCATTGACATCACCCGTGAGCTTAGGGATACAGTGCTTCTAAGTATCCCGGTCAAAAAAATACATCCCAGGTATGTCAAAGATGGAGATATAACCGAATTTGAAGCCAGTTTTGGTGACAATGATAACGATGCGAGGCATGATCCCAGGTGGGATGCCCTCACGGAACTGAAACAAAGAATTGAAAAGAATTAATGTAATATGGCACATCCCAAAAGAAAGACCTCGAAGGCTAGAAGGGACAAAAGACGCTCACAAATCAAGCTGGTCGATCCCACGCTGACCGAATGTCCTAATTGCGGCACGATACATCAGCGGCACCGTGCATGTACGGAATGCGGGTACTATAGAGGCCGTCAGGTCGTGAAGGCCGCTAGCGAGGTCTGATCGGGGCCGGTATACCTCCGGATCCCTTTAAACTAATCCCTCAAAATTTCACATCATGAAAATTGCCCTTGATGCTGTTGGTGGTGATCACTTTCCTCAAAACCCCGTGGCAGGCGCTGTAAAGGCCGTTGAGGAAAATGACCAGATCACCGTTATCCTGACGGGTCCGAAGGAACAGGTAGAAAAAGAGCTTGCCAATCATGATTATCCTGATGGTCGCATAAAAGTTCAGGATGCTCCTGAGATCATTGGAATGGATGAGGCCCCGGCGCAGGCGGTACGAAGCAAGCCTCAATCCTCCATTGTTGTGGGTCTTGGCATGCATCAAAAGGGCTTGGTTGACGGGTTTGTCAGTGCCGGGAACACCGGAGCACTCATGGCGGCATCTGCTTTCATCCTGGGCAGACTTGATGGAGTCATGCGACCTACAATTGCCACCTACTATCCCACAGTCAAAGGTTTCGGACTGATGATAGATGCCGGAGCAAACCTGGAAGTCAAGCCGGAGATGCTTTTTCAATTTGGTGTCATGGGGAATATCTATGCCAGGGACATCATGGGTATCGAAACACCCAGGGTAGGCTTGCTCAATGTAGGCGAGGAGAAGGAAAAGGGATCTGAAACTTTGAAAAAGACGCATGTCCTTCTTCAAGCGCTTCCCAATTTTGTGGGCAACATTGAAGGCAGGGACATCTTGGCCGGTCAGGCTGATGTTTTTGTCTGCGACGGTATAACCGGCAACATCCTTTTGAAATTCGGAGAGTCCATCCCGGATGCACTTAAAATGCTGCTGATGGCCGTCTTCAAAAAGAAACAGCTGGAGAAGGAAAAGGTCGCCCTGGTGGTTTCATTGCTGGAGGAGGCCTTTGAACCGTTCGATTATCAGCGTGTCGGCGGGGTTCCGTTCCTTGGTGTGAACGGGATAAGCATGGTAGGACATGGCGGCAGCTCACCTGTTGCCATCAAGAATATGATCCTCAATGCTGTCAAAATGGCCGAAACGGACATCAACAAGAAAATTATAGCATCTTTAGCGTAACATTACGGGGTTGCCGCAGGCCGCACGCCGCGGACAGATGCAGGTTACATGGACTGTATAACATAACTACGGAATGGGTTCTGAAATAAAAGCAAAAATATCTGCTGTGGGGCATTATTTACCTGAATATGTGCTCACCAACCAGGAACTGGAAAAGCTGGTCGAAACCAACGATGAATGGATCCGTACCCGGACAGGCATCGTAGAGAGAAGGATACTCAAGGATCCGGACAAGGCATCCGGTTTCATGGCTGCTGAAGCTGCACGGGAGATCCTGAAGCAGCGGAATCTGAATGCATCCGATGTAGATGTGATGATCGTTGCCACGGTCACCCCGGACTATATGTTCCCGGCCACCGCCTGCATAGCGCAGAGTATGATTGGTGCGAAAAATGCGTTCTGTTTCGACCTTTCCGCCGCCTGCTCCGGATTTCTCTACGCACTGGAAGTTGGGGCGAACATGATATCATCAGGACAATACAAGAACGTGTTGGTTATCGGATCAGACAAGATGAGTTCCATTGTGGATTACACCGACCGCACGACATGCATTCTGTTCGGTGATGGGGCAGCCGGTGTACTGCTGGAACCGGCCGATGACGACAATGCGATCCTGGACAGCATCATGTACTCTGAGGGAGACATGTCCCAGAACCTCATTCAGAAGGGCGGGGGAAGCATCCATCCCGCATCTCATGAGACTGTGGAAAAAAAAATGCATTATATTTACCAGGAAGGCAGACCGGTGTTCAAAAGGGCAACGGAAGGAATGGCTGATGTATCTGTTGAGATAATGAAAAAAAACAACCTGACCGGTGACGATGTGGACTGGCTTGTTCCTCATCAGGCGAACCTCAGGATTATTGATGCTACGGCCCGCAGAATGAATCTGGACCCATCCAAGGTGATGATTAACATTGACAGATACGGCAATACCACAGCAGCAACCATACCGCTTTGCCTTTACGATTGGAAAGATCGCCTGAAGAAAGGTGACAAGATTGTCCTGGCGGCGTTTGGAGGCGGATACACCTGGGGAGCCACCTATCTTAAATGGGCCATTTAACCACTTTTCAATGAAGAAAGCATATCTGTTTCCTGGCCAGGGATCACAAAAAACCGGTATGGGAGCCGACCATTACCGATTCAATGGTGATTTTCGCAAGAGATGTGACCAGGCCAATGAGATCCTGGGCTATCGCCTTACCGACATCATGTTTGAGGGTCCCGATACCAAGCTGACTCAGACGCAATACACCCAGCCGGCATTGTTTGTTCATGCCTACGCCCTTTTTGAGCTTCTGGGCCATGAACCTGACGTTGCAGCCGGTCACAGCCTGGGAGAATATACCGCACTTGCCGCTGTCGGTGTCCTGACTTTTGAAGATGCCCTGCGTGCCGTTCAACGACGTGGCGAACTGATGCAACAGGCTGGCGAAACACATCCAGGGTCCATGGCGGCCATAATTGGACTGGATGATGAGGTTGTTGAGAACATTTGCAATGAAATCATGTTGGAACCCGATCACATTGTGATACCTGCAAACTACAATACCCAAGGGCAGCTTGTCATTTCCGGCCACGTCGAAGCCGTTGACCAAGCCATGGAAAAGCTGAAAGAGGCAGGGGCCAAAATAGTAAAAAAACTGCCGGTCAGCGGGGCTTTTCACTCGCCCCTCATGGCATCTGCGCGGGAGCAATTGGATGATATTCTGGATTCAATGGCATTCAACAAGCCAGGTGCGGGGATTTATTCCAACGTTACGGGAAGCGTATCACATGACCCGGATGTGATAAAGGAGAACCTTAAGCTTCAGATGCTCAAGCCGGTACGCTGGGCGCAGACCCTGCACAACATGCAAATGGATGGTATGCGTCATTTTGTTGAAGTAGGACCAGGAAATGTGCTGCAGGGGCTGGTCAAACGTACGCTCACTGATGTGGGAATATCCGGATTCCAATAAAAATGCAGTTAAAGAAACAAAATGCTATGAGTTTGGGAAAATTTGATCTTCAAGGAAAAACAGCCCTTGTAACTGGTGGAAGCAGGGGAATAGGAAAATCCATAGCTCTCCATCTGGCCGCAGCCGGCGCCAATGTTGTGCTCACCTATGCCAGGTCATCCGAGGCCGCCAATGAGGTTGTACGGCAGATAAAAGAAATGGGTAGAGATGCTTTGGCTGTTCAAGCCGATGCCGTTGATTTTGCCGAGGCGGAGAAGGTAGTATCGGACACTATTGAAAAGTTCAAAAGCCTGGATATCCTGGTCAATAATGCCGGAATCACACGAGACACGCTCATCATGCGCATGAGCGAGGAGCAGTGGGATGATGTCATCCGCACAAATCTGAAAAGCGTCTTCAACTACTCTAAGGCCGTCATTCGCCCGATGATGAAGACACGGGCCGGATCGATCATCAACATCAGCTCGGTTGTCGGGGTTGCAGGCAATGCCGGTCAGACCAATTATGCTGCATCAAAAGCAGGCATCATCGGGTTTTCCAAATCCCTTGCCAAGGAAGTGGCGTCAAGGAACATCCGAGTAAACGTGATAGCGCCAGGTTACATCTCCACCGAAATGACCGGGCAGCTGGATGAGAACATCCTTAAAAGCATAGAGGCACAGATACCTCTGAAGAGGGCCGGTGAGCCGGAAGAAGTGGCCAATGCTGTGGTATTCCTTGCCTCAGATGCGGCATCTTACCTCACAGGTGCCGTATTAGGTGTCGATGGAGGCATGGGAATGTAACGGTTCGGTGCTTGTTGATTTAACTGGAATCTATTTTTATTATAAAAGGCGTTTAAGCGAGCCCATTGGTAAATTCCAAGAATCGCGAAATCAAACAGATAACTCACAACAAACAGGTAACACATTATGTCGAAAGATATCGATGCA
>SLNO01000003.1 GCA_007132975.1 Balneolales bacterium
TAAACACATGAACCGAAGGTCGCGTAGCGCTATATTCATGATCGAAGCACTGACACACAGTCGTATGATCAAAATTGTCATGAATATTCTATCTGACCTCATAAATCAAAATTTTTAAACACATGAAAAAACTTTTTTTACTGATAATTCTCACCTTTACTCTTGCATCTGCAACCGTCGCTCAGAATACGGATCGAAACAGAGGTTTGGGTGCCATTTTGGGTGATCCTACCGGTATTAGCGCCGCCTATTGGACCTCCGGATCCAATTCCTTCAGCGCCGGAGCAGCCTGGCATTTTGTGAATAATCCCTCATTGCATATTCACATTGACTACCTTTTCTATCGTTTTGATATCATTGAAGTGAACAAAGGGTCTTTGCCACTTTATTTCGGACTGGGTGGTCGTGTTCGTTTTGACAACGAAGACAAGTTCGGTGTCCGATTTCCACTTGGAGTTGCCTACCACTTTGCCAATGATCCCCTCGAGATTTTTCTCGAAGTTGTTCCTGTACTGGATCTTGTTCCCGGCACTGGCATCTCTGGTAACAGCGGTATTGGTATCCGCTATTATTTCTGAAAACCCTTTAATGTGAAAAACAGCGGAGCATTAAGAAGGCTCCGCCTGCCTTTTTCAGAATCGACAAGGTCGACGGATTTTGGCAATCCATCCCACAGGCAATGACCGCACCGCCATGGCGATTCACCCCGTGCCCAATTGATATTCGTGCGGAGGGGCTTAGAACCACCTATCCGGACATGTGGATAGTCTGACCCTCTCTTGCAAGCTCGGCATGCATGGTAGAGTCTTTCGCCATCTTCTTGACTTTCTCGTCTACTTCCAGAAGCTGCTCATCTGTGAATTCCGGTCCAAAGTGAGTCAGGATGAGATGTTTGACTCCATTCTTCTTTGCCCGCTCTACAACAAGCTCCCATGCCGAGTGACCGCGATTCTCTTTGGTGCGGTAATCCTCGAGGTCATACTGGGCATTGTGGATAAGCACGTCCGCCTCTGAGACAAACGCATCAAACTGCTTCAGATAGGGGAGGTTCTTCCCCCTCATACTACTGTTTTCAAGCGTATTGAGCTCGTTATCCGGACAAAAGACGATTTTCTTTCTACCGATCTCGAATTTATAGATGGCTGTTTCAACCGGGTGGTTGGCCGAGATGTACCGGACACTGTATCCTTCAAAGTTCTGACCGTCACGCTTGATGGAATGGTAATCCAAATGCGCCTTGAACATCTGGGATGTAATCGGTGAGTAGGTATAGGATACCTGGTCAACAAGCACCTCTTTGGTCGATCCCGTGATTTGTTGCGGCATGTATACATCAAATTTATTTCTTTCAGAATACAGCGGCTTAAAAAACGGGAATCCCTGAATATGGTCCCAATGCGGGTGCGTAAGGAATATGCGTCCATTTACAGGCTCTTCCTCTTCCGCAAGCTGGTTCCCAAGATTTCGGATACCTGTTCCGGCATCCAGGATAAGCAGTTGCTTCTGTGCTGGCACTTTGATCTGGACGCAGGTAGTATTCCCTCCAAACTGTGAGTATTCTTTGCCAGGGCAGGGTATGGATCCTCGCACACCCCATAACGTAATCTGAATGGCATCTCCAAGAACCTCCTCTATCTTCTCAGCAAGCTTGCTGTAGACCATGGGCTTGTGGAAGAAATCCGTGACTCCCGCTTTGAGGGCAATATCCTTCTCGACGGGGTAATCGCGCCCTGTCAAAACCAGAATCGGGAGGTTTTCAAAGTTTTCATCCTCTTTCAGCTGCTGGCAGAGATGCAGGCCGTTTCCATCGGGGAAATGAAGGTCCATGATAATCAGATCTGGTCTGACATCATACACACTCTGGATTGCTCCCTCGAATGTATTGTGCTGATAGAATTTGTAACCTTTTTTCCTGAGAAATGAGCCGACCAGTTCGCAAAGCGTAAGATCGTCTTCAATCATAAGGATTTTCATTCCCCTTTCACTTTTCGCCATATAGCCTATCCGTTTGTTTTTTGGTCAGGGTAATATCTAACACTTGATAAAATTTGCAATCAATATAAGGGATTGTCGGGAAAAAAAGCGTCTAATTTTCAGAGAGTTCACCCGAAATCTTTCCCCTATCCATCCAGCTTCTGCCTCAACTCCTCAAGTTTGTCCTGTTTTTTGTCAAGTTTCTTTTGTGCATCGTCAATTTTCTGTTGAATTTCATCAATAAGATCATTGCCTTTACCACCGGGATTTATAAACGTTTTCGTATCCCTGTACCTCATGATTTCCTCATGGAGGCTCTCACACTCTTTCTTCATTTTGAAGAATTCAGCTCGCAATGACTTGTCAGCCGACAATTGCGGATCCGCCGCAGGGCCCGGTTTTCTGCCGGATCCGCGAACTTTCTGATAAATCTTGTCGCAGGCTTCTTTGTACTCCTTATCAATCTTCTGCTTTTTCTTGATAGGCACAAAACCGATTTTACGGAACTGTTCCTGAAGTTGCTTTGCCTGCTGCACTGCCTGTTCGGGGTCCTCATGTTCGCCCAGCTTCACAAGCTCTGCAATGATCTCCTTCTTTTTGTCATAGTTCTCTTTCTGGTCGTCCCTGATAGACCTGAAATGCAGTCTGCGAGCCTCATAGAAGGCATCCATGGACTTTTTGAACCTCTTCCAGAGCTTTCCTGCCTTTCTGCGAGGAACTGGTCCGGACTCCTTCCAGGCCTTCATCAACGCATCCATTTCAGCTGTCGCCTCCTTCCAGTCGGTCCGGCTGGAGAGTGCCTCGGCTTTTTCACAAAGAGCAACTTTATCCTTTAGGTTCTCCTGCTCCTGATCCCGGATGACATCCAGGTTCTCGACCTTCTTTTCGTTGAACTTTCTGGTCGCCTCGTTAAAACGCTCCCAGAGTTCGTCGTTGTTCTTTTTAGGGACAGGACCTACTTTTTTCCATTTCTTGTGAAGATTATTTATCTCGCGGACGGCAACGGCCAGGTCTTCTTCCTCCAAAAGGGCTTCTGCAAGTTCACAGAGCCGTGTTTTCTTGCGGATGTTTTTTTGCGTTAATGACTTGAACTCGCTGTTGAATTCAATCTTCCTGGCAAAGTAATCATCACGCACAGACTTGAAACGCTCCCATATGGTATCGGACTGCTCGCCTGGAACGTGCCCGATCTTTCTCCACTGTCGAGAAAGCTCTTCAATTTCTTTGTCTTTCTGCTCCCAGTTTTCTGTATGAGCTCCGATGGAAGTCACAACCTGATTCAACTTGTCAAGCACGGTCAGCTTTCCAACAAGGTTTTCCTCCTCCTTTTGAGCTTTCCTTACCAAGAAAGCAACTTTCTTGTCATTGAACTCCTGCACCAGCTCATCATATTTCTTCTGTTGCTCTTCGGCTTCCGGCTCATTTGGGACGTCCTTGATATCTTCCCAGCGGCTGGTGAGTTTCCCGACCTGCTTGAATGCCTGCCATCTCTTCCTGTCGATGACATCCTGCAGCTGGTCAATTATCTTCGCCCGCTTGTCCATGTTCTCCTTGCGGCGCTCACGTCGTTTTTCCTGCCATTCAGACTTGCGCTGAGCTACAACCTCCTGTGCCGCTTCCAGGCGCTGGAGCAGATTGTTGTAACCGTCCTGCGAGGCCCTTTCAGCATCTTCATCGAGGAGTTGGTCCCACTTGAAACGGATATTGTCGAGTTCCGACTGCATCTGTTGCCAGCCGCCTTCCCTCGTAACTTTTTTGGCTTTCAGTGCTAACTCCAACATCCCGGACAATGACTCGGGATATTCCCCAGGCAGGTCCTCTTCTTCCTCCTGCGCCGGACCGGCATCTTCAGCTGCTTCCGCCTCAATGGGTTTACTTTCCGCAGGCGTCACTTTTTCAAAGGAAGAATCATTGGTTTCTTTCTGTTCGCCAGTTGCTTCATCCAGGTCTCCTTGCCCGGATTCCACGGCTTCCACTTTATCTGGACCGGTTCCCCCGGCCTCCATTTCATCCGGTCCGGACTCCTTACTTTCCGACACCCCGGTTTCCGGATCTACCGGAACTAATGCGCTTTCGTGCTTCTCTTCCGGTTTATCGGCAATATTTCTATGCGGTTCTTTGGCGGCTTCCCCGCTTTCAGCCACGACATCTTGCGGTTCGTGTTCAGATATCACCGCATCAATTTTTGAAACGAGTTTTTCATAATCACCAACAGCCCTTGCTGAGACTGCTTCCTCGCGAAGCTGTTTCAGACGCTGCAGGAGTTCCGGACTGCGTTCTTCATTGCGCAAGAGCGCAAGGCTGGTGTCCACATACTTCTCGACAGATGCGAACTGGTTGGCAAAATAGCGAAGAGCCTCATCCACTTCGGCCTGATCGACCCTGGCTAGCTCTTTCCCTTGAAAAATCGCATTGTCCTTTTGCAGGACGCGACCATCATCCTTAACGATCGAAAACTCGTTTTCCATTAAAATCACTCAGACATGGATTTTGTTAAAACAGGAGTTGGTTCTGGCTACGGCATTGCTGTCCAAATCTACCACTATTAAATAGAGTTCCTGTGTAGAAGTATCATTTATAACCTGATAATTCTATAGCTAAAAAGAATAATAAAAAATCCTGCAAGAGTAAATGTTTTTCACTTTATCAGCACAACCTGCCACTATTTTTTCATAGCCAGTTCACCAACGACAAGCCCTAGACGTACGGGCAGCCATCGACTGAGCAGATAAGGGATACGCAGCAAGGATCGGGACAGTTTCAGCGGAGCATTGTCGGAAAGACCCTGAAGCCCGCGCAAGACTACCTTTTCAGGTGACTGCAACCCCCTGAATGCGGCTTTTTTCCGGTCCACACCAGCCACCTCCATAAACGCGGTATCAACAGGGCCGGGACACAGAGCGCTCACGTGCACACCTGTTCCTTGCAATTCTTTCCAAAGGCTCCAGCTGATATTGATCACAAATTGCTTTGTGGCAGAGTAGACTCCGAAATAGGGTATCGGCAGAAACCCGGCCATGGATGAGACATTCAGGATACCGCCGCGACCTCTGCGGACCATCCCCGGAAGCAGCAGGCGAGTGAGCAACACCAGTGATGCCGTGTTCACCTGCATCATCTGCTGATACATTTCAGGCGCACCATCCAGAAAACCTCCGTTAAAGCCAAACCCTGCATTGTTTATCAGGATATCGATCTCAATGCCCTTTTTCTGCAATGCCTGGACAAGCAACCGAGGTCCGGACGGGTCCGAAAGGTCACACGAGATCACCGTTACACCGCAATCGTATTCTGCCCGCAACTGCTCTGCAAGGTCTTCAAGCCGGTCTCTGCGTCTCGCCGTGACAACAAGCACGGCTCCGTATGATGCCAGTTTGTGACAGAAAGCGGCCCCGATTCCCGATGAAGCACCGGAAACCAGGACCGTTCTGTTTTTGTAATACTTCATTTACTGCTTTAAAAAAAGTGTACTGATTCCTGCTATTTCTTGTCTGCGGGGAACAAGTGCACATCGCGTTGCGGGAATGGAATACTGATGCCTTCCTTGTCGAATCGCTCCTTGATATCCTTGATCAGCGCGAAGCGGGTTGGCCACATTTCCGACGCCTTCACCCATGGACGCACAAACAGATCTACCGAGCTGTCACCCAGCTCACCCACGGCTACCATGGGTTCCGGGTCTTTCAGGACGCGTTCGTCAGCTGCCAGCGCTTCGTTAATGATCTTCATCGCTTTGTCGATGTCATCGGTATAGCTGATACCGAAAACCATGTCAACCCGACGGGTAGGGAGGGTTGAAAAATTGGAGATATTCTGACCCCAAATATTGGAGTTTGGAATGATCATGTGAATATTGTCAAAAGTGTGCATTTTGGTCGAAAAGAGGCCAATCTCATCCACAACACCCAACACGCCGCTGATATTCACGGCATTACCTACGCTGAAGGGACGGAACAGCATGATCATCACCCCAGCGGAGAAATTGCTGAGGGTACCCTGCAAGGCCAGGCCAACAGCAAGACCGGCGACACCAAGAAGGGCTACAAGACTGGTGGTTTCCACCCCAAACCGGTTCAGAACGGCAATGACCGTAGCGATCAGGATAAGTACCTTGACGGTTTGTGCCAGGATAGGTGTAAGTGTCTCGTCGATCCGCTCGGATTTTTGACAGGCCTTCCTGACCCGTTTGCTGGCCCAGCCGGCAATCAGCCAACCTATAATGAGAATCACGATGGCGCCGACAATATTGAATCCATACGGCACAATAACTTCGGCTACGATCTCTTCAATGTTCTCCAAATTTTCCATTTCATACTCCTTAATTGATTTTTGTTGTGCTGCGATATCAGCCCTATCCAAATGATACGGCATCCCCATTTATTTCAATCCGGATACAATTTATCCCGGTATTCCCTTGAATGGATTGCTGTACGGTAGAAAATTTACTGATATTTACGTTTTTTATCTAATCGATTTTTCTTGATAGAAAATCTTATACCTTCGTTGTCCGCACATAAAAATGGCAGGATGGTTATCCCACCCTGCCACAGTCTGCAAACCGGTGGCAATACCGGTTCTGTAATGCTCGGATTCTGGTCTACTGGAGATGGCTGCGAAGCATCCAGGCAACTTTGGAATGAACGGAGATGCGCTCAACAGCCAGGTCCATGGATGCCTCGTCACCGGCTTCCTCGCACAACGGTATCACTTTGCGTGCCGTGCGTATCACCGCTTCATTGGCCTCCTGGAGCTTCTTCAGCATGGTCTTGTCATCCGGCAGGCCCTCTTCTTCCGTTATCGTGGTAATTTTTGAATACTCCTTGAACGATCCGGGGGCAAAATGACCCAGTATCCTGATCTGCTCGGCAATCACGTCGATGGCCTCCGCCAGTTCGGTGTACTGCTCCTCAAACATGGCATGGAGCGGCTGGAAGTTCATGCCGGTCACGTTCCAGTGGTAGTTGTGGGTTTTCAGATAGAGCATGTAGCTGTCTGCCAGCAGGTTGCCGAGCGCTTTCGCAATTTTTCCGCGCTGCTCTTCAGAAATCCCGATATTAATGTTCTTTTCCGACTTTTCGACTATCGAGGTCATGGTTTCCTCCTGTATCTCTTTTAATAATTGTCTGTTGATCTTCAGAGTCATTGAAGCTCTCAATGCCTCAACGCCCGTGGTCTTCCAATCGTTCTTCAGCTCTTGCGGTAATATACGATAAGGCGCTTGAAATCCTTGGGCATTTCCGCTTCCAGCCCGATGACCGCGCCGGTGGATGGATGGTGGAACTCAAGGCGGGATGCGTGCAGCGCCTGGCGGTCGATCAGCTTCTCCTCCTGCTCGTCACTGGCGTAATGACGGTCGCCAACGGTCGGATGGCCAATTTCGGCAAACTGAACCCTGATCTGGTTCTTCAGGCCGGTATCAAGAGCCACTTCCACCAATGATGTATTCCGGAAACGCTCGATAACCCTGTACAAGAGCCGCGCCCTGGTCCCTTCCGGATCCCCCTCCGGAACTATCACATTGCGGAAACCATCCTTTATCCTCTTCATGTAGTGGATCAGCTCGCCTTCGGCCGGATCGGGGGTCCCGCGTACCAGCGCCAGGTAGATCCGGGCGGGCTCGTGGCTGCGGAACTGTTCCATGAGTCGGGTCCTTGCCCGGGTACTCTTGGCGAACAGCACCACCCCGCTCGTGTACCGGTCGATGCGGTGCACTGTCTGCGCCCGCCGTTTCTGCGGCTCAAGGTACAGGTCCAGCGCATCCTGAAGATTGGGCGATTTCATGCCAGGGATAGGCACCGTCAGTATGCCGGCCGGCTTGTTGACCGCAATGATCTGGGCATCTTCGTACAGGACCTCCGCCCGGGCGCGGGCGTGAAGCGCAACATGCTTTTTTTTCTTTTTCATGGTGTTGGATTTGGGGGCTGTCCGGCACCTTCGAGCTGTCTCAGGAATTCCCTGCTTTCCGTATCCCCGGGAAAACGCGCCGTGCAGGTGATCATGACCAGCCTGGCCTCGTTCAGCCGTTTCAGGTGGACCAGTACAGCGGCGAGATTCCTTAGTATCAGCGGTGTTTCTCCGCCATGGCGAATGCTCTGCCTTATCACCTTCTCCGCCTCCTCATACTTCCGCTGCGCCGCCAGGGCGTCGAACAACTCGTTGAGCAGGCCTACGTGGTCTGGCCACACCTGAAGCGCCTGACGGTACGACGATTCCGCCTGCGACCAGAAGCCAAGCAGGCTGCATACCGACCCCATCATGAAGTGTGCATAAGCCAGGTCATCACCCTCCGCCCTGGACAGATAGCCAACCAGTTCATCCCCTATTCCGCGAAGTCGGTTCACAGATTGGCGGGTCAACCGGTCATCCTTCCCCTCTTCGGCGGCCTCCAACCGGTCGGAGAGATCCACTATCTCCTCGGAAAGTGCCAGCAGTTTCGGCTTCAGGGGCTCTGGCCGTTCGGCGATCATGGGTTTCGGGGTTCTCAGGCCGCTTTGATCGCGGGCCGATCAGATGCTCATTTCCACGTTGTGGACATTTCTCAGGATCTCGACAGCGTTTTTGTCCTTGTTCTGCATGACCCGGTGCTCAAGGTTGGTGACAAGCCCGGAGCGGGCTTCTTCAAACGCCTCGGCCCTGGCCTCATCCGGGGTGGTATTGCGGACAAGAATATAGATGTCATCTGCGCGTATCACACTGTACAGACCGTCCTCATTGAAAGCATGCGACCTGAGTTCCTCATATTTTTCGAACAGGGAGGAAAATTGGCCTGAATCCTCGGCTTTCTGGACAATTTCGACATCTTTGGGACCTTCAGCGCTCAATGGCACATGACAGAGATAAAAAAACTTTTCCTGGTAAAGCATGTAGTGAATAACCTTGGTTTATCGGTGAATCGTCAAATCTCCCAAAGATATGAAAAGATCAGATCAAATGCCCCGGTCCGTCTGCTCAAGCCAACGGACCATGATATCATGTACGCGGGCAATATCCTTCAGGTAAACCGATTCGTTTTTCTGGTGATACGGGAAGATAGCCGGCTCCAGCGCCAGCGAGGGGATATCCGCCTTTCCATCCCTGTTCAGCTCGGCACCGTAGTGAAGATAGTCGTTGGTGTTATTGGCAAGATGCAGCCCTGAATCGATGGAGATGAGCTGGTCGCGGACACGCTCGGTGCGCAAGCGCTCCCCCTCGGAAGGCATCTGGCCGGTGAATTCCCAATGCCCGCTATACAGTGCAACACCCGGCTGCCCTCGGAACAGCGGCGTGGTATCAAGTGTGATCACCGCAGAGGGGAGCATCCCATTCGTGACAAGGTGGCGGGCAATGCGCTCGGCACCCATGCCATGGTGCAGGCCCTTGCCGCCGTTTTTGAGCAGGTGTGGATGGTGTTTTAGGCCAAAACCCTCCTCCATCTCCGAAAACATCAGCATGAGCGGGGGAAACGAGCGGTGAGCGCTTTCGCGGGCAAGTGATATGCATAGCGCCAGGCCAACGACATTGTCCAGTTGCCCGATAAGCCGGTCATCGTCATGCCCGAATGGCAGCACCTCCGGATGATCCGCACCAAAGTGGTTGATCTTGTCAAGATGGGCCGACAGCGCAACCGGTGGACGGCTGGCATCACCAGGTATTGTGAATACCAGGTTATTATCAGGAACCCGCTGCATCTCGGCACCCCGGACCGCCTCCATGGCATTCAGGACTTGATTGTGGATGCGCTCCTCAAATGAGGAAAACGACGGGACAACAGCGAGCTCGCGTATGAGCGATATGAGCTTTTCCATGCGCCCAAAGTACAAAATACGCGGTATACTTTCATGGATGCGTAGGACACCCGGTCCGCCTGTAATCCGGCGGAAATACTACCTGCCCAGCTGCAGCGTTTATCCTGGCTGCACAATGATTTGTTGCATATCTTCAAGAGCGGATGTATTTTCGGGCAAAGATATGCCTGCAACAAGCTTTTGCACTGAACAGATTCAATAAAAATTGAAGCAAAAAAATGGAAATAGATACCCGTAACAGGATCATCAGCGCCGTCTTAGCCGTCGTCATTATTGTACTTGCATGGCTTCTGTATGATTCCATCACGTCCCCCTACAAAAAAATCGAGCAACAGCGCGAAGTGACCGAACAGGTCCGTCACAGAATGACCGTGGTACGTGATGCACTGGTAGAGCATCAGAGGAGGAACAACCATTTCCCCCAAACACTTGACGATCTGGTTGAATGGCTTAAAACCGATGAGAACATGATTGCGCGTGCCGACACCCTCTTCCGATTCCGTCCGCCGCACCAGTTCAACCCTGATTCACTGATCTATTCCCCCAGGAGTGGCAACAGGTTCCAGTACGCGCTAAACGACACCCTGCGACCCAATATCTATCTTCTGGAAGATCCGGACAGCGACGATGCCATCGGGTCCCTCAACAGAACCACCCTGCTGAACGCCACAAACTGGAACTAAACCGATTACCATGCCGGAACCGGATGCGAGACTTGGTGTTGCCTTTGATGCCAACAAGCTCTTATACGCCGTATCCGCTTCGGCGAGACCGGCATTTCTGGAGCGCATCGGTCAAATTGAATTTCCTTTTGACCTGGTCGAATCCCTGTCAAAGCGTGACCCGGACACATTCCCGGGCCTGTGCGACACCATTGGAAACCTTATCCGCGATGAAGATGTCGCCGAGGTCCGCCTGGCCTATCCTCCGCAGCTTGAGTGCTGGAGTATCCTCCCAAAATCCGTTTACGACCAGCAGGATGAACGGGAGGCACATCTTGGCATCCTGATGGATGGCATCCCGCTGCGGCGCATTTCCACCTTGTGGCACACCATCAGCAACCGCGATTTCAAACTGCTGTGCGTGAGAAAGAAACAGCACCTGGAATCATTCTCCTTTCTGGTCAACGGACCGGTCAACGGAAACCTCCAGTCCGATTTCCAAATCGGGGAGAGATGGATGCAAAAAAGCCATTACCACGGCTCCTTCCTGACAGTCTATTCCACGGCCAACGTTTTAAGCATCTCCTCCTTCCTTCTGGGAAAGCTGCGGGCAGCAACCTACATCTCCTTTGAAGAGATTTCCGATCTGCCCTATCTGTGGCTGCAGCAAGCATCCCATCTGCAGTGGATGTCGGGCATGCACGAGCAGATACTCGTCTATGGCTCAATGGCCGTAGAGGTCGTTAAGGAACTGCAACCGTACTGGGACAATGCCTCCGAAACCATTGTCATGGACACCCTTGATAAGATTGGACTCGGATCCCAAGAAAAAACATTCAGCTTCTCACTGGAAAGCGCATTTCCCGCCGCACTGTTATCCGTACACTGAGCCATGCGCATCATCACCGGAACACTGAAAGGCAGAAAAATAACCGTTCCGCCGCACGTTGACATGCGGCCCACCTCAGACCGTGCCAAAGAGAGCATCTTCTCCATCATTGAAGTGCGCAAGCATATCTCCGGCAGCGCCGTTCTTGACCTGTTCGCCGGCTCAGGGAGCCTCGGTTTCGAAGCCATCTCACGAGGTGCCGCATCCGTGCTTTTTGTGGAACAATCTGCTTCCGCAGTCGACCATATCGCAAAAACCGCCCGCCAGTTTGGTGTGGAAAAGCAGGCACAGTCCATTTGCACACCTGTTGAGTCCTTCCTGTCCGCACACCCTCGTCCCTTCGACCTGATATTTGCCGATCCCCCTTACGACTACCCCCAAATGACAAACCTGCCGGAAATCCTCCTGGGAGGTGGGTGGCTGAAATCTGATGGATGGTTTATTCTTGAACATGACAAAAGACATCATTTTGGCGAATACCCTGACTGTGTTTTCACCAAACCGTATGGGCGAACCATTGTCTCCATATTCCGGTCGGGCGAAAACAACGGCACCGCTAAGCCGGATGAGTCGCAGCGCGGCAGGCCATCTGCAGATCCCGCATCAAGCGCTCCTGCATCCGGGCCACCCCCCGAAACCAGCCCTGACAACTGACCACAAACTTCCGAGGCCAGCACCGTGCAAGTAATCTATCCCGGTTCATTCGATCCCATCACATTCGGACATCTCGACGTCCTTGAGCGGGCGACAAACCTGTTTGAGAAGGTAATCATCACCATTGCTGTCAACACACGGAAAAACGCCATTTTCACACCGGATGAGCGGATTGTACTTATCCGGGAGAGCATCAGCGACCAGCCATGGTCCGGCAAGGTCGACATCCGCAAGTTTACCGGGCTGCTGGTCGATTTCGCTCATGGAAACAACGTGAAGACCCTTATCCGCGGAGTGCGGCAGTTCTCCGATTATGAATACGAGTTTCGCATGGCCCTCATGAACCGCAAACTTGGAAAGGACATCGACACGATTTTTCTCATGCCCAGTGAGCATTTGACATTTGTATCGGGGTCACTGGTCCGTGAGATCGCCTACTGGGGCGGCGATGTCAGCCATTTTGTGCCGGCCAATGTCGCCGAGGCGCTTAAAAAGAAATACGGCTGACCCGGATTGCGGCTGGCAATAATGATGCGTGAGCCGGAAGCAAAGCGCAGAAGCAACCAGACTTTTCCATCTGTTTCACATCTTCGCCAGAAGCGCCTTTTGCCGGTGCTCTGACTGTCACGCTGTCACACCTTTTTCTTATGTCCCATCCGTCACGCGGGTCCCTTCATTGTCCTTTTATTACGCCTTTCAAAAAAAGTGCATGGCTCTCATGGGAAATACATGCTTAGTTTGTTATATTACCGCGTTTTAAAACGCAACGCAGGACTGTATTCCCATCTCTGAACCAACATTATTAATCGGTTTTACTAATTGTATTATACTGCCATGATTGCAAAACGAGTCCAGGCCATAGCGCCATCAGAAACCATGAAAATCTCGGGCCGCGCCAAGGAGCTCCAGCGCGAAGGCAAATCGGTCATATCACTGAGCCAGGGTGAGCCCGACTTCAAAACCCCGAAGCACATCTGTGAGGCCGCTGTGCAGGCCATCCACGACGGCCACCATGGATACACCATGAATACCGGCAACCCCGAGCTGCGCGAGGCCATTTGCACCAAGCTGAAAGAGGAAAACGGCCTGGAATACAAGCCGGACCAGATCATCCTGTCAAACGGCGCAAAACAGTCCATCGGTTTCTCACTGCTTGCCACCATCGATCCGGGCGACGAGGTCATCATCCCCGCACCCTACTGGGTTTCCTATCCCGAAATGGTCAAACTGGCGGAAGGCAAACCGGTCATCGTCTCAACCGTCTTCGAAAATGACTTCAAGATGACGGCGGACCAGCTTCGCGAGGCCATCACGCCCCGCACCCGTATGCTCATCCTCTGCTCGCCATCAAATCCCACAGGCAGCTGCTACACCGCTGAAGAACTCAAGGCGCTGGCGGCCGTACTTCGCGAACATCCCGGCATCCTGGTACTCTCTGACGAGATATACGAGTATATTGTCTTCGACGATGCCCATGTAAGCATTGCGCAGGTGGCCCCCGACCTCATGGACCGCATCCTCCTGATCAACGGTTTTTCCAAAGGGTTTGCCATGACCGGATGGCGTCTGGGCTACCTTGCCGGCTCCGCTCCCATCGTGAAGGCCGTTGCCAAAATACAGAGCCAGGAAACCTCCGGCCCATCCTCCATTTCACAAAAAGCCGGTGAGGCCGCCTACCTGAGTCCGCGTGACGCTGTGGCTGAGATGGTCGCCGCGTTCCGCGAGCGTCGAGATTATCTGGTGGATGCGCTCAACGCCATTGACGGCGTTAAATGCTTCCTCCCGGGCGGTGCCTTCTATGCTTTCCCTGATATTTCGGCCTACCTTGATTCCGAAACTCCCTCAGGTGATCGCATCCGGAACAGTACCGACCTGTGCATGTTCCTGCTGGAAGAACGCGGACTAGCAGCCGTGCCCGGCGATGCCTTTGGCGAGCCCGCTGGAATCCGGCTCTCCTACGCGGCATCCATGGAGCATCTCAAGGAAGCGGTGAAACGGCTAAGCGAAGGCCTGGCCGCATTGAAAAAACAGTAAACGTTTTCCTTTTTTCTGGCGTTTAATAATCCGGTCTGAAGCAAAAACAACTCAAACCAGAACAGTAACATGCCTACTTATCAATACAAAAGGGAAGATGGTACAATGTTCGAGATCGTGCAGAAGATATCGGACGATGCACTGAAAACCTGTCCGGAGACCGGACAAATGGTGAAACGCGTGATCACCGGCGGCAGTGGTGTGGTTTACAAGGGCAGCGGATGGTATGTCACCGACTACAAGAACCGGACTGGCAACGGATCCGCCCCTTCAAACGGCGCCAACGGAACGGCCGCATCCCCTGCCAGTGGAGCAGAATCGGCCTCCGGCACCGCAGGCGTCAACGATGCCGCCTCCAGCCAGCCAAACGGCAAAGGCTCTGCATCGGATGCCGGAGCCTCCAAGTCATCGTAAGCATTCCGGCAAGCCGGTAACTGACGCGAAATCCAAAAAACCGGTTACTGAACCGATAACCGCCACCGCCCATGAATCATGTGGAGCTGGGCAGGCTGGGTGAAGACCTGGCTGCCGAACATCTTGCCTCCAAAGGCTATATAGTGCTGGATCGGAATTACCGTTTCATGAAGGCCGAAGTGGATATTGTGGCTGCGACGGAACGGGAGATTGTTTTTGTGGAGGTCAAAACCCGCACCAGCACCAGCTTTGGCGAACCGGAGGACCATATTGACGACAAGAAAAAGCGGCAGCTCTTCAAAGTGGCCGAAGCCTGGCTCCATGAGCGCCGAATGGAGGGGTCACCTGTCCGTTTTGACGTCATATCCATCCTCAAACCAGGAAAACCGGGTGAAAGCGTCAACCATATCGAGGGGGCTTTCTGGTACCTCTGATTTCTGCAAACCAGCGGATGCGTTATAACATAAAATCAATTATTTTGTGGTGACGCATTGTATGTGTTTTAATTTTTTTGAAATCTACCAGTCACATAGAATGTCCATGACGCTTATGTACATGCGCCTGTGAGTCAGAGGGTGTGCCTGGTTGTGGACATTTCATTTATTTCTGAACTACTGTTCCATGAGCCTCCGATTCCTGAATCCACTTCGCTGGCGAAGATCATTCCTTCTCTCAGTCCTCTTGCTGATGCTGGTCATCTGGTTCGGCTTCATTGACACCTACAGTGTCCGCACCCGGGTCCAGCTGAATATGGAAAAAAAGGAACTGGTCAGGGAGACCGAACGGCTGCGGGAGGATACCGCCGAGCTTCAGCAGAAAATGGACAATCTGGCTTCGGATCCCGGCATCCTTGAACAACTGGCACGGGAAGAGTACGGCATGCGGAAACCCGGAGAAATCATTTACCGTGTCCAGGAATAACCGGCTGGCCCGCCTTATGGAAAGCATTTACCCTTCACCTGACCTTCACCTTTTAACGGATCCCATGTAATGATTTCCATTGGTATCGATCTGGGAGGAACCAACATCAAATCGGCCGTTGTCGACCGTGAAAAAGGGCTCCTATCCACCTACTCCATTCCCACCAATGCAAAGGATGGACCAGAAGCTGTCCTCGATCGCATAGCCGAATCGATTTCCAGGGCCGCTTCCGACGCTCCCGGGAAACCTGTCGGCGCCGGCATCGGTTCGCCGGGTATCATATCACTGGACCGAACCACTGTGTCAAATCCGCCGAACCTTGCGGGGTGGGATGTCATCAACGTAAACAAGGAGATCAAAAAGCGCACTGGTTTCGAAGCCATTGTGGAAAACGATGCCAATCTGATGGCGCTCGGCTCCTCCCGCTACGGCGCGGGCAGGAAGCTTGACAGTCTGATCATGCTGACACTGGGGACCGGCGTTGGGGGCGGCATCATCTACCACCGGGAGCTGTACCGCGGGGTAACCGGCGGAGCTGCCGAACTGGGGCATGTGATCATCGACTTTGACGGGCTGGAATCCAACAGCGCCGCCAAAGGCGGCATCGAGGCGTACATCGGTCAGCGGTTCCTTATCCGCAACGCATTGCCGGTGATACGGCAGCATCCTGACAATCCGCTGACCAGGTTCCTTGACGACCCGGATGAACTTGAGCCCAAACACCTCAGCAGGGAAGCGGATAAAGGCAATGAGCTGGCAATCCGGATCCTGGCCGATGCCGGCAGGATGCTGGGCTATGCCATCGTCAATTACATCCATATTCTGGACATACGCAACATCATCGTTAGCGGCGGCGTTGCCAAGGCAGGTGACTGGATCCTGGAGCCGGCGCGCAAGGCGGCACTGGAGCGGCTGATGCCGCCTTTTCGCGAAGGATTTGAAATCCGTTACGAGACACTGGGCAATGATGCCGCGCTGCTCGGTGCAGGCAGTCTGGCATTTGAATACCTATAGCACATCACCGATAAGCTGACACATTTGTGCCATTTGCACGGCTTTGTTTGATAGCGATATTTCTGTCCGCTCCGGTGTTCCTGCCAGCGCCTGCGGAAGGGTACGCCCGCATTGTGACCCCGTATCCCGACAGCGAAGATACCGCTGATCCACCCGATGAAACTGACGAGACCGAAGACACACCCGACCGGCCCGGACGTGAAGAAGTCGAACCGCAGCAGCTGGATCGGGACGATCCCGACCGCCTGGATCCTGCTTCTGCCAGACCCGACCGGGCTGCGCCTGGTCGCATGGGCCCGGGCGAGACGACCGCTGCCGGGGAGGATGAAGTCCGGTTCTCATCGCGTGACTCCCTGCATTTCACCACCCGCGGGGAGCGCCGCGCCACCCTGTTTGGGAATGCAAGGGTTGGCAACCAGAAAGGCGAACTTACGGCTGGTGAAGTACTCCTCAACCTCGACCGGAGTGAGATGAGCGCCCGGGCCGGCGACCCTGCCGACACCCTCTCGGAACCCGTGCTGCAACGGGGCGAAGACCGCATTCGCAGCCGCCAGATCGCCTACAACTACCAGACTGACAAGGGGAAGTTCGATGTAGCCCGCATCACCATGGATCAGGGAAATGTCATCGGCACCCAGGTCAAACGCACTGCGCCGCACGTCATCTTTGTGGAAGACGGGATCTACTCCACGTGCGAGCTGGACCATCCCCACTTCTATATTCGCGCAAGGCGCATGAAGGTGGTGGATGAGGACGAGATCTTCTTCACCCGCGCCCGGCTCTACATACTGGATATTCCCTATCCCCTGGTTTTTCCGTTTGGATATGTACCTTCCCGCATTTCGCGCAGGCAGTCCGGGATCCTTGAGCCATCTTTTACCTACCAGGACCAGCAAACCCGGGGGATTGGCCTGCAAAACCTGGGCTGGTTCCAGTATTTCAGTGACTACCTGACCGGACAGGCGTCCATGGATATCTTCACATCGGGTACGTTCTACCTCAACACCCGGGCCAACTACCGGCGAACGGATCAGTATTCAGGATCGGTTGAGCTCGGCTACTCGCGTGACCAGGGCCTGGAACCGACCGATCCCGGATTCGTTACGAATGTGCAGAGAAATCTTGCCATCAGCCATAGCCAGACCCTCAATCCACACTCCTCCATCTCAGCAAACATCAACCTCCGGACCGCCGATTTTTACAACCGGAACTCCTATGATTACCAGGACCGGGCGCAGGTGAGCACCACTTCACGGGTCGCATACAACTTCAACCATCCTGGCGGAGCCTACTCTTTCAACCTCTCCGGCTCCAGCACCCAGGACTTCTCCACTGATGCCACCACCATCACCGGTCCCGCCATGAACTTCTCCCTGCGGAGGGTGACACCTTTTCAGCGCTCGGGTCCTGCGCGCAGGGAATCGTGGTACGAGACGTTGAGCATTCAGTACAACAACCGGCTTGATTCGCGCTACACATTCCGCCCGCTTGAAGAGACCGATATCGGTTTTTTTGAGGCCCTTTTCAATCCTTCAAGACATCGTAAGGCAACGGGCGATATCCGTCACATCAATGCGGGTATGCGCCAGACAGTACGTGCCGATATGCAGCTTTTGAACGCTACTTATGCCAATATTGGCACCAATGTCAGTTTCAATGAGTATTGGTACCCCGAAACATACCGGGAGGAGTGGGATCCGGAGCTGAACCGGGTCGTTCCCAGGATGGAGAGCGGCTTTGCCACTGGACGCGATTTCCAGACAAGCCTGAGCCTGAACACAACGGTCTACGGTTTGAGCGAGGCGCGCATCGGACGGTTCGAAGGGTTCCGGCACACCTTGCGCCCGTCCGTCAGTTTCAGTTACCGTCCCGATTTCAGCGATGATTTCTGGGGGTTCTACCGCGAAGTGCAGATCAACCAGGCCGGCGATACACGGAAATACTCCATTTTCCAGGGGGGCGTGGTGCAGGGTCCGGCCGCCGGCGAACAGCGCGCACTGAGCCTGAGCCTGAACAACGTGCTGGAGGCCAAGGAGGTCCGGCGGGATACCACCGGCGAGCGCAATGAGCGGGTGGTGCGGCTCATCGACCGGTTCAACCTGAGTACAAGCTACAACTTTGCGGCGGAAAGCTTCAACCTTTCCAACCTCACCGCAGCCATATCCTCCTCGTTCTTCCAAAACCTGAACCTGAATGCAAACGCCACCTTCAGCTTCTATGCCACCGATGACGACGGGAACCTGATCGACCGCTATCTCTGGAATGACAGCAACCGGCTGATGCGACTGGTTAACTTTACTTTTGCCGCAAGTACGCGCTTCAGCGGAGGTGGGAGCAACGGTCGCGGTCGGTTTGAACAACGGAAATGGCACTATCCCGAACACTACGACCCGCTGGACCAGTCCCGATTCAACCCGATTGACGAAGCTATTTATTACGGCAATGTGGAGCGGGTGGATGTGCCGTGGTCCATGAACCTCAGCTTCAACTACCGATGGCGCAAAGGGCCCGGGACCACGATCACCAGGTCGGCCGTTGTCAATGCCCAGAGCGTCCAGTTTCGGCTGACGCCGGAATGGCAGGTTGGCACATCCCTTGGCTACGATTTCATTGAAAAGGAACTTACCCCTTCACGCTTCAACATCACCCGCAACCTGCACTGCTGGGACCTGACATTCCAGTGGAATCCATTCGGCGACTTCAAATTCTTCCTGTTCCGCCTTTCGGTGCGCGATTCACAGCTTCACGGCCTGTTCCAGAAATTGCCTGGCCTCAACAACCTTGAGCGCAGCAGCAGCCCGATCAACCGTTTCCGTTGATCTTAATTGACGAATCCGGCCATTTGCTGACTGGGAAATGAGCAGACTTCTTGCGAAAGCAGACTTCTTGCGAATATAAAACCGTGCACCGTTACCGGTCGTCGCCGGTGAATCCGCTCTCACGAAGCAGCTGGTCGGTAACACCCCCGGTCAGCCCACCTGCCGAACCGCCGCGCGAACCTCCTGATGAGCCCGCTTCCCGGTTCTGCATGAAGCGCAGCACGTACTTGCCGAGGATGTCGAACTCCAGGTTGACCCGGTCGCCCTTCTTGCGGTTTTTGATTACCGTATGCTCCCAGGTGTAAGGAATGATGGCCACGGTGAACGAATTTCCTGACTCGCGGGCCACGGTGAGGCTTATTCCGTCAATGGCAATGCTGCCACGTCCCACGACCAGGTCGCGCCACTGGGGGTCGTACCCGATCGTACACAGCCAATTTGTACCTTCTTTCTGCACATCAAGCAACTCTCCGGTGGTATCCACGTGCCCCTGGACAATGTGCCCATCAATGCGCTGGGCCAGCGAGAGCGACCGCTCCAGATTTACCACTGCACCGGGCTTTAGATCGCCCAGTGCGGTTTTCCGAAGGGTCTCTTCCACCACCTGAACCGTGACGGCGTTCTTGTCCTGGCGGACCACTGTCTGGCATACTCCGTTGACGCACAGGCTGTTGTCCACCTCCAGAGTCGCGGCCAGCTTGCAGGATATGGTCAGCTCTTTTCCACCGCCGATATCGCGGACGGATGTGATTTTTCCCAGTTCTTCAATAATTCCATTGAACATCGGTATGCTCCTCAGGTTGGTGTTTAATAATGAAAGATGTCCTGCACCGGTTCAGGTCCGGCCGTTCAAAGATATCCGGTAAAAAGCATGTCGTCACCGGCGCGGGTCCACTCCGCTGAGCGGAACCCGATGATTTCGCTCATGCGGTCGATCCCCAGGCCCAGGAAGCTCCTGGTGCCTCCTCCAAGCATTTTGGGCGCGATGAACAGGTGCAGCTTGTCCACCAGGTTGTCGCGTACAAGTGCAGAGGCAAGCTGTGAGCCGGCTTCCACCAGGATGGATGAGACGCCGAGTTCGCCAATGCGGGCAATCGCCTGTTCCAGGTTGCAGTGCCCGTTGAGCTCCGATACATGCACTGTTTGGCCGCGGAAGTAGTCCGGCTGGAGCAATCCAAGTGCCGGGTCTTCCTGTTTGGGGACCACGCCGGGATTACAGGTCACACGGATGGTCTTGTCCTCATGGATGTCACTGAACAGGTGGAGTTCGGATGGAAGCGAGCCGGGCCCGTCGATCACAATGCGCCTGGGCTGCCGCCCGTTCACATGCCTGACCGTAAGCCGGGGATTGTCCAGGAGCGCGGTGTTGCGCCCCACCATCACGGCATCGTATTCGCTGCGCCACTGGTGGACCAACCGTCGCGACTCCTCCCCGGATATCCAGCGGGAATCGCCGTCGGGGGCGGCAATGTAGCCGTCCAGCGTCTGGGCCACCTTGAGGATCACATAGGGCTTGCCGAACCGGATGTTGAACAGGAACACCTCGTTCAGTTTGCGGGCCTCCTCTTCCAGCACACCGGTTGCCACCGTTATACCTTTCGATCTGAGGTGGGCAATGCCCTTGCCATTGACCAGCGGGTTGGGGTCGGTCATGGCCACGACTACCCGCTTGAGCGGATATTTGGCCAGCTCGTGGGCGCATGGCGGTGTCTTGCCGTGGTGTGAGCAGGGTTCCAGCGTGACATAGACGGTGGCGTCCAGCAGGTCGGACCGGTCTTTGACCGAATTCAGAGCGTTGATCTCCGCGTGCTCCTTTCCGTAGCGCTCGTGGTATCCCTGTCCGACGAGCACACCGTCGCGCGAGTAGATGACGCATCCAACCAGCGGATTGGGAGAAACATATCCCTTTCCTTTTTCGGCAAGCCTGAGGGCCCGCCTCATGCGCTTTATATCTTCGGCGGATGCGTCATGCATGCTTACATGGGCCGCTGCATCATGCGCTGCTGTGTACGGAAATCACGGACGTCGGCATCTGCCTTGAGCCGATCCACCCAGACCGAACCGAATGCCGCATTTTTCTGCTGCTGGAGCTGCTCACGTATCTGACGGCGCTCGGCCGTTGTCATGGTGGCAGGATCGGCCATGGTGCGTTCGGTAACGACCATTACAAAAGCAGCGCTGTTGCCCGAAATCACCGGGGAAAGCTGCCCTTCGGCAAGCGAAAAAGCGGCGCCCACCACTTTGGGCTCACGACCGGCTCCCGGAACCGTGGCGGCGTTGAGGCGGATGCGCTCGGCGCCCTGCACCGACTTCCCGCCCGTTTCAGCCAGCTCCTCAAGGGATCCGACACCGCCCAGCATCTCGCTGACACGGCGGGCCATGAGCTCCTTGCGTTTCTGTTCGCGAAGCAGCGACTCAATCTGCGAGCGCACTTCGTCGAGCGGACGCGTACCGGCGGGAACAATCTCATCCACCCGGAAGACAATGAATTTGTCCTCGGTCTCGATCACTTCGGAGACGGAGCCTCTTCTCATGTGCGGAAGCTCGTTGAGCACGATGCGGCTCTGACCCAGTCCGGTTATGAACGGATTGCCTTCGGTGGCCACACCTTCCTGTACCGTGAAACCGCTGCGCTCGGCTTCGCTCACAAAGCCGTCAGATTGCGCAAAATACTGGAAGTCCTCGGCCTCGTTGGCCAGTCTCTGCACCGTCTCAAACGGATCGGGCTCAACATCCTGGCTCAGGTCGGCAAAACGGATGTCACGGTTGGTGCGGTCAACGATCTGGAACAGGAAAATGCCGTCATCTCCCGCAAGCGGCCCGATAACCGAACCGGTGGATGCGGCAAAAATGGCATTGGCCTTGGCGGCAGGCTTGTCATCTCGCTCTATGTAACCGAGGTCGCCGCCCCTTCTGGCCGACTGGCTGTGGGTGGAGTAGGTTTCCGCCAGCCGTGAAAATGTCTCGCCACCGCGGGCACGGCCCACCAGCTCTTCGGCCAGCTCCCGTCCGGCAGCATTATCCGAAAGGCGGATCTGCCGCACGCGGACATAAGTCTGGTCCGAGGGACGCTCATCCAGCAATCTCACCATGTGGGCGCGGTTGTTGTGGATAAAGGGCTCGCTGACTTCGCCCACACCCAGCTCAAAAGCTCTCAGGTGCTCGGGACGGACTTCCGATGGCTTCAGGAAGTTCTCGACATAGCTCGTTTCGGAGAAATGATCCGTCAGGAACCGGGAAACGTTGTCTGTTTCCCTGAATTCGTCGCGCAGCCGGGCAAGGTAGTCCAGGGTCCGCAGGGTATCATCGGCCGTCGGGGCAATGGAAAACGTCACATAGGAGATGCGCCATGATTGGTTTCTCTGGAACCGCTGCTCGTTATTGCGGTAGAAAGAGCGGATTTCAGAATCGCTCACTTCAATTTCATCAGATGGGATATCCGAGTAGGGAAAACGCACAAACTCAAAGCTGGCCCGGCTGTTCTGACGCACGTAATGCTGCCGCACTTCAAAATCCGATACACGCAGCGAGGCCTCAACATACTGGCCCAGTTTCTGCTGCCGCCGCTGCTCGCGCAACTGCTGCTCGATCATGATCCAGATCTCACGGTTTTCAGGCGCCTCAATGGCATTCATAAGCGCCACACGGTCAATGGTGCCATCCTCACGGGCAAATTGCTGACGAATAAACGGGTCGGGATTGTCGCCCGTAACCATGTCAATCAGCTCCGAGTCGGTCACAATAATGCCCATGTCCTGCATTTTCTGCTTGAGGATCTTGTCCACGATCAGCTCTTCCCACGCCATTTCTTCGTACTGGGCGCGAATTTCACTGTCGGGGCTGGCGCCGGTCTGCTGGCGGTACTGCTCGGTGTACAGGTTGATCCGCTGGTTGAACTCCGCCCAGGAGACGGGCTCGCGGTTCACCTCGCCCATGTTGCGCGGACCGGCCATCATGGCGTCAAAAACCTGGGTGTCCGCAAGCACCCAAAGCAGTCCGAATGATAGGATCAGGATCCAGATAATATACTTGGTGCCGGATCTCAGTTTTTGCATCAAACCCATAATAAAACCTCAGAAACGTGTAATTGTAAAAGTCGTTCGGAATAACGGTTGAAACTTCATTTTTAGCTTGGAAAGATACGGCAATTGCCTCGAATTACAAAGCTATTAGGTATAACGAAGGCGCTATCCGTTTGGTGCCGGAAACATGCCGGTGCGTGGATGCCCGCCGGCGATTCCAATGCCCCCGAAACGGTCCCTGCCAGGTGGATGGCATCACCGATCGGCGACCAGGTCAGGAATGCGTGGATGACAACCCCGAACGCCCGGCTGCTTTTACGGGTGGATGGCAGCCCGCGCCCGTATTGCCACACCGCGGTCTGGCGATACGCCGTGGCGCTTTCAGAATTACACAACCCGGAAATGGCGCATTCAGATGTAACGCAAACAGTAGTGACACACTCAGAAGTGGCGCACTCAGAATATATCCACCAGGCGCATGTGCTTGAGGAAGTGCCGCGGATCTTCTTCGAGGATCCGGGTAATGTTCTTCAGGTTGATGGCGAGGCTGTCCAGGTTCTCGTAGAGCGATGGGTCCTGGATAAGGCGCCCCAGCGTGCCTTCACCGCTGTTGATCTGCTGCATCATCAGGTGCAGTTCGGTGCTTACGCCGCCAAGTTCCGTGGATACCACGCCAAGCTCCCGGCTGGTGGTCTCCAGATTGGCCAGGATCTCCTCAAGCTGCCCCTTGCTGCCTGCACTGAGTGTATCCAGGCTGGCCATCATGCTTTTCAGGTGGATGATGGATTCCTCCAGGTCTGCGCTCCGCGACTGCAGAAGCCGGTTGATCTGTTGCGACGACTGGCTGAGCGCTCCTATTGTCTGGCGGATATCTTCCTTGCCGCCATCCGCCAGCACGTCATCGATCTGCCCGAGCACGCCCGCCAGATGGCCTGTCGTCCTCTCAATATCCGGTTTCAGATCCTCAGCGAACGCCTGAAGCTCGGCAAAACCACCCTGGTCATAGATGCCCTCGATGAAGCCGCCGTCCGGTATCATCTCATCCCGGCCCGAGTGGTGGATGCGCACCCTCTTGGTGCCGATGAGGTCGGCCGCCTCGATGTATGCGCGCGAGCCGACGGGGATGCCTTCGGTAAAGGAGAGGTTCATCACCACCTCCACACTGTCGGGACCTGCCAGCCGCACCCGGTTCACTGAGCCGATCTTGACGCCCGACATGTAGACCGAGGTGCCGGGATTGACCCCATCCACCTGAGAGAAATAGGTATAAAGCTGCAGGCTCGGACGGAACAGGGGCACGTCCTGCATGAGCCGGAAACCGATCACGGCGATCAGCATGGCGATTACGATGGTCAATCCAATCTTTATTTCATTCTGAACTTTTTTCAAACCGGGCTCCGCATTGAGTTAAATAGTGTATTCACTGGCTTTGACAAAGGCTTTCAGTTCCGGGTGGTCGCTGACGCGCAGCTCGTCCACGGTCCCGTACCAGCTCAGCTTCTGTTTGTCGAGGAACGCGACCTTGTCGGCCACGCGCAGGACGCTGTGCATGTCGTGGGTAATAACGATAGAGGTGATGTCGAGCGTGTCTGCCATGCTGATGATCAGGTCGTTGATCTCGTCCGATGTCTGCGGGTCGAGGCCGGACGTTGGCTCATCATACAGAAGATACTCCGGTTTCATCACAATTGCGCGCGCCAGTCCCACGCGTTTTCTCATGCCGCCGGACAGCTCGGCTGGTGACTTGGTCCCGATATCCGCCAGGTTGACCAGCTCCAGCGATTCCATCACCCGCTCATGGATCTGCTTCTCGCTGAGGTCGCTGAAAAAGCGCAGCGGGAAGGCCACGTTTTCATAGGCGGTAATGGAGTCGAAAAGGGCGGCTCCCTGAAAGAGCACCCCGAACTGCTGCCGCATCTTGCGCAGGCGGGCGTAGCGGATCTCGAACACGTTCAGGCCGTCGATGAGCACCTCGCCGGAATCGGGATAGAGCAGCACGTTGAGGTGTTTCATGAGCACGGACTTGCCAGATCCGGACTTGCCAATGACCGCAAGGGTCTCCCCCTCTTCGATGGTCAGGCTCACATCCTCCCAGACGAGGTTGGAACCGAAACTTTTCGTAAGATTCTTGATTTCGATCATGGTGTTGCGGTTAGAGAAGCAGGAAGGCGAGGACGAAGTCGGCGACCAGGATGTAGATACAGCTGAGGACGGCGGCCTGCGTGGTGGCCTGGCCTACACCTTCGGCTCCGCCTGTCGCAAAATATCCCTTGAAACAGGAGATGGAGGTAATGATATAGCCAAAGACGAACGCCTTGATCACACCGAAACTGACGTCGGCCGGGCTGAATACCTGGCGTGCACCGAGCATGAAATCGGCCACTGTGAGAGATCCGGTCAGAATGGATGCCAGCAGGCCGCCCACGATGCCCGCGACAGCGGCGGCAACATAGATCACGGGAAACATCAATACCCCGGCCAGAACACGGGGCATGACCAGGAAGGTGACGGAGTTGAAGCCCATGGACTCAAGTGCATCAATCTGTTCGCTGACGGCCATGGTGCCCAGCTCGGTGGCGATGCGCGCGCCTACGCGTCCGGCCAGTACCAGCGCGCTGATGACCGCCGCCAGCTCAATCAGCAGCGATTGTGAGACGATGGCGCCGATGGTGGACGGCGGTATGAACCCGGCAACCAGCTGATAGGATGTCTGGATGGTCATGACCGCACCGGTGAAGAATCCGGCCAGGATGATGATCGGAAGCGAATCGTAACCGGTCTTTATCATCTCCGAGATGATGTTCTTCCGGTACATGCTGAATTCCGTCGAGGAACGGATGGCCTCGTAGATCAGCCTGCAATAGCGTCCGACATCAACAAATAATTGCATGAAAAAGCCGTTGTTTATGGAATCCGGGTCTTCAACTTTTGGGCCTGCCCGGGAAAAACGTAAAAAGGGCGGCAAAAATGTCTCCAATTTCAGATATTTTTACAAACTGGATACATTGGAACCGGTAAGTTACGGAATTAATCAAACACTCTGTCTGTGAAATCAAAACTCTTGGGTGGCTTTCTGGCCGCCGCGCTGGTATCAGGGGCGTTCGCTGCCGAAACGATTGCCCAGATCGGCAACGAATCCGTTTACAGGTTCCTTAACCTGCCCGGTTCGGCCAGGACCGCAGCCCTTGGCGGCAACCATGTATCCCTCCACAACGGTGGAACGGCCCTTTTTGAGGCAAATCCCGCCTACCTGAACCGGGAGAACCACCGGGAGCTGAGCCTCTCCTACCTGAACAATATCTCCGACATCTATCTGGGTTCGGCGGCTTTTTCCTGGAATCTTGACGGCATTGGCACCCTGGCCACCGGCATCCGCTTCATGAATTACGGCGATTTCACCCGCACCGACAGTGACGGCAATGAACACGGCTCTTTCAATGCCTATGATTTTTCCTGGAGCACCGCCATATCCAGAAGTTTTTTTGATATGTTCCGGGCGGGCATCGGCGTCCAGTTCATAGCCAGCAGCTACGATGACTACCGGTCGTCGGCGCTCGGTCTGTTCGGCGGCCTCTACCTGCCGTTCAACAACGATAACACTCAGGCAGGCATTGCCTTTCGCAATCTCGGAGCACAACTGACCCGGTTCGATGGTTCCCGTGAAGACCTGCCGTTCTCATTGATGGCGGGCATCACGCACCGGCTTCAGCACCTGCCGCTGCGATTCAACCTGACACTCCACTCGCTGGACCGTTGGGACCTGCCCGTCTTCGATGACGATTCCGACCCCTCCTTCTCCGAAAACCTGTTTCGCCGCATCCGTTTCGGCACCGAATTCCTCTTTTCCGAGAACTTCCATCTCCGGATTGGCTACGACCATCTGCAAAGTGAAGAGCTCAAAACCGACAGTCGTATCGACCTCTCAGGCGCCTCCATCGGGCTCGGTATCATCATCCGCGACATCCATATCGATATCAGCCGGACATCCTACAGCGAAACCGGCGGACTCATCCAGCTGAATCTCGGCACGCGGCTTTGAGGCAGCTGTTTTCACTGCCATAGTTCATTTCGTAATTTGCTATATTTCCGCACTCCGGAAACCTCATTTCAGGTTTTCACAACGAAATGGACTAAAGAAAACACGATGATTCGATATCTGACAGCTGGTGAATCTCATGGGCCTGAGCTCATTGGCATTGTCGAGGGTCTCCCCGCGGGGCTTCCCCTTTCTCAAGACGCAATTACCCTTCAGCTGGCCCGCAGGCAAGAAGGGTACGGCCGCGGCGGACGCATGGCTTTCGAAAAAGACACGGCAGAAATCGTCTCCGGAGTGCGCTTCGGCAAGACAATGGGGCACCCCGTGGCGCTTAAAATGGTCAATCGTGCCTACACAAAAGATGAAGCCAACTGGCCATTGGTGATGTCCGCCGTCCCTGTAAAAGAAGAGATCGAACGGATCACCGTGCCGCGTCCCGGACATGCCGATCTTGTTGGCGTCCAAAAATTCCGGTTTGATGATATCCGTCCGGTCATCGAGCGCTCCAGTGCGCGGGAGACCGCCATGCGGGTAGCCTGCTGCGCTACGGCCAGGCAGTTGCTACGCCATTTCGGGATCCAGATTGGCGGGCATGTCCTGCAGATAGGCGAGCAGGGATATGCGGGATGGGATGAGGTCCGTGCAACCGCGGATGCGCTTCTCCCCAAAGGTGCGGAAGAACTCGGCCGTTCGGCTGACGCTTCCGAGGTCCGGTGCCTGGATAAAAACCTGACGGGACGGATGGTCGATGAGATCAAGAAGCGCCGGAAAGAGGGCAGTTCCCTTGGCGGTATCTACGAAATTGTGGTCACAGGCCTTCCTGCAGGTCTTGGCAGCTATGTCCACTGGGATCGCAAACTTGAGGGACTTCTTGCCCAGGCCGTCATGAGCACCCAGGCCATGAAAGGTGTGGAAATAGGGCTTGGTTTTGAAGCGGGCAGGCGCCATGGCCATACCGTGCACGATGAGATAACTTGGGAACAGGACCGGTTTGCACGCGCTACCAACCGGGCTGGCGGACTTGAAGGCGGCATCACCACCGGAATGCCCCTGATCATTCGCGGCATCATGAAACCCATCCCGACCATGCTGAAGCCGTTACAGACCGTGGATATGGAATCCAAACAGACCATGGACACGCGTTACGAGCGCTCGGATGTTTGCGCCCTGCCCAGGGCCGTAGTTGTGGTTGAGAATGTAATTGCCCCGGTACTGGCCAATGCCTTTCTGGAAAAATTCGGTGGTGATTCCGTGGATGAGATTGCGGAACGCTACCACCCGGCAACCTGAACCGGCCATCCGGAATCCCGATCAGCAGTTTTTAAGTTTCTCCATACGCTTCCATCCCCTTCTGGCGTTGTAACTTAATTATAGAAGTCGACATGAATCAAAGCAGAGCAGCAAAACTTAAGGAATTCCTGGAAGCCGATCCCGACGACAGCTTTTCCCGGTTTGCACTGGCCCTGGAACACCTCAAGGCCTCTGACATTGATACGGCTCGCAGCCACTTTGAGTACATACTGGTCAATGATCCGGAGTATGTCGGGGTCTATTACCATCTCGGCAAGCTGTATCAGCAAACCGGTGATCATCGCAAGGCACTGACAACTTTCACCACTGGCATCGCTGCCGCCCGTAAAGCCAACAACCACCACGCCGCATCTGAGCTGGAACAGGCTGTCAGCGAGCTTGAAGACGAAGAAGCTTAATCCGTTGATGATATGCGAATCTTGACTGTAATATTCTGGATAGTCCTTATTTCCCTTCCGGCCCTTGCCGCCGACCGCCCGACACACACCGTCAGGCAGGGCGAAACCCTGTTCGGTATTTCGCGCCAGTACGATGTCTCTGTAGATCAGATCCGTGAATGGAACGGTTTGAGGGACAATCTCATCTCTGTCGGACAGGTACTGATCGTCGGCAATGGCGCCCAACCGGACAGGCAGCAAGAACCCGACCGACGTGTGCAGCCCGACAGGCAGCAGCCGGACCGCACTCAGCAGCGGACCCGCCAGGACGTGGTCATCCACACCGTTGAACCCGGCCAGACCCTGTTCCGGATTTCACAGATTTATGAGGTCACCGTTGAGGATATCAGGCGTTGGAACAACCTCCGGGACAATCTGCTCTCTATTGGACAGGAACTGGAGATACGTCGTCAGGAAGTGGCGGAAGAGCAGCGGCCACAGCCCGACCGCACCCGTCCTGATCCACCCCGCGATGAACGCCCGACTGTGGCTGACCGCGTGGATACGACCGAACCCCCGTCCGAACAGCCTGACCGTGTCCCTCCGCGGGAACCTGAGGACGTGGACGATGGTTTCACGGCACCCGACTCCCCTGCCATCTACGAAGTGCGCCCGGGCGACACGCTATACCGTATTGCATCACAGTTCAACATGACTGTCCGCGAGCTGATGGAGATGAACCGGCTCGAAGGTTCACAGATCCATGTTGGGCAGGAACTGCGCATTCGAAGCAGGCCGGCCGCACCGCCATCCGTTGCTGCCGAGTGGGATGTTGAAAGCACACCTCAGGGCCGCTTTGTTACGCATACCATCAACGAAGGCGACTCCCTTTATCAGCTGCTCGAGCATCACAAAATGGACATGTATGAATTCCGTGCCTTGAATCCTGGCATGTCCGCCAGGGAGTTGCGAGCGGGCGATGAAATCACTCTTCTCGTGGCTGCCACAACCAACCGCCCCAACCCCTTCCGCGTTTCGGTCAGGGAAAACAACGGCACTCGGATGGATGTCACCCGATACCCCTCGGAACGCCAACGCAGGACTACCACAAGCGGCGATCTTTACAATCCCGAGGCCTTGACCGCGGCACATCCCAGTCTGGCACTTGGTTCGGTAGTATATATCGAAAACCCGGACAACGGCCGCGGGGTATTCGTCCACATAAACGATCGCACCCCCGACAACCGCCTGGTTCTTTCCGATGCAGCCTTCCGTGCGCTGGACTTTCAAGGGGGAGGACGGCTTGTGGCTACCATCAACGAGTTGAGCAATGATTAAATTTATTAATTTAATTTATTGAGTCGGATTTCTTACATTAATAACTATAGCTACAACTAAAAAAATAGCAGCCCGGCATTTAACCAGAGACTTCAGCAGACACACACATTTTCAAAGCAGGCAGGAAAACGCTAGTTTCCAGGTTAATCAAACGTTTGATTTTTGATGGAAAGCATGACCAGAGAAGAGTTGCAGAAGCAGGAAGATTTCAATGATGAAATGCTTCCCCATCTTGATGCGCTCTACAACTTTGCACTGAAGCTGACTGCAAATAATGACGACGCCGAGGATCTGGTCCAGGACACGATCGTGAAGGCCTACCGGTTCTTCAGCAGCTATGAAAAAGGTACAAATGCCAAGGGATGGCTTTTCCGAATCCTCAAGAATTCCTACATCAATAATTACAGAAAAGCCTCTAAGCAGCCGCAAAAAGTTGACTATGATGAAATAGAGCCTTTTTACGAGACCATCAGGAGCGAGCAATCCAATACCACCGACATGGAATCCAACATGTACGGCCAGCTGATGGACGATGACGTCACCGGTGCCCTGAGCCGGTTGCCGGAGGACTTCCGGACGGTCGTCCTGCTCTGTGACATCGAGGGATTCACCTACGAGGAGATTGCAAACATGCTTGATGTGCCCATCGGTACAATCCGTTCACGCCTGCACCGGGGCCGAAACCTGCTTAAGGCTGAACTGATGGAGTACGCGACCCGCCGGGGCTTCAATCGCCAGGAAGAGCCGGAAGAAGAGGAGCATATAGACTGACACGTCGTCAGGATGTCTCTTTTTTGTCCGCAAGCTGCCTTCCATTGTGCTCTGATGAAGGTTTTTTGCCATTCCCCTGCACTGGGAAGATCATGCGGAACGTAGTCCCCTCGCCTGGAGCGGTCCGATGGACAAATATTTTTCCCTTGTGGTACTCTTCAACGATCCGGCGCGTAAGACTCAGCCCCAGGCCCCATCCCCGTTTCTTGGTGCTGTAACCCGGGTTGAAAATCTCTTTCTTGTTCCTTTTTTCGATTCCCTTGCCGGTGTCGGACACATCTATAATGTAGCTGTTGTTGTGTTCGTGGGCCTCAATGTGGACCCTGGCGTTGCGGCTCTTCGCATCAATGGCATCCAATGAGTTCTTCAGAAGGTTTTCCATGGCCCAGGCGAACAACTCCTGGTTGATGGGAACGCGCCTGTCAGACCGCACATCCAGAGACAGGGTCACATGTTTTCCAAACTGCGGCATCCGTCGCTCCAGATACTCCATGACCTGCCGGATCAAAGGCCCGACCTTCATTGGCTTCAGCTCCGGAATGGATCCGATCTTGTTGAACCGCTCCGCCACCGTCTGCATCCGGTTCAGATCGCTTGTGATCTCGTGGGCTATCTGAAGCGTCTCCTGGTCGTTGTTCTGCTCCTTGAGCAATGCAATCCAGCCGTAGAGGCTTGAGAGCGGCGTTCCCAGCTGATGCGCCGCCTCGCGCGCCATGCCAACCCAGAGATTGGACTGCTCTGTGCGCTTGATGCTGCTCAGGCTCAAATACCCCAACCCAAGGAAGAGGGCAAGCAAGCCGAATTGCACGAACGGGAAATACTGAAGCGTGCGAATGATGGCGCTGTCTCCGTAGTAAATAAACTGCTCCTGTACCATGTCACCAGCCCCCAGTTCAATCCGGATCGGTTCATTTAGAGATGCGTACTCGGCAATGATCTGATCGTCCAGCTCCCTGTTGCCGGTATTCCGTGACCCAAGAATGTTGCCTTCCTCATCCACCACAATCGAGGGTATCTCAAAACGGTTTTTAATGATAAGCTCAGAGGCGATGAAATCCAGCGAGGCGTTTGACAGGTCTGATTCCGCCCGGTTAAGTGCACGGATCCAGCGGTTTTTGACCATGTCCGGGATCCCTTCCAGAGCGGAAATCTCAATCATGATGCCGGAGAGTTCATTCCGAGTGTCCTCATACAGCGGCTTGCTGTTGTATTCGAGCGCACGCGCCCAAAGCTCTACCCCCGAGTGTTCCTTTTCTCGGATTTTATCGACCAGGTAGTGGGTGTAGGTAAACGAGGCGACGGCCGTTACAACCAGCAAAAAGACCAGGGCGCCTTTGATCCGGTTGGATGTGCTGTTGAAGAACATGGCATTCGGAATTGTTGGAAATTGAAGGCAACCGGAGCTTTACTATTCAAAGCAGCCCGGGGAATAACGAGTGGGCACATGCTGCGACCTGAGGCCTTTGCAAGGCTGACAGTCGTGCAATGTACGGGGTTGCCGCGTCACACGCATGCCAGTTCATAACGAAATGGGAGCCTTCGCTATTTTCAGGGCTCAGGCAGATGCTTTCCGTTTTTTGTAGATAGGCGGGGCGAACGACGTTATGGTGTCTTTGGTGATGATGCATCGTTCGATGTTCTTCATGGTGGGCAGCGTGAACATGATATCCAGCATGGCCCGCTCCATGATGGAACGGAGTCCGCGGGCGCCGGTCTTGCGCTTCATGGCCTGCGTGACAACTTCCTTCAGGGCTTCCTCCTCAAATTCAAGCTCTACCCCTTCCATGCGGAAAAGCTTCTTGTACTGCTTGATGATCGCATTTTTGGGTTTCAGGAGGATGTTGATCATCGCCTGCTCGGACAGTTCCTCCAGTCCGGAGATGATCGGAAGGCGGCCAATGAGCTCCGGGATGAGGCCGAATTTCTGCAAGTCTTCCGGCTCAACATAGGTGAAGATCTTGGGATCAGCCTTGTCAAATTTGTCCTGATGGTCGGCGGTGAAGCCCATGTTGGTGGAGGAGAGACGGCGGGAGATGATCTCATTGAGCCCCTCGAACGCCCCGCCGCAGATGAAGAGGATGTTGCGGGTATCCACCGTGATGAAGCTTTGCTCCGGATGCTTGCGCCCGCCCTTGGGCGGCACGTTGGCGGTGGTTCCCTCCAGTATTTTGAGCAGGGCCTGCTGGACGCCTTCCCCGGAGACATCACGGGTGATGGACGGGTTGTCGCTTTTGCGCGCCACCTTGTCCACCTCGTCAATGTACACTATGCCGCGCTCGGCTCGCTCAACGTCATAGTCGGCGGCCTGCAGCAGGTTTGAGAGGATGCTTTCGACGTCCTCGCCCACATAGCCCGCCTCGGTGAGCGCCGTGGCATCGGCGATGCAGAACGGCACGTCGATGATGCCTGCGAGCGTGCGGGCAAGCAGGGTTTTGCCGGATCCGGTGGGCCCGAGCAGCACGATATTGCTCTTTTCTATCTCGGCGTCGTCATCCTCGAATTCCGGACTGGCGATGCGCTTGTAGTGGTTGTAGACCGCTACGGAGAGGGTTTTCTTGGCATCCTCCTGGTCGATCACGTACTCGTCGAGGTAGGCTTTGATCTCCACCGGCTTGAGGTCGTTCTGGAACTGGTGCTGCCGCTTGCCCGGACCCAGTTCATTCTTGACGATACCGGAAGCATCGGCGATGCACTGGTCGCAGATGTAGACGCTCGGGCCTGCGACCATGCTCTTCACCTCATGGCTGGATCGGCCACAGAAGGAGCACCTTATTTTGTTTTCCTGATCACTCATGCACGGTTACCAAATTTGGTTCAATATACTACTTGACCGGGGGACGCTCAAGTACCTTGTCCACAAGACCGTAGGCAAGGGATTCTTCCGCATCCATCCACTTGTTTCTGTCGGAATCGCGGATGATCTCGTCGGTCTCCTTGCCGGTGTGACGGGCAAGGATGTCGCTGAGGGTCTGCTTGATGCGGATGATCTCACGGGCCTCGATCTCAATGTCGCTGGCCTGGCCCTGCGTGCCGCCAAGCGGCTGGTGGATCATGACCCGGGAGTGGGGCAGCAGGGTCCGCTTGCCCTTGGCGCCTGCGGCAAGCAGCACGGCACCCATGGATGCGGCCATGCCCATGCAGATGGTGGCCACGTTGCAGCGGACGTGCTGCATGGTGTCGTAGATGGCAAGACCTGAGGAGACCACGCCGCCCGGACTGTTGATGTACAGGTTGATATCCTTTTCGGGATCGTCGGACTCCAGGAACAGCATCTGCGCCACGATGCTGCTGGCAACGGCATCGTTGATGGGGGTACCGAGGATGATGATCCGGTCCTTCAGCAGCCGCGAATAGATATCGAATGCCCGTTCGCCCCGGCTGGTGGTCTCAATGACCATCGGGATCAGGCTGTTTTGCGTCTGGCCGGCGCCAAAGCTGATTTCGTCAAACAGGGGTTGCTTGAATTGGGTCATGAATCGCTCTTTTCGTTACGTTGTTCTTTCTTTTTTTCCTGGTAGGCCTCTTTGGACAGCTCGTTGAGGCTGACCTGCTCCAATATACGATCAAACAGCTTGTCCGTGCGGATATTCTGCCGCAGGTTTTCCAGCTGATCGGCGGACTGGGCGTAGAAGTTCTTTACCATCTCCATGGGGAGGCCGTAGCGGGCGGCTTCGGAGGAGAGGCGCGCATCCACATCCTCCTCCTTGATCTCAATATCGTCGTATTTCTTGCCCAGTTCATCGACGATGAAGGCCCAGCGGGCTTCGCGACCCGCATCATCTTTCACGGATTCACGGTATTCCGCTTCGTTGAAGTCTTCAGGAAGGGGCTGGCCCTGCTGCTGTTGCTTGAGGCGGTCGACGTAGGCATCCTGGAAGCGGCTGAGCAGCGCATTGGGTACCTGGATGTCCGGATGGGCCTCGATAAGCTGGTCCATGATCTCCTGCTTGAGCATATCGCCCGATACCTGGTCGTAGTAGTTCTGGATCTGGCTTTTGATGCGGCTTCGGTAATCTTCCACCGTGGTGACTTCACCGCGGGTCGCTTCTTTCACAAACTCCTCGTTGAGTTCGGGCGTTTCAAGCTTGCGCACATTTTTTACGGTAAGGAGAAACGTCTCGGCGTCATCTTTTTCGCCGAGGGTGACCTTGACCTCGTCGCCGGCTTTCGAGCCCTTGAGCGCCTTCAGGAAATCCGCGGTCTCATCGTCCGACAGGTCCAGCTCCTTGTCGGTGTCCTGGTCTTCGGTGCGGGGTTTGCCATCGTCGCCAAGCGGGACCGCATCCACCGTTACCCTGCTATTTTCATCGATTTTGTCCTCGGTCTCTTTCCAGGTGCCGCCGCGCTCTAGGGAGTGCTTGATCTCATCCTCGACCTCCTGGTCGGTAACATCGTGGACCATCTTGTCGACCTTGAAGGAGGCGACGTCCTTGAGCTCGAACTCGGGCTTTACGCCGATCTCGATTTTCACTTCCAGTTCGCCGTTATCCCATTTGAGGTCCTCGAAACGGGGCTCGCCGACGGGGTTGTACTTTGGCACCACCTCATCGCGGAACACTTCCTGTATATACTTGTTGATCTCTTCGGATTCGATTTCCTTGCCAAAGCGTTTTTTCACGAGGCCGACGGGCACCTGTCCGGGACGGAAGCCGGGCATGTTGATTTTTTTCCGGTACTCGCGGAATGCCTTGTCGAACCGGGGGGCCAATTCCTCCTGGCTTGCTGTGATGGTGAGTACCTTGTCTACGCTGCTTTTGTCTTCAACCGCTATGTTCACGTAACTGAAATTTAGTGTTTAAAAAAACGCCTGGCTTGTGCCGGGCGGGTGGATGGGATCGCTGTAACAGATCCGCCGATTTGCTTTGAACGGGAGGAGAGAGAGTCGAACACACCCGTACATAAATCTAAAACAAAGCTTTTTGGTCGTTTAATTAGTTAAACTGGTGATTTCGGGCAGCTTTAGAACCCGGAGATTGTATCTGTTTATCGAGGACAATCTCTGAATCGTCAAAGACTTTAAAAATACTATTTTTCTACCTTTTTTACAATTTCAGCGGGGCTGCAACATCCGGCTCATGTCAATACATTGATCGCAGCCAAATAACAACGTAACTATTACTAAAAGAGCTTGGTCAATAAATTTTTTCAGGTAGAAAATCCGTTTGGATCATCATTCAGGACAGGTTCCCCAAACAGGTTTGTTCACTTCGGTGAGGGGACTATTGGTTGAAAAATCACGAGGCTCAGATGTAATCCTGGTAACACACCAAAAGTTTATGGGCTGGTTGAAAGGAGTATTACGAAACATGAAATTCATTCCGGTGACATTACTGACATCCCAGTCTCCAATGGGCTGGTTGAATGGAGAATTATTGAACATCTGACTCATATCAGTCACACTACTGACATTCCAGTCTCCAATGGGTTGATTGAACTCGGATCCCCCAAACGTTATACTCATATCAGTTGCACTACTGACATCCCAGTCTCCAATGGGTTGGTTGAACTTGGATCCCCCAAACATCGCACTCATATCAGTCACACTACTGACATCCCAATTCCCAATGGATTGATTGAATGGGGAAAATTGAAACATATATTTCATATCTGTCACATTACTGACATCCCAGTCTCCAATGGGTTGATTGAAAGTAGAATTTCTAAACATCTCTCTCATATCCGTGACATTACTCACATCCCAATTTCCGATGGGTTGGTAGAATTGGGTCCCATCAAACATAGATCTCATGTCCGTGACATTGCTCACACAGACTTTGGTCAGGTTAGAACCTTGATTTCTTCTCTGGATGAGTAATTCTCTGTCAACCACCTCAAATTCAACTCCATCTACTGTCCCAATTGTACCAACCGGGACATCAGGACACATAATTGTAATACCGTTGCCCCCTAAATAAATGGGAGAAGAAAACCTGGCAATTACATCTGTTTCTTTACTTATAGTAATCTGTATCGGAACATCATTTCCACTTGCATCACCTCCCCATTCCAGAAAGGTCGAACCTGCGTATGGAACAGGAGTCAATTCGACAACAGTTTCATAGGGGTAGTCAGTAGTTTTTGGTTGGGACACCACTCTCTCTTCAACTTTTCCTTCACCCTCAATGGTGATGTTTAAGGGGTAATCTCTTCTCTCAAAAACACCCGTTACCGAGTAGTCTCTACTCATTGTTATTTCAGTGGGGTTCTGCGTGGAGCTCCAATCCCCTTCCCAACGGACGAATCTCCAACCTTCATTTGGATTCCCCGTTAGAGTAATCGTTTCACCATCGGAATACTTACCACTTTCAGGGGTGATTGTTCCAACCTCTGGTGGTGAGGCAGTGGTTGTAAGGGTGTATTCCGTTTTTCCTCCAAAAATGGAATCACAACTGAACAGTAAAAATAACCCGATAAAGATTCCTAAGCTTAGTATTAATGATGATGTAACAGGCTTCATAGGTCCGTACTTTCATTCAATAATGATAAATCCAATATAGGGAATGGGATTCCCTTCTTTTGATTCTCTTCTTGACGCAACGAATGAAATGCTCAATCCCCATAGGTCGGTAAATTGATATTCAAAGGTGTTCTCAATATACCGTTTTGGGAAACATTTGGGAAAATTTTCAATTATCAAAAACGTGAATACAGTAAAAACATGCAGATAATTGAAGATAAAGTACGAGAGGGGGGACTCGAACCCCCACGCCTTGCGGCACTAGATCCTAAATCTAGCGTGTCTACCAATTTCACCACTCTCGCGGCTGGTCATCCACTGCCACTGTGCTTTTTTGCCGCTGCCACCCAGGACTTCTGCGGAAAGCTTTGGTGACGCCTCGCCTGAACGGGGCGCCAGCTTCAATCTGTACTGCGTCGGACCGCTTTGAACACAGTGAGTGAATGATAATTAGCCTGTCAATATACGCAAATTTACCTGCTTTCTCAACGAACCGGGGCGGCGCTCATTTTTTAGCACGGCACGGTTTTCCTATTAAAAGGCGTTTGGTTATTTTCCGGAATCCGTTTTTCCGGAACCCGTCACACAAACCTCTGTTATATATGCCAAACCCATCGCAAAGCGGACAGAGCGGCCATTTTTTTGTCTATATAACCACTTCCGGTCGCGATGAGGCGGAAACCATCAGCAATGCGCTCATCAGCGAACGCCTTGCCGCCTGCACGAACATCATCGACAACATGTCGGCGCTGTTCTGGTGGGACGGAGGCGTGCAGAGTGAAAAGGAGGTGGTGCTCATTGCCAAGACCCGGGCCGATACTTTCGAGCGTTTGGCCGGAAGGGTGAAAGAGCTCCACAGTTACGAATGCCCCTGCATCGTCGGTCTTCCCATCGCAGCGGGCAACCCCGATTACCTGGCGTGGATCGACGAGGAGGTCCGGCCCGACAAAGACCGCTGACCGTGATCAAATCCTTATACGCAACCTCAGCCCTTTCCAATCTTCCGGAATCGGTCGAAAGCCCAATCATGCCCTGACTGATCCGTTCCATACCAACTGATGCAACACCTTTCAACGGGGCCTCAACCCCATCCACCCAATCAGATAATCCAAAAAACGTGGCTGTAGTTAAAGTAAACAAGAAAAAACACATCTATTGGGCCGAGATCAACCGTCCCGAAGCCAATAACTCCATCGATTTCGAGGTCATGGAGATGCTGGAGCAGACGCTGGACGACATCGAAAAGAACGGCAGGACGCGGGTGTTCGTGCTCAGCGGTGCAGGCCCCCAGTTTTTTGCCTCTGGCGGCAATATAAAGGCGTTTTCCACGCTCAAAACGGAGGAGGAAGGACGGCAGATGGCGGAGCGGATGACGGCCATCCTCAAGCGTCTGGAGACCGGGAGTTTCTGGTCGGTGGCCTGTGTGAACGGGGAGGTGTACGGCGGTGGATGCGAGCTGCTGCTGGCCTTCGACTTTTCCATTGCCAGCAAGACGGCCACGTTTGCCTTCAGTCAGGCATCTTTTGGGCTGCCGCCTGCGTGGGGTGGATTGACGCGCCTTGTGGAACGTGTCGGACGTTCGCGGGCGCTTGAGTGGCTGGGCAGCAACCAGGTGATCAGTTCGGAGGATGCGTTGAATTCCGGGCTCATCAACAAGCTCTCGATTACTTCGGAACTGACCCGAAACACCTGGGAGTGGGCGCTTGGGTTGTCCAGGGTGGAGCCGGACCTTATCCAGGAACTGAAGAGCGGGTCCAAATTTGCTCTTGACCATCCGCGGGAGGCCTCTTTTGAGAGGGAACTGGATCAGTTTGCGCGTTTCTGGGCCTCGCCCCAGCATCACAAAAAGGTGGCCGATTACCTGAAGCGGAAGCGTTAGCGGCAATCCTCAAGGCGTCCGGTGATATCGCGGACCACATCTTCCACGGCCTTGTCGATGGGTCCGTCGTGCCAGGCGCCGGCGGCGTTGAAGTGCCCGCCCCCGTTGAAGTTGCGCGCAACCAGATTCAGGTCCACCTTCGCCTTGCCCCGCAGGCTGA
>SLNO01000084.1 GCA_007132975.1 Balneolales bacterium
AAAGCGTTCGGGATGCCGGGCCGCGATGTGCCACGTCCCGAAGCCGCCATAGCTGATGCCGGTGAGATAGACGCGGTCCGCATCCACCAGAAACTGCTCCTCCACCTGATCGAGGATGTCCATGAGGTCCTGCTCCAGCCGGTACCATCCGTCAGGCGGGCCTTCGGGTGGATAGGGCATGGCGGTCGGGTCGGCGGACGGGTCCACCGCCTGGGCGCCGTCCATCGGGAACGCCGGCACGGACGCCGCTCGCCGCGGGGGCACGCCCTCATCAAGCCGCCGGGGGATCATGTCAGGGGTGCGGTTGGCGATATAGTCGTGTCGTTCATCCATGCCGTACATGGGCAGCTGCGGCACCACGATCACAAACGGCAGGTCACGCCGCCTCACCCACGCCTCGTACAGCGGGCCGTGGATCATCACGTAGTCCAGCTCCTCCCGGGCGTCCCCGCGCTCGCCGTTGCCGTGCAGGAACAGCATCACCGGCCAGCCGGCCAGGCTGTCGTCCGAATCCGTGCCGGGCTCACCAATTGTGCCGGGAACGGTGCCGTCCCCGTGCAATCCCTCCAGGCCCCGCTCCATCGACTCGCCATATCCCGCCGGCAGGTAGACGAAATACTCGCGTTCCTCGCCTGTCGCCGCGCTCATATAGCTGACGCGCCGGAGATCGGGTCTGGACGGATCGCCACCGCGCTCCCCCGGTGCGCACGAAACGGCGGCCATCAGCAACAGCACCGCGACAGCAAGAACCCGAACGGCCAACAGCGAATCAGGCAACCCCGCCGGCAAACCGGACAGTTTAAACAGCCACAACGTCATACTTTCCCTCATTTTTTAGTATCATCACACATGATCCACGAAAAAATATCCATAGCGATGGAAACATCCTACACATCATGCCACCCGTCCGGCCGCGCAGACAGCGACCACTTCCGCAGCAAGAATCAATGGCAGCAAATTGCGGCCGTTTCCTTCCTTTTACTCTTTTTCGGTTGGATGGGGCCCACGCCCGGAACCGCAGTAGCGCAACCGGACACCAGCCGCCAGCTCGTCTTTCCGGAAATCGCACCCGAACAGGCCGGTTTTTGTCCAGAACGGCTCGAACGCCTCACCGGAATGCTTCACGGATATGCCGAAGAGCAGCGCCTGAGCGGCGGGGTCGTCATGGTGCTGCGCGACGGACACGCCGTGGTCCACGAACCTTTCGGCAAGTTCGATGTCGATTCCGGCACCGAGATGACCCACGACGCCCTGTTCCGGATCGCCTCCCAGACCAAAGCCATCATCAGCGTGGCCGTCATGATGCTGCAGGAGGAAGGCGCGCTGCTCATCACGGATCCCGTAGGCAGGCACCTCCCGGAGTTTATGGAGACCACCGTGGCCGAGGTGCGGGAGGATGAGCCCCGCGGCTGGGTGGCGGTCCCGGCCAAACGTCCCATCACCATCCGCGACCTTCTCATGCACACGGCCGGCATCAGCTACGGATATGGCATTGCTGCCGAACTGTGGGAAGAGGCCGGCATCCAGGGCTGGTACCTGGCCGACCGCGATGAGCCGGTCCGCGAGATCGTCCGGCGCATGGCCGACCTGCCTTTCGATGCGCACCCGGGCGAGCGCTTCGTCTACGGCTATGCCAATGACATCCTGGGCGCGCTCATCGAGGAGGTGAGCGGTATGCCGCTCGACCGGTTCCTCCACGAGCGGATGTTCGAGCCGCTGGGGATGCGCGACACATGGTTTTTTGTCCCGGAAGAGCATGCCGGACGGCTGGCGACGGTCTATTCCGCCACCGAAGAGCGGGGGATTGTCCGGGCGCCGGATCCCGGCGGATCGGTCGGGCAGGGACACTATGTGACCGGCCCGCGCACCACATTCTCCGGCGGGGCCGGACTGGTCTCCACGGCAACCGATTACGCCCGCTTTCTGCAAATGATGCTTAACGGGGGCGAACTGGACGGGCACCGGATCCTGAGTCCGCGCACCGTCGAACTGATGACCGTCGACCATCTCGACGGCATCGAGTTCCGTCCGGGGCTGGGCATCGGCCTCGGCTTCGACATAGTCACCGATCCGGGCGTGCGCGGCGTCCCCGGGGCCTTGGGCGATTTTGGATGGGGCGGCGCCTACCACTCCACCTACTGGGTCAGCCCGCAAGACCGGCTGGTTGTCGTCTTCTTCACCCAGCTCATCCCCTCGCGCGGATCCGATGTCCATGGAAAACTGCGCACGCTGCTCTACCAGGCCCTGGTCGACCCGTAAGCGACGCCGAAACTCCCCCGCTGAAACTGATTTCCTGAAACCAGAGCTGATAATATGTCCAACCTGCTCGAACAAAAATCCCGGAATAGGCGACACCCGATACTAGATCTCGACGCCTACTCGCCCGAGGAGGTCGCCGGACGCGTGATGCAGGTGGGCGTGAAGAAGGTCCGCCTGCCGGGTGTGATCACGTTGATGCTCGGAATTCTGGGTGGTTGTTTCATCTCGCTCGGAGCGCTGTATCAGGTGGTGGTCATGGCAAATCCGGCCATCAGCGAGAGTGCATCGGCGGTGGCCAGCCCCCTGTTCTACGCCATGGGCTACATCATCGCCTTCATTGCCGGGGCGGAGATCTTCACCACCAACAACCTGGCCGTGATGAGCCTGGCATCGCGAAAGATCACATTCTGGGAACTGACCCGGAACTGGACCATAGTCCTGCTGGCCAACATTGCCGGCGCGGCGGGTCTCGTCCTGCTGTTTTTCTACTCCGGACAGGTAGACCTGTTCGGCGGGCTTCTGGTGGAGGAAGTGCTCTTCCTCACCTCATCCAAACTGGATTACTCCCTTTTGCAGATGTTCCTGCTGGGGCTTTTCGGAAACTTGCTGATCTGCTCGGGGGCCTGGCTGGCCATGGCGGGGCGGTCTGTCACCGACAAGTTCCTGGCGTTGATCCTGTCGCTCTCTGCCGTCCCGGCTGTTGGCTTCCAGCATGCCACCGGAAACATGTTCCACTTTTTCCTCTCATTTCTGATCATTCAGGACGCCGATGCGCTCCAGCTTCCCACCGACATCACGCTGATGAAAACGAGTGTCAGTCTGGTCATGGTTGCCGCAGGCAACATAGTTGGCGGAGGCGTTTTCATCGCGCTGACCTACTACTTCATCTATGTGCGCAGCAGATGGTAACGTTGCAGAGCGCAAAGAGGCGAAATTGTAATACGCAAGATGCTGAGCAGGCAAGACGGTTTGGCCACCAGCTCCGAAAACCGTTTTCGTCACATGCCTGTCTCAGATCCCCATCAGCCTGTCTCACTTACCCATCAACCTGTTTCTTGAAATCCATTTCTCGAACTCCACAATTAACATCACGATGACGCCGGCACCAGTCACGTACATCCACTCATTGAGCGATATGGGAGCCGTTTCGAACAGCGTGTTCATGAAGGGGGCGTAGGTGAACACAAGCTGCAGCGCGACTAGCGCGCCGATGGCCATGAACACATACCTGTTGCCGAAAAAGTGCCGGTTGAAGATGCCCTCATAAAACTTGCGGCAGTTAAGCAGGTAGAATACCTGTCCGGCCACAATGGTGTTCACGGCGATGGTGCGGACCCGATCGAGTTCCGCATCCCCCACATAGAAAATGTTGCTGATGAGGAAGGTGAAACCACCGATCAGCACTGAGACAAGCAGGATCCGCCAGAGAAAATATCCACCCAGGATCGGCTCGTCTGGATCGCGTGGCGACAGCTCCATTACGCGCTTTTCCATCGGTTCAAAAGCCAGGGCCAGGGCCAGTGTCACCGCCGTTACCATGTTGACCCAGAGGATCTGAGCCGGAGTGATGGGCATGGTGATGCCCAGGACTATGGCGGCGACCAGCACCAGCGCTTCGGCGCCGTTCGTCGGCAGCACGAAAAGGATGGTCTTGCGGATATTGTCGTAGACGGTGCGCCCCTCCTCCACCGCATTGACGATGGTGGCAAAGTTGTCGTCCGCCAGCACCATTTCGGAGGCATCCTTGCTCACTTCGGTGCCCTTGATGCCCATGGCCACGCCGATGTTGGCGCGTTTGAGGGCTGGCGCGTCGTTGACCCCGTCGCCGGTCATGGCGCAGAGTTTGTTGTTCTTCTGCAGGGCCTTGACCAGGCGCAGCTTGTGCTCCGGGCTGGTGCGTGCGAATATGTTGTATTTCATGACGAGTTCGGTGAGTTCCTCGTCCGCCATCTTCTCCAGTTCGGCGCCGGTGACGGTGCCTTCGCCGTTGTCGATGCCCAGGTCTTTGGCGATGGCCATGGCGGTGATGGCATGATCGCCCGTGATCATGATCACGCGGATGCCGGCGCTTTTACACTCCTCTATGGCATCAAACACTTCATCGCGCGGCGGATCGATGATGCCGGTCACGCCCAGGAAAATCATGCCGCTTTCGACATCCTTGTGGTCGATTTCATCGGTTCCTTTCTTTTCCTCCCGGAAGGCTGCCCCCATGAGCCGCTGTCCTCGCCCGGCAATCTCCTCCATCTGCTCCTTCCAGAAATCCTCGTCGAGGTCCTCTTCCCCGTCCTCCGTGGCCTGCTTGTCACAAACTTCCAGAAGCTTTTCGGGCGCCCCTTTCATGAAAACATACCGCTTGCCGTCAATTTCATTGAGCGTGGCCATGTACTTGTGCTCCGACTCAAACGGGATATCGTCGATGCGTTCCGGCTTGAAATCCTCCAGCCCCGCTTTGAGCGCCAGTGTCACAAGCGCTCCTTCGGTCGGGGTGCCGTTCAGTTTCCACTCACCCTCCTTCTCCTCAACCGATGCGTCGTTGCAGGCGCGCACGCACTGTATCAACCGCTCCAGCATCGGCTCGCCGGAAAGGTCCTCCACCTTCCCGTCCTCTTTTTTTATAGCGCCTTCGGGCTTGTAACCGGACCCTTCGATTTCGTACTGCACGCCGGCCGTATGCACGCTGCGGACTGTCATTTCGTTGCGAGTGAGCGTGCCGGTCTTGTCGGAGCAGATCACGCTTACCGACCCCAGCGTCTCAACCGATGGCAGGCGCCGGATGATGGCATTTCGCCTGGCCATGCGCTGCACACCCACTGCCAGGGTGATGGTGATGATGGCCGGAAGGCCTTCCGGGATGGATGCCACAATGACACCGATGGTAGCCATGAAAAGCTCCATCGTCCCGTAATCGCGGAAAAAGAATCCGAAAGCGAAAAAGGCCGAGGCGAATACCAGGATGACGACGGAAAGCCGGATGGCGAAGGCGTCGATTTTCTGCAGCAGCGGCGTGGTGAACTCCTCCACCTCGGAGATCATCTCGGTGATCTTGCCGATTTCGGTGTTGGATCCGGTCTCCACTACCACACCCGTTGCCGTACCGTAGGTTACCATGGTCCCGGAAAAGGCCATGCTCTTGCGATCGCCGATCACCGCATCCTCCTCTGACGGGTCGCTGGACTTCTTCACATCGGTCGATTCGCCGGTCAGCGGGGACTCTTCCACCCGAAAACTTTTCGATTCCACGATGCGGATGTCCGCCGGAACCTTGTCGCCCGACCGCAGCCGGACGATGTCGCCCGGAACGATCTCCTCGGCGTTTATCTTCTGCTGTTTGCCGTCGCGCACCACCTGAGCCTCCAGCGACAGCATTTTCTTGATGCCCTCCAGCGCTTTCTCAGCCTTGCCTTCCTGGATGAAACCGACCACCGCGTTGGCGATGACCACGGCCAGGATGACGAACGTGTCGATCCAGTGGTCCATGAGCGCCGTAACGACCGCAGCAACCAGCAATACGTAGATCAGCACATTGTGGAAGTGGGCAAGGAACCTGAGGATGGGGTTCTTACCCTTCTTCTCCGGGAGCTTGTTTGCTCCGTACTCCTCCAGGCGCTTTTTCGCATCGTCGGGACTCAGACCATCGCTCTTTGAGCTTTTCAGTTCCTCAAGCACAGCATCGGCTTCAAGACTGTGCCATTTTTTTGTTGATTCCTTCTCCTTATCTGTCATAAAAAATGATTTTTGGACACGGTTTTCTGTCAAAAAATGGCGCTGCCGGCATGGCAGGACGGACTTGTCAGGACGGACTGGCCAGGGTGCACACGTTGGAAAGAACAGCAAATCAGGATAACTGATCAGAACGTACGGACAAGATAGAACGGAAGGTCAGGAGGTCAGAACGGCAGGTCATAACAACTGGCCTGGACGTACGCGCAGGCTAAAACGGCAGGTCGTCGTCTACATCGTCCAGGTCTCCATCCAGCAGGGAATCGTTACTTTCGGGCTGGCTGCTCTTGCCGGGTCCGGGCGTGGGACGCTGGCCGCTGCGTTCCTGACCGGCCTGATCATCGGGAAAACCATCATCCGCCGCCGGGGCATCCCCGCGATCGATACGCCAGGCACGAACATCGGTGTACCATCGTCCGTTGTATTCGCGGCTTTGCAGGTTGATATAAGCTTTGACGGTCTCGCCGACGGATACGGGGTCGCTGTCGATCGAGTCGCCCCACTGCGAGATGCACACCTTCCGGGAAAAGCGGTCGTCCATCTCCAGGATGAAATCACGCCGGCGCCAGGGCCCGTTCCGGCTTTCTCCTGATTGTTCTTCCAGTATTTCTGCAACTTTTCCCTGAATAAATAACTCCATAACCAAATTTTTCTGAATGATTAAAAAATCACGTGACAATTTCTGTGTTGGCGCCCCCGTGCCGTTGGAAAGGGCGGGAGGCTGATCCGATTTCGCCGGCTTTTTCACCGCCGCACCGGACATTGGAAGATATAAAAAATAACGATGACAGAAATTCATGCGTTCGGTTTTTCAGACGATCCAGTTGGCTGGCAACCATGGCAACACCGGGAATTATCTGGTTTTTTGGACTAACTGGAACTTTAATACATCGGATTTTTCCAGTATATTTATCATTTGGTGCGCCAACGACTTGCTGGGTGTCGGATTATCAGGGTGAGACCCTGGTCTAGACTGCCCAATTCTAATATTATCCCGGCGTGACATCAAATCCTGGCTTGAAGGATTGAAAAAGTCACCCTCTTCCCGTTGCAATAATTATTTGTATCGTCAGCCTGTGAAATTACATGTGATTTCATATTGTCCAGGATGGGTCATTCTGGTGCTAATGCTTCTCTCGGGCATGGCAGGCCACGGTCATGCCTCCCTGTTATCTGATAAACCTGAACTGTACTTTGAGCAGATACCCTATCGTATGACAACCAATACGGTAACTGCAATTGCCGAAGATTCTTTAGGGTTTATCTGGGTGGGGACGAACAGTGGACTGAACCGGTTTAACGGGGTGCAGTTTCAGCACTATCTCAGTTCTGAAAATTCCAACTCCATAAGCGACAATGTCGTAGGAAGTATATTTGTCGACAGCCACGGTGAGCTCTGGGTGAGCGGGCGCAGCAGCGTAAGCCGCTACCGGAGGGAAACAGACGACTTCGTTCGATACGAACTGACAGACCCGACCGGAAGCGGTACGTTTCGAAGGGTACGAACCATAACGGAAGATCGACGCGGCATTCTATGGGCAGCCGGTGGGCGGCACAGTCTCTATTATTTCGACCGGCAGCAGGATCGTTTTATGGCGTACAAGCCATTGGTCACCCAGGATATCACAAGCATCCACATTTGCCGCGAAGATTTCATATGGGCAGCAACGGAACGCAGCGGGTTGCAGCGCATTGATACCAATACCGGGGAGATTACCAGCTTTCTTCACGACCCGGAAGACCCCGGAACCATATCCAGCAACCAGACAACTGCCGTTGTCCAGGACCGCGAAGGCCGGCTCTGGGTCGGTTCACAGGTCGCTGGTGCCAACCGAATGATTGTCAACTCTGATGGTGACATCTCCTTTGTGAGGTACAAAAACAAGCCGGGCGCTCCGAAAGTGCTCGAAAACAACTTCATTTATACGATGTATGTAGATCGCGAAGGCAGGCTCTGGCTTGGAAATGACAACGGCGGCCTTCATCTCTACGATTACGAGCATGACGCATTTCATCACTACGACAGTGACCCTGATGATCCATACAGCCTCTCCCATCCCTCAGTATCGAGAATATTTCAGGACAGCGAAGGCAGGCTGTGGGTGGGCACGGCACTGGCAGGTTTGAATGTTTCGGACCGGTATGCATTCAAGTTCCGGCATTATCACACCCGCTCACGGTTCAGCCATCGTCTCAACAACAATATCATCCGCGATTTTGAAGAGGACCTGAATGCCAATATCTGGATTGCCACCGATGGCGGAGGACTCAATTATTTTGACAGGAATACCGGTTATTTCAGGGCTCTGAGTCATGATCCCGAAGACCCGAACAGCTTGCTTTCTGATGCTGTAGTAAGCATCACGCGCGACCCTCGCGGCCAAATCTGGACTGCCACATACAATGGCGGAGTGCAATTGCTGAAAGACAAGGACCAAGGCACTTTCAGAACAATTGAGGATATCTACGGAATATCATCCAGGCTTTTCAGCAACCCGTTCGACCTGCATTTCGACCGTGAACACCCATATCTCTGGGTAGCAGAGCTTCGGCGCGGGGTGTACCGGTTCCATTTGGAAACCGGAGAAATACACCATTTCAGTCCCGTTTCAGACGACACGACCAGCATCGCCTCCAACTTTGTGCTGCATGTATTTGAAGACAGCCGTAATAATCTGTGGTTCGGCAGCCTGAACGGGCTGAGCAAGTTAACTTCGGATAGCAAGCATACCGGGGCCTTCCGACGATACTGGCCAGATGACAGTGACCGTTCCAGCATACCCGGCTCCACCATCCGCCAGATTACGGAAGACGGTCTCGGCCGGCTCTGGATTACCACGGAAAAAGGACTGGCCATGTACCAGCCGGAATCGGACAATTTTTTTGTACTTGATGAAGCTGACGGCTTGCCTCATGACGAGCTTCGTTCCATTGCCGCAGATGAAAACCACAACCTGTGGATCGGCTCCGTACAAGGGCTTACGTGGTTCCAGCCAGAAACGGCTCAGTTTCATAATTACCGGGAACAGGACGGCCTGCAAGGTCACGAGTTCACACCATACGCCGGACATCGGTTATCAACCGGCGAGCTGCTTTTTGGCGGGATGAACGGCTTCAATTTGTTCCACCCGGACAGTATTCGGAACAACCCGCGTATCCCGCCTGTCTACATCACTGACTTGAAGCTGTTCAACGAGTCCGTCACTGTCGATCAGCCCGACACTCCGCTGGAAAGACACATAATGATGACCGAAGCGATCACGCTGCATCACTGGCAGAATGTCATCACCCTTGATTTCATCGCCTTGAACTTTACAAATGCCGAACAAAACCGGTATGCTTACATGATGGAGGGTTTTGATACCGATTGGATCCAAGCCGGCACGCAGCGCAATGCAACCTACACGAACCTCAATCCCGGCACATATCATTTTCGGGTGATTGCTTCCAACAACGACGGTGTCTGGAACGAGGAGGGGGCCATGCTCACCATCGTGATCGTTCCTCCCTTCTGGAATACCGTCTGGTTCCGGGCACTTGTCATCATTGCCTCTGTACTACTGCTTTTTACTGGATTCCGCTACCGGGTGCAGACCATTCGCAAGCGTAACCGGCAGCTTGAGAAGATGGTGTCACAGCGAACGGAGGAACTTGAAGAGCGCAACCGGCAGCTCAAGCTTGAAATTGATGAAAAACAAAAGGTTTATTCGGTCCTTGCACATGACCTGAGGGGGCCGTTCATGTCCATAATCGGCTTCTCGGAATACCTGTCGGAAAAGCTCAGTGACAGTGAGGACGAGGAAAATCGTGAGATCAGCCGAATGGTCCTTGAATCGTCCAAAAATCTTTTCCAGTTGCTTGAAAACCTGCTGGAGTGGGCTAGTGCCAAAAGACGGCATCTGAAGCCCCGTAAAGAACAACTCAATCTCCACAAGATGATCAGCAAAGCTATCAGGACCAATCAGATTTCGGCAAAAAGAAAAGGTGTGAATCTGCAAAACGAATGCCCGTCTGATATTATCGCCATCGGGGATAAAGACATGATCCAAACGGTGCTTCGCAATCTGATTTCCAATGCCATCAAGTTTTCAGGGGAAGATTCAGAGGTCACCATATCGGTTCAGGAGGAACATGGTGGATACGTAGTTTCCGTCTCCGATTCCGGAATCGGCATGACCCCGGAAGAACAGGAGAAGATCCTTTCGGCCATGGGTGGCTACAGAAGAACCGGTACAAAAGGAGAAAAGGGCATTGGTTTCGGATTGATGCTCAGCCAGGACTTCATCCGGGAAAATGGCGGACAGCTCTGGATCCGCAGTGAAAAAGATAAGGGAAGTACATTCTTCTTTACGCTGAATAAAGCCTCCTGAGACAACCTGCCCCAGGCATTCAAGCTGCTTCACAGATACCGCCAGCCTGTGTCGGACTTTTTCCCCCATCGCTCGGACTGGAACAATGGTCCGGAGAGTCTTATCATACCGTCAGAAGATTATTGATTGCACTTTCAACCCTGCAGGGAGGCACACCATGAACCTCTTATTTTTTGGATTTCTCTGTTTCATGCTGGCCTGTTCCCCACACGATTCAAACCAGGAGACCAGGACCATGAGCACCATTTCTCTGCCCCGACCAAACTTATCCGGCGATATTTCCATTGAGGAAACCCTGGAACGGCGAAGGTCTGTCCGAACATTCAGCGCCACCCCCCTCTCCCTTGAGGAGATCGGCCAGCTGGCGTGGGCGGCGCAAGGCATCACCGATGCGGCACGTGGCTTTCGCACTGCGCCATCGGCCGGCGCCACCTTCCCCATGGAGACCTATTTTCTTCTCACCGAAGGGGAGGATGTGGCCGGCGGAGTGTACCGCTACCTGCCCCATGACCATGCGCTTGAACTGGTAACGGAAGGCGATCAACGCCGGGATTTGCGAAGTGTGGCGCTGCAGCAGGAGTCGATCACCGATGCGCCGGCCGTACTGGTGATCACCGGGATCCTGAGCCGCATCGAACCGCGGTACCGTGAGCGTGCCATGCGCTTCATGCACATGGAGGCGGGACATGTGGCGCAAAATATCTATTTGCAAGGTGTTTCGCTCGGAGTAGGCACTGTTGTTATCGGGGCATTTGAGGATGACGGGGTTCGCAGCGTGCTGGGGCTTGGTGATGGCGAGTATCCGCTCTACATCATGCCACTTGGCAAATTGCCTTAACGGCTGCTGTGTCCACCCCTCAGACCGGCTTTTTTTCACCACAAAAATCCTGAAAATGCTTGTACTTGTACTTGGCGGCAATTCTGAAATAGGACTTGCCGCGGCGGAACAGTTTGCTCAAAGGGAAAAGGCCGATATCATACTGGCATCCCGAAACCTGGAAAAAGCACAGGAAGAGGCTGAAAAGATGTCCAGGCGACACGGAGTCTCCGTGCAGGCCGAACCGTTCGATGCCCTGGCCTTCGATACACACAAATCTTTTTACGAGAAACTCGACCCCAAACCGGATGTGGTGATCCTCGCCTTTGGCGTCCTGAACAACCAGAAGGAGGCGCAGAAGAATTTTGAAATGGCGCGCAACACACTGGACAGCAACCTGCTTGGCGCTGTGAGCATCCTGGAGCCGATCGCTGCTGACTTTGAAGAGCGCAGAGACGGCACCATCATCGGGATCAGCTCGGTGGCCGGCGATCGCGGACGCCAGAGCAGCTATATCTACGCCGCTTCGAAGGCCGGCCTGACTGTGTACCTGGATGGGTTGCGCCACCGGTTATGGCCTTCCGGCGCACGGGTGATCACCGTGCTTCCCGGCTTCATTCCGACCAAAATGGTGGCCGGACGCACCCCGAAATTCGGGTTCACACCGCTTGAAACCGCTGGTCGGGATATCTACAAGGCCTGGAAGAAAGGCCGGCACAAAATCTACACCGGCGCAAAGATGCGCTGGATCATGGCCGCCGTGCGGGTCCTGCCCGAGTTTGTGATCCTGCGGATACGGAACGTCTGAAAAACCGACCCCGTCCAGCCAGGTGCGATTTCCGGTTTTGTCATTTCAAGAAGCCACCCTGCCGGAAACAGCATTCATTTCAGGTACGCATCCAGCCAGTTGTAAAACTCACTGTGCCATAGCAGGCTGTTTTGCGGGGAGAGGATCCAGTGGTTCTCCTGCGGGAAGAGCAGCAGCCGGCTCTCGATCCCCAGTGCCTGCAGCGCCGTGAACGCCTGCATGCTCTCGGTCACCGGTACGCGGTAATCCAGCTCGCCGTGGATCACAAGCATCGGTGTATCCCAGTTGCGCACGTAGAGGTGCGGTGAGTGGTGGTCGTAACTGACCGGACGCGGTTCGTCCCAGTACGCCCCATCCAGGTCAAAGGTCACGAAGAACATCTCCTCGGTGGACCCGTACATCGCCTCCAGGTGGAACACCCCGGCGTGGGATATGAAGGTGCTGAACCGGCCCTCGTGATTGCCGGCCAGCCAGAAGACGGAGTAGCCGCCAAAACTGGCACCCACCGCACCCAGGCGGTCCTCATCCACAAACGGTTCTTCCTTGACGTGGTCGATGGCAGAAAGCAGATCCTGCATGGCCTGCCCGCCCCAGTCGCCGCTGATCTGGCGGTTCCACTCCTCGCCGAACGAGGGCAGTCCGCGACGGTTGGGCGCCACAACCACATAGCCGGCACCGGCCATCACCTGGAAGTTCCAGCGGTACGAGAAAAATTGGCTCACCGTCCCCTGCGGCCCGCCCTGGGCGTAGAGGATCGCGGGATAGCTCTCGCTCGGATCGAAACCGGGTGGATAGATCACCCAGACCAGCATCTCTTTGTCATCGGTCGTGGTGACCCAGCGTTTTTCCACGCGGCCCATGGTCACGTCGGCCAGGATCTCGCGGTTGATATGGGTGAGCTGCGTCATTTCGCCGCCGGCCGCATCCACCCTGAAAAGCTCGTTGGGCTGGGACATGGACATGCGCGAGGCCACCAGGATGGGCTCGCCGTCGCGGACAACCGGCTCGAATGATGTGAAATCGTGGATGCCTTCGGTAAGCTGCCGCACCGGCGGATAGGCCGACCGCGCCAGCATGTTGAGTTCGAATAGCTGCACGGTGGCTTCGGTGCCGCTGAGGAAATAGATGCGGCTGCCGTCGTGGTTCCAGACCGCGCTGTTCATGTTGCCGTCGAATCCGGTGCTGAGTTCTCGGATGTGGCCGGACTCAAGCGTCATCTGCATCAGGCGGTAGCGGTCTGATTCGTACATCGGAGTGACCATGCGGCTCCAGATCATGGAGGTGCCGTCGGGGCTGAAAGCCGGGTAGCGGTCGTAGCCCGGGTTGGGGGCGGTCAGGTTCCGGGTGGATCCGGTTTCGAGGTCGTAAAGGTAGATGTCGGAGTTGGTGCTGAAGGCCGACTCGGTCCTGCCCATTTTTTTGGATGTGTAGGCGATTTTTGTGCCGGATGGGTGCCAGGCGATCTGCGACGTGCCCCCGAACGGCTTGAGCGGGGTGTCGTATGGCTCGCCCTCCATCAGGTCGATGGGATCGCCGGTGAGTTTGCCGTCGGCGTAAGGCGCGATGAAAAGGTGGCTGTAGGTGTCGTCATGCCAGGTGTCCCAATGCCGGTAGAGCAGCTCGTCGATGATGCGCGCATTGGCTTCCGGGTATTCCGGGTAGAGGTCCGCCGTTCCCTTGCCCACCTTGACATGGCGCGTGAACGAAACGTGCTTGCCATCAGGGCTGTACTGCAGATTGGCAATGGAGCTTTCAAATTCCGTGACCTGGACTTTGTTGGAGCCATCCGGATCCATCTCCCAAAACTGCCCGCCACGAAGGAAGCCGACGCGCCGGCCATCCGGACGCCAGACGGGTGATCCGGCCGACGGGCTCTCTGTCAACCGGGTTGGCTCACCGCCGTCCGTCGGAATTGAATAAATGTGTGTTGTGCCGCTGTTATCCTTAACCGACATCCATGTGACGGTGAAAAGCGTCGTGGAACCGTCCGGCGATACGGCCGGTGCGCCGACACGGCCGAGTTCGAGCATTTTCTCGGGGGTTAGCCCGGTCTGGGCGGATAATGAAGCGGTGCCTGCCAGGAGCAATACCAGTAGCAGGACGGCAATACGGATCGGGGAGCTAAGCGGATTCATCATGAGGGGGGCTGGATTTGCTGAATAAATTTCGGTGAGTGGCCATGCATTTCGGTCTGCCCGCAAAATAGCAAAACGCTCATTGATAATCGCCAAGCCACAGCACAAATTCGCCATACTCCGTACCGGCAAACGTCCTGTACAGCCGGAGGTCCGCCGTTATCAGGGGAATCCGGGTGATCTGCGCCGGCACCACGTACAGGCAGTCGTAGTAGCCGGTGTTCATTTCCACCGAAAGATCCAGCGCAAGGTCCCGGTATTTGGCCGTCTCCAGCACATGTACGGGCAGTGCCCGCAGTGCCCGGCTCATTTGCCACACCTGTACCGGCGAAAGCGGTCCTTTGCTTGTCAGCTTTGCGAGTACGCTGTTCATCTCCAGATAGAAATAGTCCGGTACAACCAGCTCCATTCCGCTCTGAAGAACGGAGTCTGCCTGTTCCGTGAGCTCCTCATCACGGAAAAACCACTTGATTGCAACACTCGCATCCGGAATACAGTGCGTCACCGGTCCCTGTCCTCCCTTAAAAGACCCATGAGGTCAGGTGCAGATTTTTTCCCGGCTTCGTAGGAAACCCTGGCTTCGGCTATCATGGAGATGGCTTCTTCCCTTGTGGATGTGCCCGCGTACTCCTCAAGCAACGCTTTGATCTCGGAATTCATGGACCTGTTATTGGCCATGGCCTT
>SLNO01000150.1 GCA_007132975.1 Balneolales bacterium
ATTAAAAGTCAATTAAAAATTTGACTTACCCCTAAATTTCTCACTCCTTTCATAAGTCATAACAGAAAAATAAAAAATATTAACACAGTAGGGTCCGGTTAAATGTCAAAGAGCCCCAATTGGTTAGGGTGGAACTTTTGGCAACAACCTGACAGCCATTCATTCTTTCCCTGAAGCCACCTAACCGCCCATTCCAAGCACCCGCTCCACGACCCGCTCGGCCTCGTCCTGTTCCAGATAACGGAACCCGCTTGCCTGTGCGCGAAGGCGCACCTGCATCTCCTCGTCGGACAACGGTTCAGCTTCCGGCAGGAAGCCGTTATCATCGAGCCATGTGCGCAACTCCGCCTTTTTGTCGTCACGGAACCTGGGGAGCGCGCCCTGGTCGATTTCCTCCAGAAACCGGACGGGATCGAACCTGACACGCCTGGCAAGCGCATCCGCCCGCTCAAGATAAGCCTCGGTGATGGCGCCGCTGTCGCGCAGAGCAGCCGGGGTAATGGGCCGGGGGCGGCCTTCGCTCCACAGCTCCAGTGCCCGCGAAGCAAGCCGAGCCGCCTCTTTCAGCTTGCCAATCTGCTCCTCGCCGGCCTTCAGCACCCCTTCGTGTTCCAGGAAGAGCCGGATTTGCCGCCATGTCAGCAAACCGTTGCGCAGGCACTGGAAAATGAGGGCTGTATCCTCTGTCAGGTACCACGGATGGAGCCGGTCCGCTTCGGCTGCAAGAGGATCCACGGATGGCACCTCAAGCACGACGCCATACTCCTCATGCGATTTTCCCTTTGGCGGCGGAACATTTGCTCCATACCCGAACTTGAGTCGAGGCTGCACACTCTCGGGGCGATTACCGGTCCCGTGCCCCCCTTCATCGGCCCGTGTGCCCTCATCAAAAAGGTCTCCACCCGCATCCACAAGAGTACGGGACTCTGCCGCCTCACCGGCACCTTCGCCGCTCAGCCCATCATCCCCGGCACGGAACAGCTCCCCGCGACCCAGCATCCGGACCTGCACCAGCTCGCTGTCGCCGGTCGCCGCCGCTTTCTGCAGCCACTTCTCCACCTCATCGCCCTGCGCCGTGAAGTAGAACACCTGCCGCCCCTCCCGGCTGATCGCCAGCAGCGCATCCATGATGGCGCCCGCCCGCGCATCGTCGCTCACCGCCAGCAGCTCATCTGCAAAGAACGGCAGCCGCACCCCGCCCTCAAGCTGCTCCACGAACGCCATGCGCACGGCCAGCAGCAACTGGATCCGTGTACCTTCCGAAAGCCGGTCCAGCGGATAAGGATCGCCGTTGTTGCCATGATCCAGCGCCACAAATGCCGGTCCGCCATCCCCGGAAATCCTGCCGGCACCCTGCCCACGCCCTGCGGCACGGGCATCACGGGCACCCATACCCGCGCCTGCACCAGCCAGTCCGCCGCCACCCGCAATCCCGCCATCCTGCACCTCCAACTCGTACCGGTTCTCCGTGAACTTTCGGAACAGCTCGTTGGCCCGGTGAAACACCTCCGGATAATTACGCCGCTGGTTCTCCTTCTTCAGCCACTCGATGGTCCGACCGAGCATGGCATCGGAAAGCCAGTTTTCGAACTGATTGGCCAGATTCTCCCGCGCCGTATCCACCTGCCGGATCGCATCGCCCAGATCGTGCCTGCCGATCCGCATGTTCAGCCGGGTCTCGATTTCCGTGATCTCCTTTTGAAGCTCCCGCTCCGTCTCCTCCGCCCTGCGGCACGCTGCCACCTCCTCCTCCGCCCGCTCGCGCGACATCTCCGCAACACCCGGTTCAAACGCCTCATGCCGGCCAATTTCCGCCAGCTTCGTCTCGCACTGCTGCTCCAGCACCTGCTTCTGACGCGCATGCTCCTGGTACGCGTTGTGCTGCTCGTCCAGTTTCAGCAGCCCGGAATAGTCCCCAGATTCCAGTCCCACCGTGCCGTACAGACGCGCAACCCGCTCCTGCTCTTGCTTTCGCCGGCCCTGCGCCTTTTCCAGCTGCTCTTCCGCATTGCGGATTTTCTCCCGGAGCTCGCGCCACAGATTGTTGCGCCGCTGCAACCGGTCGAGCTGCTCCCTGAGGTCCCGGGTGGATGCGGCCCCGTCCTCTGCCTCGTACGCGCCGATCAACTCGCGAAACTCGCCTTCAAGCCGCTTGCGCGACGCTTCCAGCTTCTCCCGCTCCTCGCACAACCCGGCAAGCCGGCCCACTGTTTCATTGTATCGCAAGATTTGCTGCAAAAGTGCGTGCAGCCCCGGCAGCCCTATGCCTACGGGCGCCACCCCCGACTCGGTGGCCAACTCATCACGCGCAGCCCCGATCTCCCGGAGCGCCGACAGGGCGTCGTCCCTTTTCTTCTCGAGGACAGTCCGGCGTTCACGCCGCCGTTCGGACTCACGCAGCGGCAGGTACTCATCCACCAGGGCCAGGAGCCGATCTTTCACGTTATCCGTCTCCCAACGCTGCAGACCGCCGAGGCCGATGCCGTCAAATTTCTGTGGGATGCGGCCCTCTTCCGCTTCGATTCTTGCCCTGCGCAATTGCATCCATTCGAACGCCAGCCAGCCGGCCGGGACCAGCACAAACAGCCCGACCCACGCATCCAGCAGCATCCCGGTCACCGCCACCGCTGCCAGCAGCAGCATCGCCAGTGCCCGCAGAGGCGGGATGCCACGCAGCCGGGCGCCGGCTACTTCACGTATCCAGTCCGTGAGCAGATCGATTCCCTTGCGCACATCCTCCGATGTGGCATTGCCCTTCACATTCTTGCTTTCTTCGGCCGAATCAGTTCCTTTTTGCCCTTTCTCACCGGCAGTCTTCCCGGTCACGTCCATTGGCGACACCTCGGACGCATCCTTTGGTGAGGCCCCGGCCGCATCCACCCCCTTCTTGTCCGGCTCCTGCAAGAGGGCCAGCTCACTTTCGGCTGCGGTCCTGCGATTTTCGGCATCCGCTTCACGTTTAACCAGGTCCGCGGCCCGGTCCACCCACTCAAGCCGAAAGCCGTCGATCACAATGTTCGAGCTGCCGGGGTTCGAGGATTCCGGGTCCGCCTCATCGGCTCCGGTTTTGCCATCGGTGACGAATAGATCACCCGCATCCGCATCGGACCCGGCTATGTCATTGGCAGAAGCGTCAGCCCCGGTCTTGTTGCCAACGGCTGACCCGGACCCGGCCTCGCCACTGCCAATCTGCTTCAGGATGCTCTTGCGCTCGGCCTCGGCCGTTGCAATATCGCGGTCGATGCGCTCGATCTGCGTGTCGTCCTTTTCGATATCGCGGAGCAGTCCGCTCATCCGCTCCATGCGCTCGGGAGGCACCCCGCCGTCCGGCAGCCCGATGCCCTCCTGCTCCCGGCGGAACACCGCCAGGCCGCTTTCAAGGTCCTCGAGCTCGCCCTTCAGCCGGCGGATCGACTCACCGGCCTCTTCGATTGACGAGCGGATCTGAGCATGGTACTGCGCCTGCGCTTCAGGATAGGATCTGATCAGCGCCACCACCTCCTCCAGCCGGCTTTCGGTGTCCCGGAGCTCCACCACCCACTCAAACATCCGGACTTTTCTGGCCTTGCTTCCCGCCTGATCGCGCCGGCCAACCAGTTCCTCGAGCCGAATCTGGTCGCGCCGCAGCTGCTCATCCTCTCTCGTGATGCGCCTCACCTCAGCGGATGCCTGGTCCCACGCCTTGTATTCGGCCAGGCTCTTTCTTGGCAGGCCGGTGCGCTGGATCAGCTCGCCGCCGGCGCGGTCGGGGTCGAATCCACCCATGGCCTCCCGGTGGATCCATGCGGCAAAATCGCGGTCATCGCCGGCCAGAAGCTGCGAAAGGGCCAGGTTGTAGCGCTGCTGGTGCTCGTGCGGCGGCACCGGCAGCTCCTTTTCGGCGCTGCTGCCTCGCCGGAGCAGGCGGCTGCCCGACTCATACCCGGTCGTCCACTCCTCCCCGCCGATCGCCAGCCGTCCGCGCAGCGACAGATGGTGCAGCGCATAGCCGAACTGCGCCAGCTCCTTCTCGGCGGCCTCCGGCCAGAGCAGGTAATTCATGACCCGGGCGGATGTGGTTTTGCCCGATGCGTTGGGTCCGGCCACGATGACCACGCCCTCGCCCAGATCCTCAAGCCGGATGCTCCCCGGCAGGCCCGGCATGCGGATGATGTTCAGTTCCCGGAATGCAAGTGTTCTGGTTGCCGTCATTTTCGGTCCTCCGCCTGGGTGATCAGGGTCTGGAGCAGGGTCATGGCCCGCGACCGGAACAGCGCCTCGATCATGTCTTCGTCCGGCTCGGGCGGCACCTGTCCGCCATCCACCACCGGTTTGAACACACTGTGCGCCGCCAGCGCCCGGTACTCCTCGCGGCAGGCATCCAGCAGCCGGCGGAGCTCGTCCGGGTATTCCGAATCAGCGGAAGAGGCATCCTGTGAGACACCGGTTTTCTGTGAGATGCCGGTTTCCTTTGAGACGCCGGCATCATGCGAAACCCCGTCATCCTGCGCGGCCTTGTCGCCTGGTCCGCCGCCCTCTCCGTCGTCACCACTTCCGGTTACCCGCTTTCGATCCAGGTGAAGGATCCACGACGCCAGCAACCCGGCCGGATTGCTGTTCTCCGCCAGCTTCTCCAGGTCGGTTTCCACCACCGGCTCCTCGACCCACTTGCGCATCACCGCTCGAAGATCCTCGCCCACCGATATCATCTCTCCGTGGTGATCGCCCTGCAAATCCATGAAGCGCTTGATGTTGGATGCGGTGCCGCGGCACAGCACCGTAAGCACCAGAAGGCGCAGCGCATCACTCCGGACTTCCGGATCACCAGCCGTTTCGCGCAATCGATCCAGAAAATCCCCCCGCAGCTGCGAATCGGGCATGTCCGCGACCTCGTACCGGAGCGTCAGATAGCGGACCGGCGCCACCGGCACCTGCCACGATGACCCGGCCGTATCGATCATGTACACCGATCCGGCATCCCGCTCACCGGCATCGAACGGATGCGGCGCTCCGGGATAGAACACCTCGGGCGCCGACTTCCGCCATATAATTTTCTTGTGGATGTGGCCCAGTACCCAGTAATCCAGCCCGCTGTCGTTGAAATCGTCAGCCGCTACCGGCGCATACGGACTGTCGGACTGGTTCACGTCGCAGTGCAGAAGTCCGACCGAGACCAGACTGCTCCGGGGCGGAGGCTCAAAGGAATCCATGGGATTACGGCTGTAGCGCGACATCTGTTCGGGGAAGGACCAACCGGTGACCTGGAGCTTCTCCCCGCTTCGGACAGTGATGGTACGGGTCTCCCAGCGGCCGTTGCGGCCCAGCAGATGGACCAGCGGCCCGCCTTCAGAATTGCTTTCGGAATCGCCGCCAGAATGAGCGCCGGACCCTGCGGCAGATCCTATAACAGATCCGGCATCGGTATCGCCCAGTGTGCCATCCGGCCCGGTAACGCTCCCGGTTTCACTGCCGGATGATTCCGCTGTCAGGCGCCGCACCACCTCGGGCAGCACATCGTGGTCATGGTTGCCGCTCACCATCACCACCGGGATACGCGCATCCACCAGCCGCCGGATCCCTTTTTCCAGAGTGGATGCGGCCTCGTAGAAGCGGTTGGCCTGATCCACAAGGTCGCCCGCCATAAGTACGGCGTCCACATCCTCCCGGATAGCCAGGTCGACGATGCGATGCCACGTATGCGCGCTGGCGGTCAGTTCCGCGTCGCTCTCTTCAAACGGCAGGGACGAATGGCGCCCCAGGTGCAGGTCCGATGTTGCCAGCAGTTTCACAGCATTGCTCCTTTAGAGGTAATAACCGATTTCCAAAGCTAACAATATCGGGGGAAAAAGCCAGCAATATCGGCTGAACTCCATGGCTCTCAGCTCGCCGGAACGACACCTGGTGGCGGGTCAATTCTGGAAATGGCCCACAGGCCGTTTCGCTGGTGAACTTTTGGCAGAAAAATGGCCGGACCGGGACTGGTCTGACCACGGCCAGACCTGATTTGTCAGGAACCGGGTCCGCGACCGCTGCGCGTGCCGTCACCGGGCGTGGTGCCTGCCCCGCGTCCGCGCCACCGGGGCGTACCATCATCCTCCCGGAAACGGAACTCTTTACCGTCCAGGGTAATGGTGGATACGGCAATGACACCGGCGGGGTCGCCGTCAGGTGAATAGAAAAAGCCGGTCACTGTGGCCTGCTTGTGCTCTTCCATGGGAACACCCCACTCCTTCCGGAGCTCAGGGGGCGCCGTGTAAAGCTGATGCAGCACCTGGTCCACGGCAAGGAACCACTCCCCGCCCATATGCCGAAGGTTGCCGGTTGTTTCTATAAAAGTGCCTTTTTCAATGATTTCACGGCTGCGCATGGGTTGGTCCTGGGCGTATGCCGGGATGGCGAGAATTACTGAGAAGAGCAATACGAGCGCGAGTTTCAAAATGCTATGGTCATTTTTTGTCATGGTTGATTACCAGTTTTTTGGATAGGTGAGAGGTGTAATACTAAAAAACGAGACCGTCTTGATCTCCGGCGCTGCGGCGTGAGAAGCCCGCAGCAGATCAATGCCATTGCACACACCGGCAAGAAGCGATCACTACCCGTTAGACGCGGCAACCTAACAACTGGTTCATTCCGAACCTTTTCACCTCACGGGCGTCTAAAGAGATGCACGCAACAGGTTTGCCGCTTTCCCAATATTTTCCGAATCCATTTTTCTGGTAACCCGCATGAAACAACGCATACTATTTCCGGCCTGTTCCTATTTTGCGCAACTTTTTGACGCAATCCGCATATCCACCATACTCAAGTTCTTGCTGATCCTGCTTGCACTGATCACACTGGCCGCAACGGACACCGCAGCCCAGTTTTTTTCCGTGAGCGGCACGGTCACCGATGAACACGGCACCCCGCTTCCCGAGGCCAACGTCGCCCTGTTCACGCAGGCCGACACGCTCCTTCTGCGCGGCGCACCCACCAATCAGGAAGGCGCCTTCACCCTGCGGCGCGTGCCCGAAGGTTCCTACAACATGCTCGTCAGCTACCTCGGATTCCGGACGGCCATGATCCCCGTGGAGGTCCGCGACCAGAACGTCACCGGTCTTCAGATCCGAATTCAGCAGCAACCCCTTGAAATGGAGGGGCTGGAGATAACCGCCCGTCCGGAGCCGGTCCAGGTCCGCGGCGACACCACCATATTCACCGCGGCGGCCTATCCCGTGCGCTCCGATGCCGTGGCCGAGGACCTGCTGCGCCGCATGCCGGGTTTCACGGTGGAAAACGGCCGGGTGCAGGCGCAGGGTGAGGAGGTGCGCCAGGTGCTGGTCGACGGACGCGAATTCTTCGGCGACGACCCGAGCGTGGCCCTGCGGAACCTGCCCGCCGACATCATCCGGCAGATCGAGGTGTTCGATCAGGCGAGCGAACAGGCGCAGTTCACCGGTTTCGACGACGGCGAGACCATCCGCACCGTCAATATCATCACCCGCAGCGGCATCCGCGACGGGCAGTTCGGCCGTGTCAACGCCAGCCTGGGCACAGACACGCGCTACCTCGGTGGCGGCAATATCAATTATTTCAGCGGCGACCGGCGCGTTTCCATCCTCGGCCTGGCCAACAATATCAACCAGGTCAATTTCACATCCGACTACCTGACCGGCGTTGCGCAGGCCGGTCAGGCCACATCCATGCGCGGCGGTGGCGGCGGCAGGGGCAGCGGCAGCGGAGCAGGCCGCACCGGCGACTGGTCCCGACCCGACAATACCACCAACTTCCTGCTCGGCGAACAGCAGGGCATCAACACCGTGCAGTCATTCGGCATCAACTACGTCGACCGCTGGAACGATTCCTGGCGCGTCACCGGCAGCTATTTCTTCAACCGCACCGCCAACACCAACGACCGCACCCTGGAGCGCCAGTTCCTGGAGGATGAAGCCGCCGGGGACCGCTATCTGGAGGAGTCCTTGTCCGACGCCGATAACTACAACCACCGTTTCAACGCCCGTATAGAACATACCATCGATCCACTCCGGTCGCTCATCATCCGTCCGCGCCTGGACCTGAGTCCGGCCACATCCACCCGGGCCCTGACAGGTTTGACCACGGCCATGCCAACCGGCGGCACGGCCTTCAGCCCCATCCTCCTGAACGAAACCAACTACCTTTACGAATCCGATCTGCTCTCGTGGAACTTCAACAACAGCATCCTCTACCGGCGCCGGTTCGACACGCGCGGCCGTACTTTCTCCGTCAACCTCATGACCCGCGCCGACAGCCGCACCGGCGACCAGTTCCAGATCGGTGAAAGCCGGTTCTTCGACGACGACTGGACCGTCGAGGCACCCACCGACCCCATCCGCACCATCATCGACGACCAGTTCGTCGACATCACAACCTGGAACTGCTCCGTCAGCGCCAACATCCAGTATACCGAACCGCTGACCGAACGCACCCAGATCTTTTTCGGCTATGCCCCGTCGCTGGATTTCAGCAAGTCCGACCGCAATGTATTCCGGTTGGATGGGGACACGGACCGGTACGACGTCCCTGATCTGCGCCTCACCAGCCGCTATGACAACCGCGAGATAGCCCACCGTCCGACCATCGGCTACCGCCTGCGCGGCGATGGCTTTCACTTCAACACATCCGTCGCCTGGCAGTACACCAGCGTTCAAGGCGAGCAGACTTTCCCTCAGACCACCGAAACCAGCCGCACTTTTTCCAGCCTTCTGCCCCGGGCCATGCTCCGCTACCGTTTTTCCGAGACAACCGACCTGCGCCTGATGTATCAAGCCCGCACGCGCACCCCCAGCGTGATCCAGTTGCAGGATGTGATCGATGTATCCGATCCGCTGCTCTGGACCGGGGGAAATCCTGACCTCAAGGAGCAGTACATACACAGGGTCATCATGCGGTACCGATCCATACGTCCGGAAAAAATGACCTCGCTCCTGGCCTTTTTCACGGCAACATGGACGCAGGACTTCATCGGCAGCCGCACCATACTGGCCGATCGCGACATGGAGATGCCTAACGGACTGGTACTGGAACGCGGAGCACGGTTCGTCACACCCGACCAGGCCGGCAATGCCTGGGATGCACGCTCCTTCCTCAACTACAGCCTGCCTTTAAAACTGCTTCGCAGCAACCTGAACCTGAATACCGGTATCCGCTTCCGCGAAACACCCTCTTTCATCAACGACCGACGCAATCTGGGCCGGCAGACCGATCTGGATGCAGGTTTCAACCTCAACAGCGCCATCAGCCGTGAAGTAGACTTTACACTGGCTTACAGCGCCGGGTACCGATTTGTGCGCAACTCCATCCGCCAGGACCTGGACGACGACTATTATACCGGTCGCGCCTCCGCCCGATTCACCGTGCTTCCATGGGACTGGCTGGTCCTTGAATCGGACCTGAACCTGATGCACTATGAGGGCCTGTCCAGCGACTTCAATCGCAACATTGCCTACTGGAACGCATCTATCGGATACCGTTTCCTCACGGATCGTGCAGCCCAGGTGCGCCTGACCGTCTTCGACATCCTCGGTCAAAACAGCAGTATCAATCGGGTGGTCACGGATATTTACATTCAGGACACCCGATCGGATGTGCTGACACGGTACGTCATGCTCTCACTTTCCTACAGTTTCCGCAACATCCAGGAAGGCAGATGACAGCAGGCGGTCATGGCCGGGTACATGGATCGCTGTTGCCGACGTTACGTAAAGTACCGCATTTGAATAAGAACGGGGACGCAGCTTTGTGCCGCCAATGTTCCCTTTAAGTGCTTTACTAGCAAGACCCAATGCCTTGTATCAAAATAAATCCGAAACGAGCCCGATTACTGGCTGCTGCATTTCTGTACGTTTTATTCCTGAGCTCATGTGCCGATGATCCGGACCCGGATATCTCCGGCAAGGTGGTGGATGCGGACGGAGCCCCTGCGGCCGGTGTCGACGTGATGATCGCATACCACCTGGAGCGGCTGGACACGCACGCGCCTGCCGCGGCATCCGCTGACACGAACCGCATTTACCTGCCCAGCCCCAACCCGAGCTGCGACGGCATCCAGACCATCCATTTTGAGCTGGCCGACCCGGAATCGGTGACCATGTTCGCCCGGTCGCTGCACGGTCTCACCGACTACGATCTGCTGTTCATGGAGCCCTATCCACCCGGTACCCACCAGCTGACCTATCAGATGATCCCCGGGCTCTATGAGATCAACGCCACCTTTGTCCCGGATACTCTGGTCTCGTTCATCGTGCCGGAAACGGCGTTCCTGGAATGGGATCGCGACGGCCGGATCGACTGCCCGGACGGAATCGGATTTCCCGCCGAAAAAATCGACGTGACAGACAATCGCGGCCGTTTTTCCGTCAACCGCGAGGAGCTGATCTGGCGGCCACGCATTTTCGAAATAACCGGGGAGGATGGGGTTGCGTACAAGCTGGGCATTCATGCCGCGCTATTCGTCCGCCCGTCCAACCAATCGGGTGGAAATCCTCCAGTGCCTGCCACACATATCAGGGAGATCGACCTGACTCAGGCAGGGCACTTCATCGAGTTGACCAAGCCGTGAAAAAGAAGTGCTGTCGATCCCCTGCCAGAATCAGTCGCTCCACGGTTTGAGACAATCGCTCCACGGTTTGAGACAATCGCTCTCCGGTTAAATATGACCGCTCTCCGATTAGAAACAGCCGCTGCCACCTTGGCCATAGAGCATCTTCCTTGCCGGGGCAATAACGTCCCGCCTTTCCCGTTCGCACCGGCAAGTGATTGATACAAAACAGATTCGGTCACACAGTCTGCGTGATTGCCTCATCAGAGGGTAGATTGCGTTGGATCATTCCAACTGAACATGATAATCAACAAAGCAAAAACCAGACATACCATGCAATTCCTTAAGCCGATTTACACCATACTTTTTCTCATCCCTTTCATCATCCTGCTCGCATCCTGCGACGACAACGGCGTCACGGGTCCGGATGACCCCTCACAGGTTCCGTCCCTTCCCGATTTCAGCCAGTTGCAGATGGAAACCGGCATTTTCACCCATGGCGGTGTTGCCAAGGAGGCCGGGCTTGAGACGGGAATCCTTTCGGCGCTGAGTGCATTTTCGGATGTGCGTCCGGATGCGGGACAGCAAACGGAATCGGACCCCTTTCAGCTGGCAGCTTTTCTTGTGAACACAGTGGAAACCGGTTACCTGCTCCATAATACCTATACTTCTTTTTTCACGTTGAGTGTTGCCCCCGGTATTGTGCAGGTATCCGGCAATGAATTTCTGTGGGAGTTTTCTGCCGTAGATCCTGAACTCGGCGAAAGCATGGATATCACGGTAATTGCTGCGGTTCAGGGCGAAGAGGTTGAATGGACCGCCATCGCCGCCGCTGACTTTGAGGAGGGTGGATTCGAAGAGCAGCAAGTTATCGAGGGAATATCAGCTTTTGATGGCAGCTCCGGTGAATGGTCGCTGAATTTCGATGTGCCGGAGCAGGGGTTCACTTTTGAGAGCAACGCCATCTGGGAGGCCGACAATGAGCAACTTGTCGCCCTGGATATTTCCACAAGCCTTACAGAGCTTCAGGAGGATTTTATCCAGAACACGGACGGGTTTTACACACTCGACGGAACCGATGCCGCAATTGACAACGGTCAGATCCAGTCACCCGAGTTTGAAGACTTTGACTTATTTGGTGACATCGACATTACCCAGCCCTTTACCGTTACTTGGGACACCGAAGCGGGATCTGGTACCGTATCCATTGACGGACACGAACTCTGCTGGGATGAAAACCGGCAGGCCGTGGACTGCTGATCTGCATTTATCGTTTCGGTGTGGATGGCCGCTCCTGAAAAGGAGTCGGCCGAATCCACCCAATCATTTCCTGTCTGTCATCCGGCCCGTACTGCCTGTTCTCCGGCCCGCACGGTCAGTTCCTGCGCAGCCGGTCCAGCACCCCGTCGATGACATCGCGCCCTTCCTGGACGGCGCGGTCTCGCAGGTGTTGTTCCATGCGCTCGCGGATGGCGCTGTCATCGAATCCCGGACGCGGACTTTCGGAAGTGCCTCGTATCGTAACCGGGAGCACCAGTTTGCCGTCATCGCGGGTTAGCGCTTCAACCCCCTGGCTTGGCAGGCGGTCACCCAGGCGGTTGGCCCAGGTGCGCGGCAGTACGACCTCGGCACGGTAGTCGAGCCGGTCATCGATCAGGTTATGCGTGCCCGAAAGGTTCAGGCCCAAATCCCTGCTGGTGAGGTTGAAATCCTCCAGGGTCATGACGCCGTCGGAGATGTCGTATTTCGCGGTCCACTGATCCAGCGACAGGTCCCGAAGTTCGCTGAGGCCAAGCAGATTGGCCAGGCTCACCTGCGTTGGATGCTCGGAGATGCGCGCCTCCTCCATGCCAAAATCGCCGGAAGCGCGCAGGCGCATCATGTCCATCTCAAGGAACTCGTCAAACTCGGCGTAGAAATCGGTGGATGCGTTGATATTCGCCCGGACGTGCTCGGAGAGCTGCGAACGTCCACCCAGGTCAAAGTCCGCGAACAGCTGTTCTACCCGCATGTTCACCAGGTTTCCGGCAAAGGTGAAACCGGTATGGTCCACGGCGAACACATCCCATCGGAAACGGCCGTTCATGGTACCGCCGTACATGGCCAGGCTGGCGTCATCAGAGCCGATATGGTTCGGGCTCATCTCCACCGTACCACGGATGTCGGTCGCCTCCATGGCAAAGAACTGCATGCGCTCGATCTCTACATCAAGGCTTCCGCTCAGATTTGGCAGCCAGGCGTCGAACGGTTCCGGCTCGGGCAGCTCCTCGAAATCCATGAACTCGTCGGCATTGAAAAACCCGGAGCGGAAACGGCCGGAGAACACAGCGGGATCGGCCTCGCCGGGCTCGTACATGAGCGACTTGTAGTTTCGGACCCTTCCAACCAGATGGTAGTCAGATTCACCGAAAAGGAAACGCAGGTTTCGGGTCTCCATATCATTGCCGCGGAACACCAGGTCGCCGTTCAGGTCGCTCAGCGGCAGCATCAGGTCGGGCGAATCCATGCTGATGTTCTCGGCGGTGACGTTACCATCCACACGGATGGCTTCCAGATCGTCGATGCTGCCCCGCAGGCGGGCGTTGGCGTTGACCCGGCCGTCCATGACCAGCCCGAACTCTTCCTCCAGCGGATAGTACGTGTTCATCTCGCCGAGCGCCAGCAATCCGTTGAGCTGCAGATCGAACGAGGCGTTTTCCTCCATGTACTCGCGCACGCTTCCACTCAGGGAGAACCGGTTGGATCCCGAACGAACCGAGGCCTCGGAAATGGTCACGTTCCGATGGGTGATCTTTGCCTTGGCGGAAAGGCGGTCGATGGCCTGCCCGAGTTCGTGCCAGGCGAGGTAGCCGTCGGCGAGCTCCACATCCAGATCGAAAGCCGCGTTTTCCGGCTCATTGACCCGGCCGTTGGCCGAACCGCTCAGCTTGATCGAGCCGCGCATCGAAAGGGTATCTTCGTCGATGGGCACGTACTCCTTGATGGTGGCCAGGTCCAGCGCCACTTCGCCGGTAAAACGGAACGTGGCCGCATCCATGTCCAACGGCGAAGTCACCCGACCGGAAGCCGATACAAAGTTGTCGGAGGAACGCGCCGTGGCACGCTCAATGCGCACCTCGCGGTGGGTGGCGCGCAACTCGACCAGGATGTCCTCGACGGGACGTGCCACTTCGGCATGGACGATGCGGCCGTCGCTCAGGTTCACCGTCACATCGAATTGCGAATCTTCGGGCGTGCGGAGCGGGCCGTTGGCCGATGCGTTGATTGCAATGCGTCCGGCCAGCTCGGTGATGTCAAACTCGGCCAAGGGCACATACCGGTCCATTGTCGACAAATCGGCGTTCATGGATCCTGAAAGTTGGAACTGCGCGGATTCTTCAAACGGATTGCGGATCTCGCCGGATGCACTCAGGCGCGTTTCGCCAGCCGTTGCCTCAAATGTGTGGATGGTGATGAGGTCATTGCCCGCATCGGCGCGTAGCGTGATGCCCGATATGCGCTCGGGTACGTCGCTGTGCCGGATGAAACCGTCCGTGATGGCGGCGCGCGCCTCGAATACCGGCACCTCCTCTTCGGCGATGCGGCCCTGCAGGGTAACCACGAAATCCAACCCGCCACCTGTTTCCAGGTCGCCCAGCATATCCTCATATTCGGGCGGGACCAGGTCCAGCAGCGCTCCAAAATCGTCGGATTCGGAGGCAATGCGCAGATCCACCATGGGTTCGCCGCCACCCCAGTCCGATACGCTTCCCTCAAGCGTGAGTCCCAGTCCAAGCAGGTTCAACTGTCCGTCCTGTATGTTCAGGATCTCGCCGGCCATATCCAGCACCGAGGTCTGTGAAAGGGAAAAGCCGAGGCCGGATACCATCTGCTGCCCTTCGATGATCACATCCAGGCTGCCCAATGTGAGCTCCAGGGTGCTTTCCAGCACTTCCGCAAAGCGGAGGGAGCTGCGAAGGTTCAGGTCATTCAGCCGGATGTCGTTACGCGCCTGGTAATCCCTGTAACCGAAGTTTCCACCGGTGACAATGATCTCGGAGAGTTCCAGATCCATCAGTTCCATCTCTTCGGGATCCTCTTCCGGCTCTTCATCGGGCATGAAATCGTCAAGGTTCGTGGTGCCGTCGCGGTAGACGATATAGGTGAATTCGGGACGGTCGATCTGGAGGCGGTACACACTGATCTCACCGCGCAGCAGCGGCACCAGGTTTACCGAAACGAGGACGCGCTCCACGCTGGCCAGCTTGTCTTCGCGCGGATCGGGAACCTCCAGCCCTTCAATGACCAGGCCGAAGCGGGGGAAGGTACGGAACAGGTTGTAGGAGAGACGCTCGATCTGCACATCGCGTCCAGTCGCATCCTGCACGGCCGGCACCACCCAGGAGCGCAGCCGCTCATCCGTGAGATAGAAGGACAATCCGGCAACGAGGATGAGCACGATCAGTACAATAATTCCGAGTGCAATGGCCAGTTTTTTCATCTGTTTAAAATGTTGGATTTATATGGTCAGATAGAATGTCCATGACGTTTTTAATCATGCTCATGCGTGACCGGGCTACGGTCATGGACATTTCATGTGTTTGAAATTTTTTGATTTATATCGTCACATAGAATGTCCATGACGTTTTTAATCATGCTCATGCGTGACCGGGCTACGGTCATGGACATTTCATCATCATTTCGCAAATTTGGTGATAGGTGCCTGAGGCTTTTTGTGATCTGTCTCTGTATCTCTTCTTTTATTCCGGCAGACGTACGGCCTTCACCGCACGGACATGTTTCCAAGATAGGAAAATCCGTCAGGAAACCACATATGGCCCACCCGTCACCTGAAAAAAATCGGTGCGAATGGGTAGGGCTGACGTTGGCACAGGCAATCTGCCATACGCCTCACAAAATACTGCTATCTGATATCTATGCCTGTCTGCCCGAAGCTCTCAGGCACAGCTGCAATCCTGCGGCACCATTTCCCTGCTCTTCAGGAACTCACAAAGCAGCTCGCAAAGATCGGGCTTGCCGATTTCCTGAAGCTCGTATCCCACCTTGACCACCGGCTGCTCGATTGTGATCACCCGGGTCAGGTCAATGGGCGTACCGATCACAACGGCATCGCAGTCGATGGCGCGGATGGTGGCCTCCAGGTCCTTTTTCTGCTGCTCTCCATAACCCATGGCCGGCAGCAGCGCCCCGGTTTCGGGATACGTTTGGAATGTCTCCCTGATCTTGCCTACGGCAAAAGGACGCGGATCGATGAACTCCCTGGCCCCAAACTTCTGCGCGGCAACCGTTCCGGCACCGAACTTCATCTGCCCGTGCGTCAGGGTGGGGCCATCCTCCACCACCAGCACGCGTTTGCCGCGGATGCGCCCGGGATGGTCCACCGACAGGGGCGATGCCGCATCCACCACACGAGCGCCGGGATTCACCTTGAGGATGTTGTCGCGGAGCTGGTGGAGCTGCTCGGGTCCGGAGGTGTCGATCTTGTTGATCACGACGATATCGGCCATGCGCAGTGTGGTTTCGCCGGGATAGTAGCTCAGCTCGTGGCCCACGCGGTGCGGATCGGCCACGGTGATCATCAGGTCGGGCTTGTAGAACGGGAAGTCGTTGTTGCCGCCGTCCCATACGATCACGTCCGCCTCCTTCTCGGCCTCGCGCAGGATGGCCTCGTAATCCACCCCGGCATAGATAACATTTCCGCGCGTCACGTGCGGCTCGTACTCCTCCATCTCCTCGATAGTGCAATGGTGGTGGTGCAGGTCCTCGATAGTCGCGAAACGCTGCACTTTCTGTGCGGTGAGATCGCCGTAGGGCATGGGATGGCGCACGGCCACCACCTTGAGCCCCATATCCATAAGCAGCTCGATGATCCGCCGCGAGGTCTGGCTCTTGCCGCATCCGGTACGCACCGCGCCCACGGCAATCACCGGCTTGGTGCTCTCGATCATGGACTGTTTCGGCCCGATCAGCAGGAAATCGGCCCCGGCGGTGTTGACGATCGAGGCCACGTTCATAACCTCCTGATAGGAGACGTCGCTGTAGGAGAAGGCGCACACATCCACATGCAGATCGCGGATGAGCGCGGGCAGGTCCGATTGATTGTGGATGGGAATTCCGTCGGGATACAGCGGTCCGGCCAGCCCGGACGGGTACCGGCGACCGTCGATGTCCGGGATCTGCGCAGCGGTGAACGCCACCACGTTGTAGTCCTGATTGTCACGGAAACAGGTGTTGAAATTGTGGAAATCGCGGCCGGCCGCGCCGATGATAATGACGTTTTTTCTGCTGGATGACATGCTTGCTCCTTGGTTATTATAAAGATGAATATGGGGATGCGGGCACGTCCGCCGGCCCTGTGCCGACCCGGACGCACACCGCGTGACCGGACCAGCCTCAAGGCACGCCCGGATTCGGGAAATAATTGTGAACGACGCTGTGTACTTGTGCTCGCAATTTACATGATACCGGCACGTGAGGCAAGAAAAAGCGCTTACAGACGGGCAATTGTCTTTCTGCACTGTTTCATCTTGTGCCATGGTGTCGTATGTTACGCCTAAGCGTTGCGATTGGGATTGGGGCGCGGGGCAATGCCATTGGATGGCCTCCTTCTCCGGCACTGCTGTCTACCGCCGGCAGTCAGGCGCCACCGGTCGCAGGCTGAAAGGGTATTATCGAAATTATTTCATTTTTCACTCCAAGCGAGATCATTATGAAACCTCCGAAACGACGTTCCTGGGCGGAGCCCTACAAGATCAAGATGGTGGAGCCCGTGAAAATGACCACGCGCAAAGACCGTCAGAAATCCATTGAAGAAGCCGGCTACAACACCTTTCTCCTGCGTTCCGACGATGTCTACATCGACCTGCTCACCGACAGCGGCACCTCGGCCATGAGCGACCGCCAGTGGGCCGGCATGATGCTCGGCGACGAGGCCTACGCCGGCAGCCGCAACTACTACCACCTCGAGGAGGCGGTCCGCAGCTACTACGGTTACAAGTACCTGGTCCCAACCCATCAGGGCCGCGCGGCGGAGCACCTCATATCCCGGATCATGATCAAGAAGGGCGACGTGATCCCCGGAAACATGTATTTCACCACCACGCGCCTGCACCAGGAGCTGGCCGGCGGCACCTTCGCCGACGTGATCATCGACGAGGCGCACGATCCCGAGGACGAGCACCCGTTCAAGGGCAACGTGGACCTCGGCAAGCTGGAGGACCTGATCAAAAAACACGGGGCCGACCGCATCCCCTATGTCAGCATCGCCACGGCGGTCAACATGGCGGGCGGACAGCCCCTGTCCCTCGAAAACCTGCGCCAGGTGCGTGAACTGACCCAAAAGCACGGCATTCCCATCATCCACGACATGACCCGCGTGGCCGAAAACGCCTACTTCATCAAAATGAAGGAACCGGGGTACGCCGACAAGCCCGTGGCCGATATCGTCCGCGAGATCTGCGACCTGACCGACGGCGCCACCATGAGCGCCAAAAAGGACGCCCTGGTGAACATCGGCGGATTCCTGGCCATCAATGACTACGAGGTCTTCGAAGAGGCCCGCAACCTGGTCGTGGTCTACGAGGGGCTGCACACCTACGGCGGCCTGGCGGGACGCGACATGGAGGCCATGGCCCTCGGCATCGCCGAATCGGTGCAGGAAGACCACATCCGCGCCCGCGTTGGGCAAGTCCAGTACCTCGGCAGCAAACTGATCAACTGGGACATCCCCGTCGTGCGGCCCATCGGCAGCCACGGCGTGTTCCTCGACGCCCGCAAAATCCTCCCGGACATCCCCCAGGACGCCTTTCCGGCCCAAACCCTGGCCGCCGAGCTCTACCTCGATGCCGGCGTCCGCTCCATGGAGCGCGGCGTGGTTTCGGCGGGACGCAATCCCGAGACCGGCGAGCACAACTATCCCAAACTCGAGCTGGTGCGGCTGACCATCCCGCGCAGGGTCTACACCCAAGCGCACATGGATGTGGTGGCCGAGTCGGTGGCCGAAGTCTACGAAAACCGCAAGAAGATCCGCGGACTCAAAATGGTCTACGAGCCGAAATACCTGCGCTTCTTCCAGGCGCGTTTCGAGCCGCTCTGACCAAGTAACACACTTTGCCACCCATTTGTCAGCCGCAGTATTCGGGTGGATGGGGCTCTGTGCCTTTCACATTGCCTGTTTCGGGTGGATGGGGGTCTGTGCCTCTCGCACCACCTCTTCCTGGTGGTGGCGGATCTGCCTCGCTCAATTGCCCTCGTGCTATAGACGGGCGCACTGCATTGTTCTGGCAGATATTTCGAATGGATGCGGCCGGGCAAGCCGTCGCGTCACTCGTCATCCGGGCGCATCAGTGTGCGGCGCAATTCGGTTATGAGCATCAATGCTTCGATGGGCGTGATCCGGTTCGGATCCACACTCTCCAGTTTGTTCCGCACCGCCTCCAGGTTCGGATCGATCTCGGCCTGGAACAGCGACATCTGGGTGATAAGTCCCTGCCTCTCAGTCTGTCGCAGCGCCTCGCGCGCCACCGCTTTTTTACGTGCCGCCGAAGATGCCTCCGTACCGGTCTGTTCGCGATGTCCATCCGGTTCGCGCTGCCCGGCCTGCTCGTCTTGATCTGCCTGGCCGCTCTGTCCGGCCGGGTCATTCTGCCCTGCCTCACCCTCATCGCCGATTCGTTCAATTTCTTCTTCTTCACCCTGCGCCACGCCGTCTTTTCTACCTGACAGCCGGCCCCTGTCGGCACTCTCTCTACTCCTCCGGCCCTCCTCCAACGTGCCGGCAGACTGCGTCACATCCAGGCTGTGCGACTCCAGGTTTCCCAGGATCTCCTTTGCGCGTAATATCAGCAGCTGCGGCAGGCCCGCCATGGCCGCCACCTGGATCCCGTAGCTGTGGTCGGCCCCGCCGCGCACCAGTTTGCGCAGGAAAATGATGCGGCCCTTGTGCTCCTTGACCAGGATATTGTAATTGACGATGCGCTCGTAAAGATTCTCCAGTTCGTTCAGCTCGTGGTAATGCGTAGCGAACAGCGTCTTGGCCGCCACCGACGGCTGGTTGTGCAGATACTCGGCCAGCGACCAGGCAATGCTCAGCCCGTCAAACGTGCTGGTGCCCCGGCCGATCTCATCCAGCAGGATCAGTGAGCGCGGACTCGCATTGTTCAGGATGTTCGCCGCCTCGTTCATCTCCACCAGGAACGTGCTCTCACCGGCCGCCAGGTTGTCTGACGCCCCCACGCGGGTGAAGATCTTGTCCACCACGCCGATCTTCGCCTCCTTGGCCGGCACGAACGATCCCACCTGCGCCAGCAGCACAATGAGCCCCGTCTGCCGCAGGATGATACTCTTTCCCGCCATGTTCGGACCCGTGATCACCAGGATCTGGTCCGATTCGCTGTCCAGCGTGACGTCGTTCGGGATGAACGGCTCGCCCTGCGGCAGGAACCGCTCCACCACGGGATGGCGTCCGCCCCGAATCTCGATCGCCGTGCCGTCGTTCACCGACGGTTTCACATAATTGTACCGGTAGGCCACTTCGGCCAGGCTCTGCAGGCAGTCGAGCTGCGCCAGCGCATCCGCGTTATTCTGTACGGCCTCGGCATGGCCGGCAACCGCATCCAGCAGTTCCATGAACAGCTCCTGCTCCATCACCTGGCTACGTTCCTCGGACGACAGGATCTTCTCCTCTATCTCCTTGAGCTCCGGTGTGATGTAGCGCTCGGCGTTGACCAGTGTCTGCTTGCGGATGAAATCGTCCGGCACCTTGTTCTTGTGCGCGTTGGTGACCTCGATGTAGTACCCGAAGACGCGGTTGTACCCGAGTTTGAGCGACGGGATCTGGGTGCGTTCGACCAGATCTTTCTGGATGCGGGCGATGTATTCCTTGCCGTGGCGCGCGATATCGCGGATCTCGTCGAGCTCTTCGGAGTAGCCGTCGCGGATGAAACCGCCGTCGCGGATGCCGGCCGGGGGATCATCCACCAGTGCCGTATCCAGGCGGTCCTGCAGCTCCGTGAGCACGGTAAGCTGTCCGCCGATGGTACCAAGCAGCGAGTCATCCACGTCAGAAAGCAGTTTTTTTACGTCCGGGATACGTCCCAGCGAGTCGTTGAGCTGCCTGAGTTCACGCGCATTGGCCCGTTTGACGCAGATGCGGGAGACGAGCCGCTCCAGGTCGCCGACCTCCCTGAGAATCTCGCGCAGCTGCTGGCGAAGGTCGTGCCGGATATGAAGCACCTCCACGGCCTGCATGCGCCCGCGGATATCCGCCAGCGTCTTAAGCGGCCGCATGAGCCACTTGCGCAGCAGGCGTCCGCCCATGGCCGTGCCCGTCTGGTCCAGTATGGATATGAGCGTGCCCTCGGTGCCGCCCTGCTGCATGCTGGTGATCAGCTCCAGGTTGCGTTTGGTGGATGCGTCCAGCATCATATACCCGGTGTTGTCGAAGGCGCTGAGGGTGCGCAGGTGCCCGAGCGAGGCGCGCTGGTTCTCCCTGACGTAATGCAGCAATGCACCGGCGGCCACATGCGCCGTCTCCAGCTCCTCGACCCCGAAGCCCTTGAGCGAATGGGTGCCGAAATGCTCCAGAAGCACATCGTAACCGTAGCGACCCTCGTAGATCCACTCCTCCTGCCAGGTGACGACATAGGTGGTGAGCCAGTCCGGGACCGACGATTTGAGCTTTTTGCTGATCAGGATCTCGGCGGGCGATAGCGATGCCAGTACTTCCCGCAACTCCTTGAGTGGCAGCTCGGAGACGGAAAACTCACCGGTGGATATGTCTGCGAAGGCCAGGCCGTATGCCTTGGGACCCGGATGGACCGCCGCGACGTAATTGTTGCGGTTGCGGTCGAGCACCTTGTCAGAGAGTGTCACGCCCGGCGTCACCACTTCGGTGATCTCCCGGTTGACGAGTTTGCGTCCGGCCGCCTTGGCCTGCGCCGGATCCTCGGCCTGGTCGCAGACCGCCACGCGGAACCCTTTCTTCACCAGCTTGGGCAGGTAGCTGTCCAACGCATGGTAGGGAAAACCGGCCAGCGGCGTCTGGTCGCCGGCGTTGTTGCGGCGGGTCAGCGTGATGCCCAGCTCCCGGCTGATGGTGATGGCGTCATCGGAGAAGGTCTCATAGAAATCCCCGACCCGGAACAGCAGGAGAGTACCCGGATGTTTCTCCTTTATCTCCTGATACTGGCGCATCAGGGGTGTTGTCTCTTTCCTGCCGGTTGCGGTTTTGGTTTTTGCCATGCGATCCTTTTGTTTACAGTCTGGAAAAATAGGATAACGGCACGACAAGGTAAATCGGCAGATGCCAAAAGATTGGAAAAAGAGCTGCCATTTTGCGACTTTTTATCGTGGAGGGGTACTTGCTTCCTTCTCTATACCCGAAATTTCCAATCCCTAATGCAGAAACTTCCAGTCCATAATGCAGAAATGTTCCGTCTCCGCTACCGATACTTCCATCCAATTAATATCGACATTTCCAACCCCTGATCCCGGGGCTACTAATTCCTGAACCCGGAATTTCGAATTCCCGAATCCAGAAATATCGATTCCAAATCCCGGAACTGCCAGTCCCCGTATCCAAAAAATATCATCCACCCATACCGGAATTTCCTGAATCGTGCATCAAAAACTCCCGAAATCTTTTTATCTGGACGATGATGTGGTCTCGCGGGCGCGGGCTCTGCTTGGCTGCCGCTTGTGGACCCGGATCAACGGTGCTGTGACCGCCGGTGTCATTGTTGAAACCGAGGCATACGATGGGCTGACCGACCGTGCATCCCATGCCTATGGGGGACGGCGAACACGCCGCACTGAGGTATTCTACTATCCGGGCGGCATTGCCTACACCTACCTCTGCTATGGCATCCACACACTGTTCAACGTAATCACCGGTCCGGCGGAAGTCCCGCAGGCCGTACTCATTCGGGCCGTGGCACCCTGCGAAGGAGTGCAGACCATTCTGACACGAAGAAAGCAAAATAGCGTTCAGCGAAATACGGCGGGCGGGCCCGGTCTGGTAAGCCAGGCGCTCGGAATCACAACACGCCTGAACGAAACAGACCTTCACGGAGATACGGTATGGATCACTGCCGGCATCTCCGGGGAAGCGCCGGCAGCGCAGGAAATCATTGCCTCACCACGCATCGGGATTGACTATGCCGGTCCGGACGCCCGACTCCCCTGGCGATTCCGAATCAAGGACTCACCATTTACCAGTCCGGCAAAATAGCGGTGAGAGCTTAAGGCTTGAAACTGTTTCAGGCTTGCAGCTATTGCTGCATCTGGACTTCCTGGATGTACTGCTGCATTTTCTGCTGCAGCCCGGCGTCGCTCTGGACGGCCATGAAGATCTCCTGGAACCGCTGGAGCTCCAAGCCTTCATCCTCTATAGCGGCAATCAGCTGTTCTTCCATTTCCATTTCAATGTCCCCGATAAGTGCTGAGGCCTTTTCATAATTCTCCAGATCGGACTCGCTGACCTCCATCTCCTCTGCAGACTGGCCCATCTGCAGCCCTTGCAGTATATTGTTGTAAGTTTCCACATCCAGCCCCTCGTCTTCTACAATGGAGATCATTTCCATCTGTGCTTGATTTTGGATTTGCTGGGCTCTTATGGAAGCATCAACAAAAGTTTTCAGCTCCTCATCGGTCACCTCGGGTATGTCCTGGGGCTGTGCGGGCTGCTCGAACTGGGCCTGAACGGAGGCCGTACCGAAAAGAAATACCATCATGGCCATACATGCTGTACTTACAAAAAACTTCATATGTTTCCTCAAATTATATTTTTCAGGTGGTATCAAACTTCATATAACATATAAAACATAAAATTATTTTGAGAAAATCACGAATTTAATACCTGGACATGATTCACATGCCAAAATAATTTTTCATCCATACTGAAATAAACTTTTCGGCGAAATGAAGAAAAAAGGAAAAAAAACGAGATCTCTGGTAGTCGCGCTGGGTGCCCTGGTAGTTATCCTGGCTGCAGCATACATGGCCGTGGTACTGATCATGGGGGATGCGGATAGGGATGCGGATCCGGGCCCGGTGCACAGTGAAACCTACCCGCCACTGCCGGCCATGGTGCATGAGGATCTCCCCATAATTCAGTCCGTGGTACGCTGGCACCTTATGGAGCATCTCGACAAGGGTCAGATCAATGAGCGTTTACCGGATACGTATCGGGTGCTCGTGCTCGGTGAGGATATCATTTCCAGTGGCATGGTCAACTACCTTGTTATTAATTCGGACCGCGATCTTCCCGGGCTGCACCGGACGCTTCTTGATATCGGTTACACCCACACCTTTCGGGATCTCGCTGTCTATGAGTTCCGCGACAATACCCTCCACCCGATCCTCCATATTGACCGGGAAGAGATTCGCGACGGGTACGGCAGGCGGCTGATAGACCAGGTTCCGGCCCTGAACGGATACGCGCTCGTGCTTGAGCCATACAAAAATGACGCACTTTATAACGCGCCTGTAAAGCTGCTGGAAGTAGTAATGCTGAATGAGCAGGGCAGGGACGCGAGCGACAATATTGTAATCTATTGGGACCCTACCGAATCTGCCTACAGGGCCACCAATACCTTTGGGGCGCCGTAACTTGCACTTTATACATCATAGTCTGGCGATACTTTTCGGCAGTTTCCTGGCATCATTTTTTTTACACTGGGCAGGATATTGTTTATTTTAGCGCTTGGCCATTCGTGAACCCGAACGGGAACCCATTTTTCCAAAATCCACATCCAACACATGAACAAGCATCGGATCATAGCCCTGTTGATATTGATTCTTGCAGCCGTACTGCTCAGATTCCTGCCTCATCCACCCAATTTTACCCCCATTGCCGCACTTGCACTTTTCTCTGGCGTTATCTTCCGTGACCGCGTCATGGCACTGGCGATGCCACTTGGAATAATGCTTGTCTCCGACCTGTTCCTTGGCTGGCATGGCACCATTTTGTATGTATACGTCGCTTTTGCGCTGATGGTGTTCATGGGACGCTCGCTGCAGAATAACGCAACCATCGGATACATCGCAGGTGGAGGTATTGCCGGATCCCTGCTCTTTTTCCTTGTAACAAATTTTGGTGTCTGGGTGACCGGGACGATGTATCCCCCCACCTGGGAGGGCCTGATTGCCGCTTACGTGGCCGGTATACCTTTCCTGCACAACATGATACTCGGCACGCTCTTTTACAGCGCCGTTTTCTTCGGGTCGTTCCATGTACTGGAGCGTCTTATCCCATCCATCCGTGAAGAAACCGGTCCGGTTGGGGCCTGAAGCTAGTATCAGACAAACCATGCAACAGACAACCATGAAGGCGGTCATCATCGGCGCCAGCTCGGGTATCGGGGCCGCGCTTGCGGAGGAACTGTCACGACGCGGATATGTGCTGGGTCTGGCAGCGCGCAGGACCGACATGATAATGAACGAACTGCAGCCGAAACTGCCTTCCCCCTCCTTTGCCGCATTCATGGACTTGCTGGACATTGAATCATCCATTGAGGCGCTCCACGACCTCATAGGCCGCTTGGAGGGCATCGACCTGCTTGTCATCAATTCCGGCGTTTCCGGGCGTTCACCGGGCATGGAGCGTGAAGCCACGGAAAACCTGATTCGCATAAACGTGCTGGGATTTGCCGGTATGTTGCACGAAGCCTACCGCATTTTCCAGAAACAGGGGCACGGACACATCGTTGGTGTCTCCTCCATTGCATCCCTGCTTCCCCATCCGAACGGATCGGCTTACAACGCCTCCAAGGCGTTTGTCTCCAACTATCTGGACAGCATAAGGTTGCGTATCAGGCGCCGGGGTGAGAACATCTCGGTGACTGATGTGCTTCCAGGCTATGTGCTCACACCCATGACCGAGGAAAACAAGCGCATGTTCTGGGTAGCCGATGTGGAAAAAGCCGCCCGGCAGATAGCTGATGACATTGAGAAAAAGCGTGCCGTAAGCTATGTATCCCGGCGCTGGCGCCTGGTTGCATGGCTCCTGTCACTGATGCCCAGAGGTATCCTGAACAAGATCTTGTGACAAGTTTCGTCTGGCAAGAGTTCCGGTTTTTTTACATTCCCGCCTCATTTCGTATTTTCTGTTTTTGTCCCCCGGAACTCCAAATGAGATGACGGCATGATCAACAAGGAGCTTATCAAACCGGAAATAACAGAGCTTATCGAAAATCAGAAATGGTCCGATCTTCGTGAATCCATAGAGGACTGGCCCATTCCCGAGATTGCCGACCTCATGGAGACGCTCGACAAGCGCGACCGGGTTGTTTTCTTCAGGGTCCTGCCACGGGAAATAAGCACCGACACGTTCGCCCACTTCGAGCCGGAGCAGCAGAACGCCCTGCTGCTGGAGATGACCGACGATGAGACGCGCCAGCTTCTTGCCAATCTGGCGCCGGATGACCGGACCGCGCTGCTTGACGAACTGCCAGGACAGGTCACGCAGCAGCTTCTGAAACTGCTCAGCCCGCAGGATCTCAAGGAAGCCCGCTTCCTCCTCGGTTATCCGGAGGAGAGTGTCGGACGGCTCATGACGCCCGACTATCTGGCTGTCAGGCCCCACTGGACCATCGGACAGGCGCTGGACCACATCCGCAAAATGGGGCGTCAAAGTGAGACCATCAACATGATCTACGTGACCGACCCCTCCTGGAAACTGCTGGATGCGTTGGAATTACAGCTTTTCATTCTCTCCGATCCGGAACAGAAGGTTTCTGACATCATGGACGACACCTTTGTTTCCATTTCGGCAATCGACGACCGGGAGCAAGCGGTCCAGGTAGTACAAAAATACGACAAAACGGTACTGCCCGTTGTCGACTCCGACGGCATTCTGCTCGGGATTGTCACAATCGATGACCTTCTTGACGTCGCCGAAGAAGAGGTCACCGAGGACTTCCACAAGACCGCTGCCGTTGCACCGCTCCGATCCAGCTACCGGGAGGCAACCATCTTCTCCCTGTTCAGCAAACGGATATCATGGCTGGTCGTACTCGTCTTCGTCAACCTCATTTCATCCGGAATCATTGAAGCATTTGAAGATGTCCTTGCTTCCGCGATTGCACTCTCATTTTTCATTCCGCTGCTCATAGGCAGCGGCGGTAACACCGGTGCGCAGTCAGCCACACTCATGGTACGGGCCATCGCTACGGGCGACCTGCAGCTGCGCCAGTGGTTTGGCGCCGTTGGCAAGGAGATACTGGTCGGCATTACCCTTGGAATCGCAATGGGTCTTACCAGCTGGGTGCTTGGCGTCTACCGCGGAGGCGCGGAGATAGGAATCGTTGTTGGACTATCCATGGTTGCCATCGTATTGGCCGCCAATATCATCGGAACCATTCTGCCTTTCCTGCTGACCCGGTTCAACATTGACCCGGCCGTGGCAAGCAGTCCGCTTGTGACCACGATTGTCGACGCGGTCGGTCTGGTCATATACTTCACCATTGCCAGCATCATAATTGGCGTGACCCTGTGACAACCGGTGACTTTACTACGGTTTTCTGTCCATTCAGGTTTTTTCAATGCGCACAGGATGGCCTGTTGGAACGGCATCTTCAACACCTGACCAGTTATCCGCCTTCTACTTCACTCACCATCGTTCAGATAGTTGGCTACCACCCCCAGCAGATCCTGCTTTTTATATGGCTTGGACATGTAGTCCGAAAAACCCTGGGAAAGGTAGTAATCGGCGTCTCCGCGCAGTGCATGCGCGGTCAGGGCAATGACCGGTACAGAACGGAATGACGGATTTATACGGATGGATTTGAGCGTCTTAACCCCGTCCATTCCTGATCCAAGGCTGATATCCAGAAGTATCAGGTCAAATTGTGCTTTCCCGATCTGGTCCATCGCTTTCTCCCCGGAATCCACGATAACAACATCATACAGCGCCCCCAAGTAGACCCTGGCGACCTCTGAACTGTCGAAATCGTCTTCCACGACCAGAATGCGCGGTATATTCTCTGATTTTTTCCTTTGTGGCTGGTGGATTTTCAGGTTGGGCTGCTCCCGAACCGGCCCGTCCGACGACTTCAGAGGAATACGCAGTGTGAAAGTGGAACCTTCGCCCTTTTTACTTTGCACAGAGATGGAGCCGCCCAGTATCTTGGCCAGTTTGCGGCTGATGGTCAAACCAAGACCTGTTCCCTCATATTTACGAGAGTAGCCGGAGCTTTCCTGCTGGAATTCGTCAAATACCCGTGGCAGGAACTCTGTGGAAATCCCGATACCCGTATCCCTCACATTTATCAGCACCCACTCATCGAGAAGATCCCGGTCTGTGGTTACAGAAACTTCCACAAACCCGACATCGGTGTACTTGATGGCATTGGAAAGCAGATTGTAGAGGATACGGCCGAAAAGCTGGCGGTCCACATCCACAAACAATTCCTCCATCGAGTCCCTGACCTCAAGGCCCAGATCCTTGTGCCTGGCCGCACGCGAATGCAAGCTTACGTTGCGCCTGACTTCTTCGATGATGTTGGTCCGTTCGGGTTGCACCCTTACCTTGTCTGCTTCCAGCTTGACGAGATCAAGCACCGATTCGATCGTCTCCATGAGCCGCTGTCCGCTGGCCGATATGCGAGAGGCCATATCCCGGGATTCTCCCTCCGGCAGCTCCGACTCCAGGATGGTGGAAAAACCCAGAATCCCCGTTAATGGCGTGCGCATCTCATGGCTCATGTTGGCCAAAAGCGCGGTTTTGACCCGGCTCATGGCCTCGGCCGTCTCCTTGGCACGGATCAGTTCCTCCTGGAACCGTTTGCGATCGGATATATCCCGCGAGTTCATGACCACACCGGCTATGGCCGATTCATTCGTCAGGTTGGTGCCGACGGATTCCAGGTCGATCCATTGCCCGTTCTTGTGCTTGAAGCGGCATTCCAACACCATTTCCTCATCTGAGTGCTCAAGCATCTTGCGGAAAATGCTGCGAGACTCAACGATATCCTCAGTGTGGATGAAATCAAATGCCGATTTGCCCCGCAACTCATCTTCATGGTATCCGAGGGTCTTCTTGACAGACGGGGCTACGTATACAAAGTTCCCATCGCGATCAAGTATGGTGATCACATCTGAACTTTTCTGGATAAGGGTCCGGAACCGTTTCTCGTTGCTGCGGAGCAGTTCTTCTGCGCGCTTCCTGACTATATAGGCCGATACCAGCTCCACCATGAGCGACAGCGAATGGATCTCCAGCTCCTGAAACCTGTCTCTGCCTTGCGGCCAGAATATGCTAACGGCACCAAGATAACCGGTTTCCCTTGACTGGAACGGAAAAATGGCCAGGGCGCCAACACCTTGTTCCAGCATAGTATTCCGCTCAACGGCAGCCACTTCAGGCAGCATTCCGACCTTCGGGTACAAAAGCGGCTCTCCGGCGGCAACTTCATCCTTCCACCATATCCCGCACATTTGGGAGCAGGTCCCATTGTTTTCACCGGAAAGATTTTCATCAGCGGACACCCAAGAGATTCGCTCCTCCCTGCAATCGGCGCTGTTATTGCCGGATGGATACATGCACAGGCACGCCCTTGAGGCCTGCACCGACTCCGCCATCATTCCAAGGATAGCGGAGATGTCGGGCGCCATCTCCTGCATGAGCCGGCCACGTATACCGTTGATTACATTTTCGAACTCCTTGCGGATCTGGGTAGTGAGAGCGTGCTTACGCTCCCTGCGCATATCACGCAATACGGCAACAATTCCGAACGGTCTGGCGTTATGGTCACGAATGGCCGCAAGCGAACCGTTGACCGGGATCGGCCCGCCGTCCTTTCCCGCAATCAGACAGTCTTCCGGCAGGTACCAGCGCTCCGACTGCCCCATAAGCTCTTCCCCGGGCCAATCCACAGGAAGATACCCCTGCTCGCTGACCAGTTGGATCACCTCTTTCAGATTGCTGCCCGGTAGCTCACCGGCATCTGCCCCTAAAAGCGTTTCGGCAATCTGATTGGCATAGGTAATGACAAGGTCCCGGTTGGTGGCAATCACCGCATCGCCGATATTCTGCAGTGTTATGGATAACAGCCGCTCGCTTCTGTTGACCTCAAGCTGCTTTTCATGTTTATACAGCGCCGTCTCTATGGCCGAGCGGATCTCGTTTTCACTGAACGGTTTGTGGATGTACCCGAACGGCCCGGTTGCCTTTGCACGGTCAATGGTGTGCTGATCGGAATGTGCTGTTACATAGACGATCGGGATGATCTGCTCTTTGAGGATGGTCTCAGCCGCTTCGATACCGTCCGGCTTCTTGCCAAGATGGATGTCCATCAGGATAAGGTCCGGCTTCTCCTCCAAAGCAATACGTATGGCGTCGGCCGCATTTCCTGCCGGACCGACAGCCGCATAATTCATGCGCTCGAGGCCCGCACAGATACTATGGGCCACTATCATCTCATCTTCTACTACCAGAATTCTCTTTTTGTCTGGCATGGACTTGTCGGAATGGGAAATTATATATATTGTAAATAGGTATTAGCGGGCAATATACGCCATTTTGCAAAACCCTGAAATCATATTTGAAACATGGCGTCAATTGGCCCGTATTGTTGCATCAGTTCCTGTCTCCAGCCACAATGCTGCTGAACATTCGCCGAAGCATCCATTTGCTGATATTTGCTGCTAAACCAGCCTTTTGAACGTGGGAAATTCACCTCTGAAATACACCTGGCTTATCGTCCCGGCACTTGTCGGATTGCTGCTGTTCCTGCTGCTGATGCCCTGGTCGCATCCACCGGCAGAACTGCCCGAACCCGCCGAACGGGAGATGGTTATTGCGAATTCCCGACAGTTCCTGGAGCAATCCGGATTCGATCCAGCCGCGCTTGAGCCGTTTATCGTGTTTCGCACCAACGATGCCCTGCTGAAGCGCCAGGTCGCCTATTTTGGAAAGAGGAAACTGTCAGATTTCATCCGCAACGGGTTCCTGAGGTTCATCCCCTCCTACTATTGGCAGGTCACCTGGATTGATACAGCCGAACATGAGGATGTGACCATCACCATGGAGAGCTACCGGCAGCCACTCGGTGTCACGGTTTTTCGCACGGTGCACTCCCCTGACGGGGCCGTAATCTCATCTGAAATGAATGATCGGAGCGGAACCGGTTACCGCCGGCCGGACTCCCATCCACCCGTTTCAATCCCCGATGTGCCTGAGTATCAAGACCTCAGACCGGCACTCAAAGGCACGGTCTGGGATAATTACTTGATGCGGGTGGACTCGGTCTATCGCTCGGAGCAGCACGGGGAGCGCCTCATCAACGCCGTACTGGTTCCGGAAGCCGAAATTTTCGAACACCTGCCCCGGGTGACGGTGCGTCTCAACCCCCATGGACACCTGCAGGAGATCCGACAGGTGGTTTTCATTGGCGGCCAGCCCGTAACCGAATCGGAATCGACCGGTGACTTCGCCCGGGTCATCTTTTTCATCATCGCCCTGCTGCTGCTCATCACCCTGTTTGTGCGGCGCATTTTCCACCGTCTGGTGGATATGCGCACCGCCACCATCTATGGTGCCTTTGCTGCTATCCTCCTGGCACTGCACATGATCCAGATGCTCTTCCAGAGTGCCGCGTTCACCCTGATCGATCAGCAGCTGCTGCAGATCGTCGCACTGGTACTCATCATCATTGTGGTTTCCGTTATTTTCGGAATTTTCGTTTTCATGCTCAGCGGTCTCGGGGAATCGCTTAGCCGTGAAGTTTGGCCGGAAAAGATCAACACCCTGACCATGCTCCGGCTCGGATATCTGTACAGCAGCTCCCTTGGCAACGCAGTAGCCGCAGGAATACTGGGTGCCTTCGTCTTGCTGGGACTTGCGGCACTGATGTACACGCTTTCAGACCACAGCTACCTGAGCCTGCTTGATGACCAGATGTTCTATGCCGACAGCTACCTCTTCCCCTTCTGGCAGATAATCGTCCGGAACCTCTTCTGGACAATCATAATTGCAACCGGAATTTTTGGCTGTTTCCTGGCATGGGTTCGTATTAACCGCAAAAACAAGTTGCTGCTGGTGGTGAGCGGTGGGCTTGCCTTCACCATTCTCTCCTCTCATCAGGTCATCACTCCCGATTCTCTGGTGATTTTCGCGTTCTGGCTCGTCCCGGGTATGGCTGCCGCCTGGTTTTTCCTGCGACAGGATCTGCTTGCCCAGATCGTGGCCATTTTCGTGTTCCTGGTTGTCTGGAGCACGGTGGACGGAAGGATGGTGGCCGGGTCGCCGGATGCCCTGCTCTCATGGTCGTTCCTTGGGGTTTCCGGTCTGTTTCTTGCCGGCGGGATCGTCCTGGCAAATTATGGGAAAAAATACGGCCACCTGCCGGAACTCACCCCTCCCTACATCCTTGAAATTGCGCGGGAACAGCGTGTGGAACGCGAACTGGAAATCGCGCACCAGGTCCACCAGTCTTTTCTGCCGGTCAACCTGCCCAAACTGGACGGTATGGAGGTGGCGGCCAGTTGCCATCCCGCATTTGACGTCGGTGGTGATTACTATGATGTTATTCCAGTGGATGATCACCGGATGGCTTTTGTGATCGGCGATGTAAGCGGCAAAGGGATCCAGGCCGCTTTCTTCATGACCATGGTCAAGGGCATTTTCCAGAGCCTGGTCAAAGAAATTCCGGAACCGGTACCGCTGCTGACCCGGATGAACCGCCTGTTTTACGACAATGCCCGGCGGGGAAGTTTCATTTCCATCTGCTATGGACTTCTGGATGTACGTGACGGCTCGCTTAAATACGTCCGGGCCGGACACAATCCCGCCATCCTGATGAACCATCGCGACCAAAAAGCAGAGATGCTGCGGTCCAACGGACTGGCTATCGGCCTTACCCGCACAGACGATTTTGAGCGAAGTCTCTCGGAGGTATCACTAACCATGTCGCCAAAAGATATGCTTGTCTTTTATACTGACGGCGTGACGGAGGCGACAAGCCCGTCGGGACAGATGTACGGGGAGGAACGGCTCATCTCAGAAATCGCCCGTCAGCAGGGGCTTTCAGCGGAACAAGTGCTGGAACAACTCACAGCTTCAATGAAGCGCTTCACCTCATCCACCCCGCTGAATGACGACATGACCATGGTCGTGGTTCGAAAATTATGACGCGCAGGGTCAGGGGATAAGTACTGTGTCGATGGCATGGATCGCGCCGTTAGTCGCCACTACATCCGCTGCGACCAGCATGGCCTCACCGATAAATATTCCATCCTCGCTTTGCTGGACCTCAAACACGGCACCCTGATGGGTGGGCATGTTATCGACGTTGGAGAGCTGCTCGGCAAGCATGGTTCCCGAACTTATGTGGGCCCGCAGGATATCCCTCAACTCATCGGGATTTTCGAGCAGGCCTTCCATCACGCCGTCCGGGAGTTGATTGAATGCCTCATTGGTAGGCGCGAAAATGGTGAAAGGTCCTTCTTCCCGCAATTTTTCCTCAAGCCCGGTTTCCACAACGAGTGTGTGGAAATAGGTAATCTGGGCAAACTGTGAAGCGGATTCCACCAAATCCATTCCTGTTTCCATTTGCGCCCTGGCAGCCGGACTTACAAACAATGCCAACAGCGTTACTACTGCTGTTTTACGCACTATTCCTGATATGGATGTGTTTCTCTGATGCCTTTTCATGGTGCCTCCATTTTTGTTCATAGTATCTGTTATAATCAACATTGCACATGCCGTAGCGTTCAAATCCGTAGCAATTTGACCAGTTTTTATACTTTTTTACACACATGGGGCAATGTGAAGCCGTCTAAAGGGTGATGAAGACCGGAATATTTGCTATTATACCGCCACGAAAATCCCCTGTAACAGCATAGCCAAAGTACATTTATGCGCGACATTGTCCTGATCAAAGGAGACGGCATCGGACCGGAAATCACGGATTCCGTAACAGAAATACTTGCAGCCGCCAAAGCGGATATCAACTGGATCCCGGCGCTCGCTGGCATGGAGGCCTACGAGAAATCGGGCAATCCGCTGCCGGATGAGACTGTGGAGCTCATCGACAAGCACAAAATAGCCCTCAAGGGCCCGCTCACCACTCCGGTCGGGAGCGGCTTCCGTTCCATCAATGTTGCCCTCAGGCAACGGTTTGATCTGTACAGCAATATCCGTCCGGCCCGCACCCTGCCCGGTGTGCCAACCCATTTCGGCAGCGTAGACATGGTCACCTTCCGGGAAAACACGCAGGGTATGTACATCGGTCGGGAACGCTGGGTGGATGAGGAGCAGAACCAGGCCGAATCCATCGCCATTGTAAGCCGCGATGCCAGCGAGCGGATCATCCGGGCCGCATTTGAGTACGCGATAAAACACGACCGCAAAAAGGTCACGCTCGTCCATAAGGCCAACATCCTGAAATACACGACCGGGCTGTTCCTGAAGGTCGGGCAGGAGGTGTCCAAGGACTATCCCGACATTGCATTCAACGATATGATTGTGGACAATACCGCCATGCAGATGGTGATCCGTCCGGAGATTTTCGACATCATCGTGACCACCAACCTGTTTGGCGACATCCTCTCCGATCTGGCATCAGGTCTGGTGGGCGGGCTTGGGGTCACCGGATCGGCCAACATGGGCGACCAGCATGCCATGTTTGAAGCTGTCCACGGATCGGCGCCGGACATTGCCGGACAAGGCAAGGCCAACCCAACGGCGCTGCTGCTCTCGGCGCTCATGATGCTCGAGCACATCGGCGAAACCGAAAAAGCGGAGATGATCCGCAAGGCACTGTACCGGACCCTGCTGGACAAAAACGTCATCACGGGGGACCTTGGCGGCGACGGCAGCACCCGCATCTTCACCAAAGCCCTCATCGGCAACATGCGCTGAGCTGTCGGTGCAGGCCGGAAAACCCGGCTCTAACAGACAACCGCATCCACCCGCTTTGCCCCCTCCGAACTGCTCGCGCGATGTTTTTATCCGGCACGGTTTCCCAAACCGACGGAGTGTGCCGTCCGTCACAGGGTATGGATGACGGCCTCGCGCGTCGATGTGTCAAAAACAGCCACGGTGGCACCGGCATCGAAGCCGTGCGCCGATCCCGGATTTAGCAGCCGCGTGGCGCCATGCATCTCATTGACCACCTGGTGCGTATGTCCGGCCACCACCAGGTCGTAGCTCCCGGACCGGACCAGCGCATCGGTGATGGCCGGCTGCGTGCCGTGGTACAGGGCAATGCGGCACCCGTCCACTTCCGTGCTGAAAAACTCATTGTGGATGGATTGGCCGTTTTCGCGGAATTTGCCCAGCAGCCTGAAATGGTCACCGTCGTTGTTGCCAAAAACCGCGTCCAGCTCATACCCCTTGAACAGCGGCACGGTGAACGGACTGCAGAAGTCGCCGGCGTGCAGGATCCGCCGCACATCCTCCTTGCGGAAAAGCGACACGGCCCTGGTGATGTTGCGGACATGGTCGTGCGTGTCAGAAATAATGCCAATCTTCATTGTTGCCTCGTAAAGTCACTCATTATCCTCCAGAAGCCGGTATAGCGCGAGGAGCGTCCGGTTCACGGGCACGGCCAGCTTGAAGGCCGCCGCTTTCCGGACAATATATCCGCAGAAAGCGTCATATTCCAGCGGTTTTCCCTTCTCATGGTCCTGCTGGGTGGATGTGCGGAACGCCCCGAAAGCGCGTGTCTCTTCGATCACGGCGGCCCCGTCCTTGTCGGTGATGCGCACTCCCTGGGCGCCCGCCACCGCCTGCATCTCGTAGAACAGCTGCCATGCGATGCCATAGGCGTCCTCATCCTCGAAAATCCGGTCGGTAGTGGCCCCGGTGATCCCCGTCAACATGTTGAAAATCGCGTTCCAGAGAAACTTGAGCCAGGCATCCCTGCGGATGTCACCGCTCACTTCCACCTTGATGCCGGCGTGTTCCATCATTTTCTGGAGCTGCAATACCCGGTTGGATGGGGTTCCGTCCTCTTCCCCGAAAACCACGCTCGAAAGGCCGCGGTAGTCGATAACCCCGGGCGCGGTCAGTTCTGCCCCGATCTTGCAGAAGCCGCGGATCACGTTGCTGCTGCCGAACTCCTCGCCTAGCAGCTCGTAGTTTTCAAGGCCGTTCTGGATGGTCAGGATCTGGGTGTGCGGGGCTGCGACCGGCCTGATCAGCCGGATCGCCTCCGGCGTGTCGTAGGACTTGACCGCCATGATGACCAGATCCGGCGGCTGCGATAATGCAGAAGGGTCCTCAACGGCTTGCACTGGATGCAGGTGAATATCCGCCTTGCCGGTTATCCGGAACCCGCGGCGCTGCAACGCCACCAGATGCGCACCCCGGGCGACAAATGTCACATCCAGCCCATTGATGCGGGCCAGGTGGACCCCGTAATATCCACCCACGGCTCCGCTCCCCATAATCAGAATCTGCTGCATAAGATTTTTTTTCGATTGCTTTTGTATCTTATCTGCTGATGATACACAGCTTTCCTCTAAACATAAAATCGAACGATATGAAATGTCCATGACCAGGCACAGCCCCGGACACACAGTAACATGATCAAAATCGTCATGGACATTCTATATATCCTTATCAATCAAAAAAGTATAAACCTATGAAATCACGTCTCCTGTTAGCGTGTTGTACCCTGCTGCTTGGCCTTTTTACCGTCACCAGCCTCACCGCAACGACCGCACATGCCGATGATTTTGAAACCCGGCTCAACCGCGCTTTTGAACTGTCCGAAAATTTTCAGGATGAAGAAGCACTGGCCGCGTTCAAGTCCGCGCTGGAACTGGAGCCCGACAACTACGATGCACTCTGGAACATTGTGATGCTGCACACCGCCATCGGCCACAGGCAGACCCGCAGCTCCGCCGAAGAAGCCCATTATGACGAGGCGTTTGAATACGCAAAAATCCTCCGGGAAGCCCATCCTGAGCAGGCAGGGGCCTTTTTCGCCTATGCGGCGGCTGTCGGACGCAAAGCGCAGAGCGTGGGCGCGCGTGAGCGGATCCGCATGTCCACCGAAATCCGTGAAAACGCCGAGAAAGCGGTCGAACTGGACCCCGAATACTCACGGGCCTGGAACGTGCTGGGCAACTGGCACCATCGCGCGGCCAACCTCTCCCGCCTTGAGCGCCTGGCCGCCAACGCCCTTTTTGGCGGAGCACCGGAAGGCGCCAGCAATGAGAGCGCCCGCGCTGCTTTTGAGCGTGCCATCGAACTGGACCCCCATTTCATCCTCTACTACCACGACAAGGCCGAATTCCTGATCACCATCGGTGAAAAAGACGAGGCCCGGCGGGTGCTGCAGAAAGGCCTGGAGCAGGACATCCACACCAGCGACGACGAGCGCTGGAAAAGCAACATGCGGGAGATGCTCAGGAAACTCTGAGACACATCCCACAATTCAGGTACATCCTACATTTCAGGTACATCCCACATTTGAGGCACATCCCATAGCCTCCATGCAGCAATCCACCCGGCCCCGCGGTTTCCTCAAACAGAATCCCGTGGCCGGGCTTCAACATCAGAAACGGTGAGGTGACCGGCGGGACCGCTTCACTTCTTCCTCATGACCTGTACTACAGTACGCGCACGGTCATCCCGCAGCGCAGCATGCGGTCGCCATGGTATGGATTCAGGATGCCCTCCTGCACACTCAGCCAGTCGCCGTTGCCGCCGTTGACCATGGGACACCGCTGATGGTACAGCACGCCTTTCTGATGGCCGAACATCTCCACCATAGTGATCAGCGTTTCGGAAAGCTCATGGTAGGATCTGCGCTGCTCTTCCACATCGGATTCGCCTGCGATTTCACGGCTGCGCTGGCGCACCGTTTCAATCCATCCTGAAGCATCGCTGCGAATGGCTTGGTCGAGCATCTCGGCATCAAAGCTACCAGCTTTCTCGTGCAGCTGTCCGGCGTATTCCGCGGCATCGGTTGCCGAAGATTGTACGAGCGCATCCGAAAGCTGGAGGTATGCATCCAGGATAGCGTCAAACATTTCTGCCGGTGCTCCGGCGAGGGCATGGGGCGCATCCCCCTCGCGTCGTTCGACTTCATCAAGGCGGTCAATATCCTGGTGGATGTGTTCCTGCTGGTGGCCGTGCATGTCGCCGTAATGCTCGGAATGTGCGTGATCGCCATTGCCTCCGCAAGCGGCTGTCAGGACGATGAGGGTTGCTGCTGCCAGGTATTTCATGTTTGTTTCTCCATTTTTGGTGTTATCTGGATCGATTTTGAAGTAAAAAAAATGTCTCAAATGTCTGTCAGGCGTTTGAGCGCCTGGTCCACGACGGCGCGTGAGGCCTTGTCAGGATGTCCGCTGCTGACCGGCGGCTCCGGATCGTACTCCAGGATCAGCTGGATGCGCTCGGCCTCTTCCCTTCCGGCCAGTTCCATAACCACATGCAGTCCCAGGTCGATCCCCGCCGACACCCCGGCCGCCGTGATGAGGCTGCCACATGTTACAATCCGCTGCCCCTTTTGCGGAAGCGCACCGTACTCCGCAAGCGCATCCATGGCATACCAGTGCGTGGTTGCTGGACAGTTCCACAGCAAGCCGGCCGCACCCAGGATCAATGCCCCTGTACATACCGAAAGCGTGAATCGGCTGCTCTGATGCACCTTGCGTACCCACGAAAGCAGCACTTCCTCTGATGCGTTTTGAACCGTAGTAATGTCCGATCCAGGGATAACGACGATATCAGGTTTTGGGGTCTCTTCAAACGTATGGGTCGCCTGCAGTGTGAGCACCCCGCTGTCGGCCGTCACGGGACCGGTCCGGTGTGCCACGAAACACACTTCGCTGTCCGGCAGGAACCGCAGCACCTCATAAGGGCCAATCGCATCCAAAGCGGTAAACCCGGGGTATAGAACAATGGCAATTTGCATTCGCATCCTTTTAGTTTCTTGAAAGACTTTCTATGACTTCGCCGCACATCAACATGGTCTCTGGAAGATAAGGATTGCGGATCTGTTCCTCGTCGCTGATCCAGTAAGCGCCTTCGTCGTCAAAAGCCATCGGGCAGTACTGGCGGTAGACCGCACCTTCGATGCCGAACATTTTCACGGCGCGGACCAGATCGCCCGACAACCCGCGGAAGGCAGTGCGGGCCTCATCCAGATCGCTCGCATCCACAAGGTCACCGGCCTGCTCATGAAGCGCCACGTAACCCTGCATCCAGGCCTGATGACCCGATCCCGGCAGCCCGTGCTCGCCGATCGCCTCCAACACCGCGCGGAATTCCCCGAACGCCTCCTGCGTGCCGGACAGGTCCGAATCCACCAGGGCGTTCTTGCCGCGGATGTAATCGTGGACCGCCTCCGTCAGTTGCGCACGGAACTCCTCCGGCACATCATCGAACGGCCCGTCGTGATCGTCCAAGTCGTGGGTGGATGGGGTCCCGTGCCCGTCATGGTCGTCACGTTCACCGTGGTCATGTACCGGTACCGCTCCTGTGCCCGGCTCCCGGTTCATCATGCTGAAGCGGTCGGCCAGCTGGAATTCACTGTCGATGCGGAAGGCGCCGTGGAAAACGACATCCTCCCCTTCATCCAGACCGTCCTCGATC
>SLNO01000087.1 GCA_007132975.1 Balneolales bacterium
CGTTGCCCAGAGGGGCACGGCGGCTCACATCGCGCGTGGTCGTGTAGCCGTGCGCCTCGGTCGAGATGCTCCCCGATGAGGTGAACACCCTGATGTCGGTGTCGGCCACCCGACGGTCCTGGATCCCCTGGCCAAAGGCCTGGACGGCTCCAAAAATCAATAGAAGCAAAAGAATTGCTACAATGGCTTGTCCTTTGAACACGGTGACGAAAGCTCCTTGATTACTGTTGTATTTAACCCCTATGTAGTTCACCTGGACACCTGCCCTTGTGTGTGGGACGCGTTCGGGTTTGATGTTATTGAACCTGTAGCTAATAACATAAAAAACCTGCACGTAAAGACAAAAGAGAAAATATGAATTTTTTGTTAAGGCGCCAAGTTGTTACTTATCAACATCATACACACATGGCTCTCTTTGAACAAGCTGAAAATAATTATTTGGGACTTGTGAACTTTACTACATGATTTCCTCAACTGTTCACTTCGGCTTATTTATACAGGCACCTGATACGTAAATAAACCAGATTAGCCCTGAGGAGCAGATTCACGAGTTTTATCTGTGCGATCTTCACGATGCATGACAGTTGATGAATCACTTTTGCAATTGAGGCTCCCGACGAACAGCACGGACTCCAGGAAGCCTCTGGATTCCCCCTTACAATAAAGCAAGGCCGACTCCTTCCGCATTCAGCGGTACATCTAGCCGCAATCCGTAGGTGTGACGTAACAATTAGCATTTCACAAATGCGACCTGGTCATAATCGCCATGCAGCACCCCCGCCCGGGCAAGAACCACGGGCAGATCCTCATCCCCGTAAAACCCTGACCACCTGCTCCATCACCACCCCACCTGATCCATCTGCAGGTATACGAGAAACCAGGAATAGCGGCTCTTATATTTAATACATTTTTAAATCAATTATTTCTAATCGCCTGTCTTGGGGCGCTGGGACGGCTCCGGTTGCCCGAGACATCCACCGCATGGACCCGATACCATTTTCCGGTGCGTCCCCCGGTATCCACCCAGTTGACATCCTCTACCGGTTCCTGGGTCAGCATCACGTAGACACCGTTCGAAAGCTCCGATCGCAAGACGAGATAACCGACGACATCATTGGATGAAGAGGCCTCCCATCTGAGCTGCACGCCATCCTCAACTGCCACGGCCTGCACGTTGCGTACAGAAGGCGGCGGGGCAAAGTCACGCATCATGATATCCACCACGCGCGACGGCAGGCTCTCGTTACCGGCGGAGTCAACGGCCGTGGCGAAGTAGCGGTAATGGTTTCCGGGCACAACGTTCTCATCCACAATAAACCTGCGGTTGCGCGGCATCTGCACCAATGCCGTATCCTTGCCGGCTGCAACCTTGTATATGTTGTAGGTCACGACATCCGGCGAGGGCGAGGCTCCCCAGCTGAGGTTCATCCGTATGCCGCGGTCTATCTCTGCCCGGAACGTGGCGGGCGGGTCGGGCGGTGTGAGATCGGGCATCTGCATCACGGCAAACACGGTGTCGCTGCGCAGGCCGTGCACGTTGGCGGCGGCCACGGCGTATTCGTAGAAAACACCCTCTGTGAGCCCTATGCCTGCAATACCTTCGTCGATGTAGCGCGAGCCGGTTACCCTGCCGAGGTTCACCTGAGAAAACGGCAGGTTGCGCTGCTCGGAGTGGATGCGCCGCAGGATCACATAGGTATTGAAGAGGTCGTCTTTCTCCGAAGCGGTCCAGTCCAGGCGCACAACCCCTTCATCGGTCAGAATGGTTGCGATGAGGTTGGATGGCGGATTGGGCGGCACCTGGCGTTCTATGAAAACAATGGCAGGGTTGCCGTCCTCGCTTTCCACGCCGGTCTGGCTCACGGCAATCACATAATAGTACCAGCTTTGCCCGCCTTCGGCGGTATCATCCATAAAGACAGGGTTCATTAGATCGATCAGCTCTTTGGTGAGCCGTACCCGCTCCCCGGTCTCGTAGTCCAGCCGGTCCACATGATAGCCGGCAACAAACGGCTCCAAGCTTACCGGCCAGGTCAGCCGCACGATATTCCGGTCCCGCCTTGAGGAATAGACCTCGTTAACGGCCGACGGTACGCTTGCGTCGACAAGTTTCAGCCGGACCGGCTCGGTTGCCCGCTGGTTTTTACCGGTGTGATCCACGGCCTGGATTACGAAATCGGCCTCCTGCGCACCCGGATCCAGAATGAATGCGAACTCGAACCGCGTCATTCCGGTTTGTCGCACAACACTTCGCTCGGTCACCTTGCGATAGCCCGACGCGCCGGCCGGACGCACAAACACATCAAACCTTACCACATGGCTGCCTGCGACAGATGTCTCGGGATATTGCCACGACACCCGCACCCGGTTGCCTGTGCGTTCCGCCTCGATTCGGGTCGCAAGCGGGATATCAATGGGTTCCGGATCCACCACAAGCTGCTCAACCAGCTCCTCCCCGGTGGGGATGCCACGGCTGCTGACCCTCTCAAGACGGTAGGTTACCGGTCGCCCGAGCACCGGATCGGGATCGACGTAGAGGTGGCCGAGGGCAATGGCGATCTCAGGGTAGATCAGGCTCAGGAAAAGGCTGAGGGACCGGTTGCCACGCAGTTCCAGAAACAACTCCTGGGCACTCCGTGCCTCAATGTCATCGGCAAGCTGCTGGTAGATGCTGCCTGCCATAGCCTGGAAATCCACTCCGTTCGATGCCGGGAAAAATGGCTCTTCCGTGAGAAGCTGTTCCACGCCGTCAACGGTCCGGTAGACATTAAAACCGCTGCCAAGGCGGGGCTGTTCGGTCTGATAGATGTACAGACCGTCTTCCGGGGTCAGGACCATCATGAACTCCTGTCCTTTCACCGGTGCGGAAAAAAGCAGAAGCGCAGCAAGCGGGGCAATCCATCCGGCTTTTTGCGTCACGTAATTGCTCAGTGCTTTCGAGATATTCATTGCTCGGTGTGGTTAGAGGTCATTAAAAAACGATCTTGGTTCCCCCGGTTAATGATGTGGACGCATCCAGCTTGCCGGTAGATCCCAGATTATACAGCGAATCCGATGCATACGTTTCAGAAACCACGGTTGTCAATCCACCACTGTCCGTGCTTCTGATATCCACCGTCACGCCCTCCATATCATACCCCTCTCCGATCAAGAAGCTGGCTGTCGAGGTCTTGGATCTGAAACCTTGCATTTCAGATCCACCGATAAGCTTCCAGTCATGCAGTGTGCTGGATTGTTTTCCATCGTGATATCGCACTCTGGCTTCCAGCCTTTCAACAGCATGCCGCATGTCATCCGTTGCAAGTCCGTCAACTGTCACCTGAAGGTGATTCCCGGATCGCACGGAGAGCGTAAGTTCGGGAGTAAGTGAAATGACCCTTTCTCGGAAATAGGGCCCTGTGGAGGCAACCCGGGACACCTGGCCCATGCCATTTACCCCTCTGACGTTGAAATAAAGATCGGTCCCGGATGGCAGATCGTCTATGGGCACCTTTATATTGGGCGTATTTGAAGCGCCCGCCGGAATGATCGACATGTCCGTTAGATCCATGACATCAATACCCGGCCAGGGGCGCACATCTGTCGCACCCGGGCTTGTTCCTATCGAGTACTGGTGACCCATGATACCGCTTTCCGGATCATAGGAACGCAACGTGATGTAGATCCGGATATCCGACGGCGTCTTTACCCCAACAGCAACCGGCAGGGTTGGCCGCGTCGGATCCTCAGCCACCATGGGATCTCCCGTAAGGATATCGCTGGCCTGGCGGGCATTGTTCACCGCCCTTACGTGGACATACATCTCATCCACGAAATCAAATGCCAGACTCTGATGCACCCCTTCTCCGCTGGTGATCACCACCTCCGTGTTTGGCGTACTGAAGGCGCCATCGGTGAAGTGCGTGTCCATGACATACTGCTCGGGCGTGACCAGGTATTCATAGCGCCAGATCCCCGATTGCTCATCCACCGAAGCCCCCCA
>SLNO01000015.1 GCA_007132975.1 Balneolales bacterium
TATGCGATTTTCTTGTCTTTCCATCCGGTCAAAGAACATCCTGCCCGTTTTTAATGGCAGACTCCAAATATACACCCTTTATCCAACACTTGTCAAACTTTATTTTGGAAAAATTCCCGATATTTTTGGGGGAGAAGGCCTCGCGCACAGGCACGGACATGGCCATTTTTACAGTGCCGCAAGAAGACCCCGTTCGGTAACACAATGGCGGCAAATGTATTAATCCAAATGCGTGCAGTGTATGGGTACGGGAACGGTAAAAAACCGTCGACAGAAACAGCCTCAGCGCACTCCCAGTTTCTTGAGCTTGCTCTGCAGAGTTGTCGGCTTCATCCCGAGCAGTTTTGCAGCACCGTCCTCGCCGTAGATCTTGTTCCCGGTCCGCTCAAGTACTTTCTCCAGATACCTGCGGTTCATCTCGTCAAAAGGCAGCACCTCCCCTTCGAGCAGCTCATCTCCGGCACCACCTGCGGCATGCGGGCCAGGAGCCGTTTGTCCCGCGGATTCTTCTTCCGCCCCTGCGGTGCGTTCCGCCCGCCCGGTGTCTTGCACCGGCTCCTCGGCGGGATCCTGCAGCACAAGCCGGAATGAGCCGGACGGGGAAGCCAGCAGCGAGCGCCGCATCACCTCCCTGTATTCCTGGAAGTTGCCGGGCCAGTCATACCCGAGCACCTGCTCCATGACACGGCCTGGTATCTGAAGCTGCCCAAGATCCAGTACCGCAGCCGCGGCACGCACCCACTGCTCTGTCAGCAGGCGAAGGTCGTCGCGACGCTGTGATAACGGTGGAAGCAGCAGCGTTTCAAGACTCAGGAAATAGTAGAGATCGGCCGAAAACTCGCCCTGCTGCATGCGCTCTTCCAGCAGGAAGGATGTGGTGGCCAGAATGCGGGTCACCGCCCCGGCATCCTGCCTGTCGCGAAGCCAGTCCAGGAGTTTTACCTGGTTGGCTTCTGTCAGCAGGCTGATCTCGATTACCAGCAATGACAGTCCTGCGTCTCCGGAACCCAGTCCCGGATCCGTTCCCTTTCCGCAGAGACGGTCTACGGCCTTGTTCTGTTCGGAGACAGGCATGGCCTCCAGGTTCCACTCAAGGCAGCGGGCACCCCGCAGCTCCTCCCCCTGAAGCACTTGTCGCGCCAGGGTGCGCTTGCCGGTGGCACGCTCGCCCCGGAAGAGCAGATGGACCTGCTGATCCGCCAGCGCATCCACCTTGCGCATGAGCGCCTGCATCAACGGCGACCCGGCGACAAAACCGGTATTCCGTTGTCCGGACACCGACGATTCGGTGCTCCCTGCGACATCCTGCCCGACCGCCGGTTCCAGCGAAACCGCAATGAAGGGATGCGGTGACGATTTGACGGTGAAAATGCGAAAGGTGAAATGGAAATCGTGGGGTTCGGCGCGTTTTGAGTGGAAACGGCAGACTGGCCGGTCCCCTCCATCCCCATTTCGGCTTTTCTCTGCAATCTGATCAATAAGGGCAGAAATCTCCGTTTGAACCCGTGAGCTTTTGGATTCCGAAGCCAGCACAAACTCCTCGGGCTTGTACCCGAGAACATCCCTGATGTGCAAATTGGCAAAGATGAGATGGGCGTCTTCTTTTTCATCCACCCTGAAAATCAAAAAAAGTCCGGGAATATGGTCCAGCGCTTCCCGCCAGAATGAGTTTGTCATATATAATAGTAGTAAGCTGATTGCTGCCGTCCCGCGTGCCGATCCGGTCACGACGAAATATCGTCAGCAACAATAGTGATTTCAGAGCTTCCGCACAATGCGGGGTCACGCTTTTTTGGTGGCCGTTTTGCGCTCCGGGAGGCGGTATCCTTCGGGATCTTCGTAATAGTCCCTTAAATAATGGACGGCGGCATAACAAACGGGGGTATCGAACAGTGCCGAGAAAAATTTGAACAGGTAGGAGTTTACGATGAGGATGAACAGTGCCCCAAGCCCTGTGACGCTGTCGCCAAGATTGCCGGCAAAGTAAAGGATGGACAGGATGGCCGTGGAGTCAACCAGCTGGCTGACCATGGTGGATGCGTTGTTTCGCAGCCAGAGGTGCTTGCCCTTTGTGAACCGTTTCCAGAAGTGGAACAGCTGGACGTCCACCGTCTGCGCCACCAGGTAGGCGATCATGCTGCCGATGGTATTGCCGACCATGAAACCGTAGACGCCGTCGAACAGTGTGGCGCCCCCGCTCACCCCCGAGGCATCCGGCAGGTAATAGTTGGCGGTCATCACGGCCAGCATGAACAGGTTCATGCCAAATCCCACCCAGACCAGCAGCTGGGCTTTCTTGCGGCCGAACAGTTCGGATATGAGGTCGGTGACAAAGAAGGTGAAGGGGAAGGCCAGGAGCCCGACGGGTATGATCATGCTGTACTGCCCGCCGTCGCGTACCAGTTCGGGCACCAGGGGGAGCATCCACGAGGGAAGGCTGACCGAGAAGAGCTGGATGAACTTGGTGGTGCCAATGATGTTGCCCATCACCAGCGCCGTGAGGAAGACGGCACTCAGACCCAGAAAGAGGGCGTCCCGCTTGTAACGCGGAGGTCCGTGGAGCGGCTGGCCAGGTACGTGATGCGACTGGCCAAGTCCGCGATCCGATTGCTCAGATCCGCGGTCTGTCCGTTCTTGTCCACGTTCCGGTTTCCCGGATCCATGGATCGGCTGTTCGGGTCTTTGATCCGCAGGCACTGTTTTGTTACGGCATTCGTTTTTGTGGATCCGGCTGGATGTTGGCCCGGGGTGATTTGCACAGAGCATGACGACCTTCAGGACTTTTCAAGTCGTCCGCATCAGCCAATCGCGACCGCGGCGTGCTTGGAATCTAATACCGCCCCCGTGCGTTAACTCAGATGAAATGTCCATGACCGGACATCTCCCGGATTTACAGGAGCATGGTTAAAAACATCATGGACATTCTATGTGACCTAATGAATCTAATTTGATTCAAGCACATGAAATATTCAACAGCAAAACGCCGGCTCATCATTCACTTGGGTGGATGCGGCGATCGGAAATTGCCGTCCGTGTCCTGATTTCGATCGCGACCAGCGTGGTTTGATGACATTGAAATTACGGTAAACCTGACGCAACCCGGGTTGCAGAGGAGCATCCGGCAGGAGTCAGATTCAAAATCTGCATGACTACAGCAGAATTCTAAAAGCAGCAACGAAAAAAGCGCGGCACCTCAAACAAAATCCACCGGCTAAAACGCAATGGCAATGGCAAGTAAAGCGGAAAATAGCGCAGCGGCAAGCGATGGAAATCGCAGCCCATCGGAACTGGAACTGGCGGAAAGCGCCCAGAACAATGGAACTGACAGCGACCACTTAAGCGGCCAGATACAGCTTGTGGAGGCATTGGCATCGGCCGGACAGCGGGATTTCACCCGGCTGGACCTTCCCGACCTGGCGCAGATCACTCAGACGCCGCTTGATCTGATCCGTTCGCATTTCTCCAGCACCGATGAATGGGTGGATGCGTACTATTGCCATCTGACGGACCGCTACCGTGCCATGGTCAGCGCCATCCCCGACTTCAGCGAATACACGGCCGGTGAAAAACTGCTCAACTTTTTCCTCACGTCCATGGATATGATGGGTGAGCATGAACCGTTCGTTCGCAGCACGTTCCATCCTTTCATCCTGGACCGATACACATCCACCCGCTTTGAAAAATCGGTCGCGGAGCTGTTCCGCGATTTCACCGAGCAGGACAGCCGTGTTGCGTTTTCGCAGCAGCTCATACTTTTCTCGCCGGTCTACACCTGGTGGAGCCGCGAGTACCTGCACATGGCCGGCTACCGGCTTTCGCATCCCGACTCCGGCGGAGAGGTCATGGCCCTGGCGGAGAAAACGACCGGCCTGCTGAATGAATTTCTGTACAACGGGGTTCTGGACAGCACTATGGACCTCGGCAAATACCTGATCCAAAACGGTTTTGTTTCCGTCAGGACCCCGGTGACTTTGCTGCGAA
>SLNO01000124.1 GCA_007132975.1 Balneolales bacterium
GATGCTGCAGGCTTCACCGTAATGGGTGACGGCAACTTCCTCCAGATGCAACAGTATGGAGACTCCCACAATGCAACCGCCACGGTACTGGGCGATGGCAACACATCAACCGTACTGCAGATTGGCAGCAATTAATCAGAGCGATTAACCCGATCAGTAAAAAGACCAGTCGTCGGACTTGTGCCGGCGACTGGCTTTATAATATAACACCGGAATACAGAGGTCTTTTGGATTAAGGACGTCGTATTCCATAAGCAGACCACATAAAATCGGGATTACGCAATGAAAACACTCGCCATAATCATACTAGCCGTTTTGCTGGGTACTATGGGAGTCCATGCGCAGAACGTAGACAGGGAAGTGTTCCCCGAGCAGGTTTCGATCGAGCACAATCAGGCTGTGAGAAGTTTCAGCAGCGATTTTGTGATCACGCTCCCTGCCTTCAGCCCGGAGATCCGGGAACTGCCCACGGTAGACAGGCAAACGGCCATGATCACCCAGATGGGCGACATGAACAATACTGCCCTGTCGCAACGAGGAGCCCAGAACTATGCCGAACTAGTCACCATCGGAGATCGAAACAAGGTCGGATGGAGTCAGGCCGGCACGGGGAACTGGGTCAAGCTGGACCTGACCGGCGATGACAACAACATTGACGGAACCCAGTTTGGCAGCGATAACCGCTTGAACCTCATCCACACAGGAAATGGTATAAACCAGTCTTATGAACAGATTGGCAACAGCCATTTTCTTGAAGTAAGTGGTGTGGGCATCCCCATGTCCGTGACCCAGCGCGGCAACGGAGCTGCGCTGATCATCGAAAACAGGTGACAGCAGCGGCAGACCAAGAGTCCGGCACTCAAGGTGCCGCGACTATAATAAATACTAAAAAAGGTGACCAACCATGAAAAATATCATGACCCTGCTCTTTGCTATTGTCTTCAGCTCAGGATTGGCGTTTGCGCAGAATAATGATGCGAGCCTCTCTCAAAACGGCAATGATAATGATGCCGTCATTGAGCAGTTTGGATCGTTGAACTCTGCAAGCATTGAACAAGGCTTTAATGGACAAGGCCAAAACGGTGCTGAGGCGTCAATCAGGCAGGATGGAGCAGAAAACGATGCATTTATAAAGCAACGTGCCTGGGCCAATAGAGGGAATGACCATTCTGTTGAGCAAGTTGGAGATGAAAACAGAGCATTTGTTGATGCCTTCAACGGTGACAATGAAGGTATCGTCGTGCAAATTGGCGATAAGAACTATGCACTTATGCAGCATGGTTCTGCGCGCGAAGGTTTCGTGTCTTTGTTGCAGTACGGATATGAAAACAATGCGAGGGCACGCCAGTTTAACGGAAACGGCAACAGCGCCAGTGTAGAACAACACGGCGATGACAACAGAGCTGATGTTCTGCAAACGGGAAACAGCAACCGCGTCCTTATAGAGCAAGGTGTTTTTGGCAGCTCTTATGGAAGTATTGCTGAATTTACCCAGACCGGTGATGGCAACTACTTTGAAACCAAACAGGTTCGCTCGATCGATAATTCTGTTATCGGTACCCAGGAGGGTGATAACAACTATTATCGCGTCGGGCTTCGTGGCAGTGACAATGTGGTGACCATGGACATGAAGGGCGATGCCAACCGTGGAAGCTGGACCATCGGCTCCCTTGGCTGGCCACACCAACCCGTTGATAATCAGCTTTCAATCAACATAGTTGGTGACGGCAACATCAGCACCGGTGTGATCAGAGGTGATGATAACGTCGTTGTCATTCAGCAATTTGGGGATGGCAACCGTATCGGTACATTATGGTACACTACGGATGGCGTCAGCATTGCCGGCAATGACAATGTTGTAACCATTGATCAGTTCTCCGATTTCAACAGCGCTACTGTTTCTGTGACAGGCAACGGGAACAGCGCAACTGTATATCAGAACTGATCAAAAACTGATTGATCATAAGTCAAACGGAAGCCCCGTCATAAATCATGGCGGGGCTTCAAATTTATGGCAGTGGAATTCGGCTGCCATTGAAAGGTTGAAGGCAGAATGACCAATTGAGCCAAGAGAGCTGTGTTGTTCATCGAAAACAGGTAACAAAAGTCCCCCGTTTTTTTTACATTGACTACAATACACTTACTATTATTATTTGATAAACTATGCGTAATTGGAACCTGCCGGCAGTCCTGGCACTGCTGCTCCCCACCCTGATTTTTTCCTGCTCAAAAGAGACGGTAATGACCGAGGTATTCGGCGATATCGAAGGGCAAGTGATCCACTCGAAAACCGAAGAGCCCATCCGCAATGTGAGCATATCGACTTCGCCTGGCACCGTGGCCATCCTGACGGAGGAAGACGGTTCCTTCTTTATCGGCGACGTGCCGACCGGCAACTACAACATCCAGGCCCGAAAGGACGGCTTCAGCAATACTTCTGTAAGTGTGGCCGTGCGCGAAGACCGGGTTGCGATTGCGCAGATGGTCATGAAGCCGGTGGAGGAAGATACCTCAGCGTCCAAGGGCGATCTGGAAGCCGAGGTAACCACCTGGTTCAACCGGGCCGAGGGGGACACGACTTTCGTGGATGTCGAATACAGTGTGAAGAACATCGGCGCAACGGCCACCATCGAGGAGTATGAAGTCTATTTTGAGATCCTGACAGGCGGCGATTCCTTCTTCTATGACATATCAGGGGAAGAGCTTAAAGCCGGACAGCGCCGGTTCGGACAGTTCACAAAGAATATTTTCAATAACACCGCTACGGATGTAATTATCCTGGATACCTGGGTATCGGAATAAGTCTTTCCGCCAACGTTCAGGTTTAAATCCCCTACTTCACAAACATCATCCGGCGGGTGATCGATTTTTCAGGCGTCTGCAGACGGTACAGATAGATTCCGCTCGACAGATGCGATGCGTCAAAGGCAATGACGTGCACTCCGGCCTGCTGATGCCCATCCACCAGCACATCAATCCGCTGTCCCATCAGGTTGAACACTTCCACCCGCACCTCGGCAGCTTCTGGCAGGGTATACCGGATTTGCGTTGAAGGGTTGAACGGGTTGGGATAGTTCTGCTCCAGTGCAATCCGGGCCGGAAGCTCAGTGTGCAGATCCGGGTCATCGGCGGATGTCTCCATGACCGTCGTAAAGCGCCAGGTGCCGGACCATTCACCGGCCACACCATTGCTGTAAGCGCGCACCCGCCAATGGTAGGTTGTCAGATACGCCAGCCCGGTAACGGCCAGCGTTGTATCCGTGATGCCATCCTGGTCGAGGAAAAGGTCGGTGAAACCATCGTCCAGGGCAACCTGCACGCGGTAACTGTCGGCACCGGGCACGGCAAACCAGCTGAGGATGGTCTCGATCGGCACGTCCTCGGCGCCATCTTCGGGGAATGAGGGCTGCTCCGGCGGCGGAGGCGGCAGGGCAAAGGTTATGGAACCGTCGTAGCGCATGCCGGTCGGGCCCGGCATGCCCGGATCGTTGAAGACCAGCCGCTCGAAAAGCAGTGGCGTGACATCATCCACCCCGGCACTGTCCCCGGCCGTAAAGCGGAGCAGCAGCAGCGTTCCATCATCCTGGAGCGCCTCGGTGCCTGCGGCGGCAATACGCAGCAGCCCGTCCGTCACATTCGAACTCACGACCATGCCCTCGCTGATCGTGCCGGTGGTCCGGATGCCCTCGAACCGCACCATATTCGTGTCGATTGAAATGTCCATTTCATAAGCGAACACGCCAAGACCGGCGAGATTGTTGGTCGTCACCGGCAATGCCAGCTCGCTTCCCAGGAAGAGCATGCCATCGGCGATGCGCACATTGACATCGTTGACGGTAACCAGCACACCCTGAGAGGGGAAGCCCTCGGCATCGAGTGCAAATACTTCCGTTGTGCCGCGGCCTATTCCGGTCACTTCACCGGTCTGGCCATCGACCACGGCCACCTGCTCGTTGGCAGACTGCCACGTGTAAGGCGGCATTCCTCCGCCGGTCACGGAGACGGTACGTGTTTCGCCGACCGAAATCTCGAACTCCGAATCAGAAACCGTGATCAGGGGCGCGGGCTGGACAAAGATCCGCCCGGCCGCAATATCCGGCGTGATGTCCTCATTGAAAAGGATCTGTGCAAAGGTCGGCATCTGGGTACCGGTCGCCCCCGCGCGCACGCGCATCCTGAGGTACAATAGCGGCCCCTCGCCTGCCAGCGGCTGCGTGCCGGCAACGGCCACCAGCACCCGGTCAGATGCCACATTGTACTCCACGGCGCCGAATCCCGCATCCTCCAGCAGTGTATTCTCAGCCGACAGTCCGGTCAGCTCCAGGTTCTGGGCGGACCATCGCAGGTCGAACTCCACCGATGTGATATCCAACCCGGTCACGTCGCTCACGTTCACTGGCCACCAGAACTCGCGGGTCTGTCGCACGTTGGTGTCGGGGGTGGATACGGTCAGAAGCCGGAACGACTCGGGTTCGATCCGGAACAGGTCCGTGGAGTCGCGCAGGCCGATCTGGTCCTCGGCATAGACGCGGATGGTGCCGGGCGACAGACCGGTCAGCAGTCCATTCTGGTCGATGGACGCGTACGTCTCGTCGGTGACGGACCATGTCACGGGCGGATGCACATCCCCGCTGATGGAAAACTGCGCCTGGTCCCCCACGACCACACGTCTGTGGCGCGGGCTGATCCGGATCTGTGGCGAGCGCACCTTGCCGGCCGTAACCTGCGCAACCGGTTCCCCTTCGTTGAACAGCGCCGACATGGCCAGGTCGGTTTCGGTGCCGGGCGCGGCGTTTTCGGATATCCGGACCCGCAGGTAAAGGAACGGGCCTGAATCATCCGGGCCAATGTCAAGCGGCTGGGTGGATGCGAACGCGATGCGTCCGGTCGTAACGTTGTACATGACGCTGCCCGCATCCTCCAGAAACGTGCCTTCGGTCTCTATGGAACTGATCGAGATCACCGACCGGCTGTACTGCAGCGTGAATTCGCCGGAGAAAATAGCCGGTCCGGCTGGGGCAGAGATCAGCTCAATAGGCAGAAGCACTTCGTCACCGGGCAGCAGGATGGTGTCCGGCATGGCCAGATTCACCGTCTGCGCGCGGACGGGCAGCGCGGCCATCAGCAGCGACAGCACAAAAAGGAGCAACGCCGGCAGCATGCGCACGGCACCGGTGGGGGCCGTGTGCCGGGATGCGCTGTGTTTGTACCCGGCATGCGGGGGTGAGTTTGGGATCCTGAACGTCATAATGGAACCTCCCTTGGTTTGGGTTTTCGATTACTTGATCAGGATCATTTTTCCGATGTCGCGGAAGGTCTCACCTCCGCTGCTTTGCACCTCAATCCGGTAAATGTAAGTTCCGCTGGCGTGGCGGGATGCATCCCAGACGGCCTGGTGGAAGCCCGCCCGCTGCTGCTCCTGCACCAGGGTCTCGACGCGCTGGCCGAGCAGGTTGTAGAGGGTCAGGGTCACCTGTCCTTCCACCGGAAGCTGGTATGGAATGGTGGTGGATGGGTTGAACGGGTTGGGATAGTTGCTGCCAAGCGCGAATTCGTCCGGCAGGTTGGTCAGTTCCTCCGAAGCGGACGTGACCGAGGCCTCAAGCAGCGAGGTCAGATCGTGCTCGTTGAAGCGGAAATGCCCCAGCGAGAAGAGCTGCCGCCCGCGCAGGTCCACCTCCGGATCGAAGTGCATGCGCAGATGGATCAGGTTGCCGGCCTGCGTGAACGGATCGGCCGTGGCCGCCGCCATCAGGTACTGTCCATCGGTTCGGTTGGTCACAAATTGCAGTTTTTCACCGGCGGGCGTGTCGAGGCGCTCGATTTCGGTGATGGCCACCGGATCGAAATCGAGGGTCAGCTCGGCAGCCCACGCCGGCCGCTCGCCGTCCAGTTCGATGACCAGGTCGTAGAAGGACTCGTTGCCATCAAGATGCAAGGTGAGACCGGCCAGCAGATCCTGCTCGATGATGCGCCGGCCCATGCCGGGGAAGCCGCTGATCTTGCCTACGACAAACTGCAGGATGTAGGATGCGTCCATCGCAGTCACCGTGCCGGTGCCCATGACGTCGGCCGCCTGCCGCTGCGAGCCGGTCAGCTCGACCAGTCCCACCAGGTACTGCAGGATCAGCGAAGCGTCAAAGGCCGAAATCCTGCCGGATTCGCTCACGTCGCCCAGCAGGATGCCGGTGCGATCGGTCAGCCACGGGTCGTATTCCACAAAACCGGAACCCATGATGATCCTGTTGCCCTGTCCGCTCAAATTTGGCGCGCGGGAATCTTCAACATACGGGCCGCTTTCGTGTCCCCAGTAGTTGTTGATGGCGGTCACGGGTGATGAAGACAGGCTCTGAATTCCTGCATTCTGGTTGCCGCGGATATTGCTGAACCGGATCACCGGGCTGGAGTTGCCGTGGATGTAGATTCCCACCGGATTGGAGTGGATCTCCGAGTAGTTGATGGTCGGTGAGGCGTTGGAGATGTAGATACCGCGCGTATTGGCATGAGCGCTGAACAACGAGTCGATTACAATGTCGTTGTCGCGGATATCCAGGTTCCAGCTGGCATACCGGATAATCACATGCGCCATGTAGGAGTCGTTGTGGGAACTACCGTGGAGGCGCAGGTTGCTCCAGTCGTTCGGCGCGGGTACGGTGGCGGTGCTGTCGGCATTGGTGTCGCCGCCGTAAGTGTCGTCTTTCCATGAGGTGAAGACGATCTTGTCGTCGGCTTTGCCGGCCGCAAGGAAGCGTCCGTCGACCTGCATGTAGCGCCCGTCGAATTTGAAGATGCTTCCAGGTGCCACTTCCAGCAACCGGTTGCTGCTCACGAAGACGTTATGACTGCGGGTAATGTAGACCGGCCGTTCCCCGGCCTCACGATCGATATCCTGCGGTACGGTAAAGCCGATCCGTCCGTAGATATTGCTCCCCATCTTGATGGTGTTGCGGGGATGAATATTGCCGTGGATGCTGTTCCCGGAGTAGATGTTGCCGTCCGGGTTGCCGCTGCCTTCCAGTGAGAGCTGGTTCTGCACTCCGAGACCGTACAGGTTGCCGGAGATCACGTTGTCGGTGATCAGTGCGCGCGAGGTATAGATACCGACGTATCCATTGTCGAGCACCTGGTTGCCGGTGATGACCAGGAGCGTATCCACATTGTCATTGAGGCTGTTGATGTTAAGCCCGTGCCCACTGTTTCCACGTATGGTGTTCCCGGAAAAACTCTGCGGTATTTCGCCGCGAAGGATCCTCACACCATCATCATTGTTGTCTTCGATAACAGAGAAACTGACCTCGCGGAACGCGCTTCCCGCTGTGGCAGAAAGGCCTTGCGAGCCGTTGTTGCGTATGATGCTGTTGCGAACCGTCGACTCGTTGCTCCCGATCATATAGATGCCTTCATTGCTGTTGTCTTCAACAGTCAGGTGCTCAAGGACTACCCGTCCGTCGGTCTGGATCTGGAAACCGCGATTTGAGGAGTTGTGGGTGTGGATGTGGCGGAAGGGGTGCTCCATGACCACCCGGACGATCACATTGTTGTTGCCGTAGCTGACAACGGCATGTTCCAGGCGGGAGCTGCCGGCGGCACTCGCCTGAAAGTCCAGCTGCCCCCAGTCGCCTCTTTGGGCTTCCTCGTTGTCATCGGGATGGTGCGTGTGTCCGCCCCATGACGTGTCACGCCACGAGGTGAAAACGATCGGTTCCTCCTCTGTACCCACGGCGTGCAGCTCGGAGAAAAGACGGATCCAGTTTGAGGATTCCATCTTCAGGATCACACCGGGATCGATTTGCAGGGGGTTGTTGACCGAAATGTTTTCGATACCCACGTAAACGGGAGCGGGCATGGCCGCCGGGAACCGGTTCATCATGTGCCCGCGAATGCCCGAATAGGCGGCAATGGCGTAGTTGTATGTGTTGTTTTCGAAAATGTTGCCGTCGTCATCGTTGGAGTCGGTGTAGATGTTTCCAAGCCAGCCGGTCACGCCGATCGGGTACCGGTTTTCACGGAAGGTGTTGTCCACGAACCGGGCGCGCGAGGAGACGATGCCCTCCCGCTGGTTGCCGATCACCTGGTTGCCGATGAACTGCACGTCGCCGGTTTCGGCAACCGAGTTGATATTCCAGATACCCATCTGGCCGTTTTCACGGATGATGTTACCCGCAAAGGTCTGCGGGATGCGGGCATCCGGCGTGAAAATCCCGTGGCGGCTGTTATTTCGGATGGTGCTGTTGGAAACTTCACGCAAGGCGCTGCCACTGGTGGTTTCTATTCCGTCGCTGCCGTTGTTTCTGATAATGCTGTTGCGAACGATGGCTTCGTTGTTACCGAAAATGTAGATTCCATTGGAGCTGTTATCCTCAAACACAGAGTTGATGAAGATGACCCGTCCGTCGGTCTGCAGCTGCGCGCCATGCTGTGAGGAGTGGTAAGAACGTACATTCTGCACCGGATTGTTCATGACCACGCGGAAAACCAGGTTGGTGGATCCGAAGGCCAGCACGGCGTGTTCCAGCCGCGAATTGCCGGAACCCGGTTGGAAATCGAGCTGCTGCCAGTTGCCGCGCTGCGGCTCCCGGGTGTCGTCAGGCTCGTGGGTCCATCCACCCCATTCCGTATCAAGCCACGAGGTGAATACGATCGGGTCTTCGGCCGTGCCCACGGCATTCAGATCGCTGAAGATCCGGATCCAGTGGGAACCCTGAACTTTGAAGATCACCCCGGGATCGATGGTCAGCGGATTATTGACAGAGATGTTCTGCACGGACACATAGACCGGCTCGGGCATGGCGGCCGGAAAGACAGTATCCATGATGCCCTGGATGCCGGAGTACACGGCGATGGCGTTGTCAAACTGGTTGCCGTCGAAAATGTTGGTGTCGTTGTCCTGATCATCGGAGTATGTGTTGCCGAGCGGACCCGTCACACCAATGCCGTAGCGGTTGCCCCGGAACTCGTTTCCAGTGAAGTTGGCGGCGGTGCTGATAATACCTTCCTGGCTGTTGTTTTCCACCAGATTGTCCTCAAAAGCGATACTGGTGTCACTGTTTTCAATGCGTGCACCGGCCCCGTCGTTGTCGCGGATCACATTGCTGCGGAACAGCTGCTCGCCGGAGGCCGTGGTGTTGGTGATACCGCCGCTGCCGTTGTCGGCCACCAGCGTGTTTTCAAGGAGGCGGATCACGGCCCGCGTGGAGCTGGCGTCAATGCCGAAGTTGTTGTTGAAGCGGAACTCGGAATTGCTGATCTGAAGCTTGTAGTCCGATGTGGCCCGGATGCCAGAGCCCCCGTTGTTGTTGGCGATGATGTTTGACATGGCTACGGTGACATCGCCTGACCAGAAATGGATCCCGTCGTTCTGGCTGTTGATGATTTCCAGATGGTTCAGCGTGTATGTGCCGTCGCGGGCGTATATGGAAGCCACACTGCGTCCGCCGAACCGGATCAGGGCATGCTCAATGACCGATCCCGGGTTGCGCAGATAGATCTGGCTCCAGTCACCGCTGGAGGGGACGCTCTCGGGATCGTTGTTGGTGTTGCCGCCGAAACTGTCGTCTCTGTCGGAGGTGAATACAATGCGGTTTTCGGCAGTGCCCTGCGCATTCAACAGTCCGAACACCTGGAGGCGCACGTTGTTGCCGAGCTTGACGATCACGCCCGGCTGGATGGTCAGCGTGTTTCCGGCGGTCACGTCAATGTTGTTGCGGATCCAGTAGACCCCTTCGCTCCAGGTCTGGTTGGATGTGATGTTGCTGGTGACCTCGGTGACCGGCAGATCGTCGGCCAGGATGTTCCACGGATCATAACTGACAAAGTCGCTGACGCGGTCGCCCTGTCCGCTCGGATTGGATGCCATGTTGAACGGACCAGAATCATCCCCCCAGAAATTGCGCGTGGCGTCGAGGGTGCGTCCGGCCGAAGTGATATTCCGGATGCCGAACTCGCTGTTGCCGGCGATGCTGTTGTTGCGCACGACGGGACGCGTGGTGCCAAGCTCCACAAAGTGCATCCCGATGGTATTGTCCAGCACCTGGTTGTCTGTAATCGTGGGGAACGCCTGGTCGCTGACAAAAATCCCGAAGCCATTATTCTGGATGAGGTTGTCGGTGATGACCGGACTCGTGTTGATCGACACCCGCACCCCGCCGGCGTTGTTATCCGTTATGGTGGAATTCCGCAGCTCAAAATTCGAGAACAGGTCGGAGAAGACGCCGTAGCCAGTGTTTCCTGTGACGTTGAGATCGTCAAGTACGGGATTGGAGGCCCTGGTGTCGATGCCGTTTCCGGCCGTATGACGAATTGTGCTGTGCGATACCGGCACGCCAAACGCGCCTGTGCGATAGTATACACCGCTGTTGGTAGCCCCGAATCCCGCATATTCCACCGTCACGTGGCGGAAGACGGAACCGGCATTGCTCAGGTTTTCAAACGTCACGCCGGCCCAGTCGCCCGGCTCGGGATTCCCCGAAGCGGATGTCAGGACGATCGGGTCGGATTCCGATCCGTCGGCGATCAGAACCCCGGCAACGACAAGCGCCGTCTGAGAAGAAAACCGCACTTCCACGCCCGGATCAATAGTGAGCGTGGCACCTTCGGCTATGGTTATGGAGTCGGTGACGGTCACAGGACTGTCGCCGATGGTCCACGTAGTTGCCGTTGTAATGGTTCCACCCTGTTGGAGCTGTGCCCAAACGGCAGTGTTGCCAAGGAGGAGAGTGGAAAGGAAAAGGAAAGTGAGTGCATACAGCCGTATACGTGCTATCATAGACATACCCCGAATTTTATGTGGCCAGGAGGAGTGATGAAAAAATGGTGTAGAGATGAAAAACCTTATAAATCCATATTAAACATCTTTCAAAAAAAAAGAAAAACATAAACAAATTTTAATGATTGGAGGGATGCTTCCGGTTTTTCACATTATTTATGGCAACCCGAGCAGCGTGCGAATATTGGGATCCAGCCGCTCAAAATGGGACCCTCGCCAGTAGACCCGCCGGCAAACGTCACACTGGGAAAAGGTGTCATACGTACTTTTTGTGAGGGGACGCAGCCGGTGCATCACGGCATCGGATTTGAACCCGTGAGCGCCTCCATAACACGGTTGGTCCGCGCGGCGGTGACACCGGTGCTGGGGGAACGGCGCACCTCGGCGGGGTGACTCGCCTCGCTGGAGGGCTCAGCCACAGCATCTGTGGCAGATTCAGGCGCTTTGTGAATCAAAGCAAGAGGATCTCTGCCGGAATAGAAGTCCTGCAGTTCACGGACGATGGTACCTATGAGTGGTTGCTGAATGTGCTCGGGGATGTCGAAGTGGAAGCGGAGGGGATCGGTTCCGGCATCGGTCTTCAGATCCACATAATACCCGGCAAAGGTGGGCCAGGAGAGCACACCCTTGCTGCCAGTGAGCGTGATCAGGTCTTCTTCATCAGATGTGGCCGTGCAAAAGCACCAGTTTCCGGTGCCGTGGACTCCGCTCGAAAAGCGGAACGTGCCGGTGACAATGTCCTCAGCGGGATAAAGTCCGGCCTGGTTGGATGCGAATCCGCAGGCTTCGGTGACCGGACCCAGCAGGTAGTCCAGGAAATCGAGCTGGTGCGACGCCAGGTCGTAGAAGTATCCGCCCCCGGCATGTTCGGGCTGGACGCGCCAGTTGGCGGGGTCCCGGTCGAAATCCGGTTTGACCGGTCGGGTCATCTTTATGTGCACTGTGCGCACGGTGCCGATGACACCCTCATCCACCAGTTCCTTGATTTTCCGGTAGTTCGGGAGCATGCGCCGGTAGTAGGCGACAAAGAGGGGCACGCCAGCCTTCTCGCATGCGGCGATCATGTCGCGGCACTCTTGCCAGGTGCGGGCCATCGGTTTTTCGACGTAGACGGGTTTGCCCGCGGCGGCGGCTTTGAGGGTGAGTTCGCGGTGGGAGCCGGGCGGGGTGGCAATGTAGACGGCGTTGACGTCGGGGTCGGACAGCAGGGCGTCGGCGTCGTCGTACCAGCGCGGGATGCCATGCCGGGCGGCGAATTCGCGGGCTTTATCGCCGGTCCGGCGCATGACGGCGGCGATGCGCGAGCCGGGGACCTTGTTCATGGCCGGGGCGCTTTTCACCCGGCAGACGCTGCCGGCCCCAATGATTCCCCAGCAAATTTCCTTATCTTTAACTTTTTCCATCACATGGTGATACGGTTATATACGATGCGGATTTCAGAACGCTGGCCATCCGTCAGGCGTTATAGTACGTCGAAATGGACGAATAATCAGCAGCATGGTGTTGATTTGCGAGCGGCGGCCTGCATTGCGCTTCGCGACCTCCGGTTCATCTGTTTAAAATGTTTGATTCCTAAGGTCAGATAGATTGACCATGACGTGAAGTCATACTTGTGTGTGTCCGGATTACGGTCATGGTCATTTCACCAGTTTCCAAAGGTAAGCTATGAGTAACGAATTAAAAACCCATCCTGAAATCATCTATCCGGAGGTGGCTGTAAACACGTACAAGCCAAACAACCCGGTGGAAGTGCCGGTTTTGGAGAACCGGCTGGCCACACTTGAGGTGAGCCCGAATATCATCCGGCATATCACGCTGGACGTATCCGGTACGGAACTGGATGGCAACATCCGCTCGGGACAGAGCATCGGCTGCATACCGGAGGGGTTCACGGAGCGGGATGGAAAGCCGGCCAAGGTGCGGCTCTATTCCGTCTCTTCACCGTCGCGGGGTGAGGACGGCAAATCCAACATAGTTGCCATCACGGTCAAGCGCGTGATTGAGGAAGACCAACACACGAATAACCTTTTTTTGGGATTGTGTTCGAACTATCTGAGCAACCTGAAGCCCGGTGACACGCTGAAGATCACCGGTCCGAGCGGCAAGCGGTTTGTCATTCCCGAAAATGCGAATGATTTCAATTATGTCTTTTTTGCGACCGGAACGGGTGTGGCGCCATACCGTGGCATGATTACAGATCTGCTGGAAAACGGGTTTGGCAACCAGGTTGCCCTGATTTTTGGATGCCCATACCGCACGGACCTGCTCTACTATGACTTTTTCCGGGAGCTTTCTGTGCGTCACGAGAATTTCCACTATCTGACGTCGATTTCGCGTGAGGGTACGCGTCCGGATGGCACCAAAAACTACGTGCAGTACCAGCTCCTGGATTCGCGCGAGGTGCTGCAGCCCATAGTGAGTCAGAAGAATACGCTGATCTATGTGTGTGGATTGAAGGGAATGGAGCTGGGGCTGTTCCAGGTCATGGCCCGCGAGGGGTTTTCGGACTACCTGCGCATCGATGAAGAAATCCGTGATAAGCCGCCGTCGGAGTGGGTGGTCGAGGATCTGAAGAAGCGTGTTCGTCCGGGCGAACGCATGTTCCTGGAGGTGTACTGAGCAGGGGCTGAGAGCCCATCCACCCGAAAGAGCGTATGAGTGTTCGCGGCGGGCAGCCCTGGCCTGTTTCAATCACTCGCGGTTGTGTGAGCGACGGAGTAATCGTTAGACGGGCTGCAGTTGTCGTGGTGGTTCAGCGGTTTTAGCAAATTCGAGGAAGCTGTTCGCCCGCAAGCATATCCAAAAGTCGTTTTCCGCCGATTTCGGTCCGGAGCACCACTTTGCCCGGGTTTTCCTCCACCACGGAGCCTATGATGGCGGCGTCGGCGCCCAGCGGATGGCGTTGCATGCGCTGGAGCACGGCATCGGCCTGATCGCCGGGCACCACGGCCACAACTTTGCCTTCGTTGGCCATGTAGAGGGGATCATAGCCGAACACTTCGCAGATGCCGCGGACCTCTTCGCGGACCGGGATGGCGGTTTCGTCGACGGAGATGCCCATTTTGCGGGCGCCCGGACGTTTTGAAAGCGCGGCCAGCTCGGCCAGAACGGTGGCCACGCCACCGCGTGTGGCGTCGCGCATGAAGTGCACGTCGTGGTTGCGGGTGATGTCGCGGATGAGCCCGTTGAGGCAGGCGGCATCGGAGAGCACGGGGGAGCTGAAAGTGAGCGATTCGCGCTCGCCGAGGATGGCGATGCCGTGGTCGCCTGCGTAGCCGTTGATCAGGATTTTGTCGCCCGGCTGCACGCGCTCGCCGCCGGCAATGTGTGCCAGCCGCCCATCCACAAAACCGACACCGGCGGTGGTTATGAAAACCTTGTCGCACTTGCCCTTGTTGACCACTTTGGTGTCGCCGGCGATGATGCGTACGCCGGCTTCCTTCGCGATCAGCGCCATTTCGCGGACAATCTCCTCAAGCTGCTCGACGGGCAGCCCTTCTTCCAGGATGAAGGCAGCGGTGAGGTAGCGCGGATCGGCACCGGTTACGGCCAGGTCGTTCACCGTGCCGCTGACGGCCAGCGAGCCGATGTTGCCGCCGGGGAAAAAAATCGGGTCCACTACGTAGGCGTCGGTGCTCATGGCCATGCGTCCGGCGGGATGCGTCTGGCCGGTGCCGCCAGGATCGGTACTGCCGGACTGCCCCACCATGGAGCCGGACGAACCGGTGGTGCCTGGCATGTCGGCCGGGGCGCCACCGCCAACCCCATCCA
>SLNO01000070.1 GCA_007132975.1 Balneolales bacterium
AAGAAGATGGTGCCCCAGAACTGTCCGCCTGCCATCTGGTTGAAGATGTTAGGCAGGATGACGAAGATCAGGCCCGGACCGGCCTCCGGACTCATGCCGAAGGCGAACGTGGCGGGGAAGATGATCAGGCCGCTCATGATGGCCACGGACGCATCCAGCCCCACGATGCGGACCGACTCGCCGGGCAGCGAGCGCTCCTTGCCGATGTAACTGCCGAAAATGGCCATGCCGCCCATGCCCAGGCTCAGGGTGAAGAAGGCCTGTCCCATGGCAGCGAAGATAACGGGTGCGGGGCCGCGCGCCAGAAACCGATCAAAATCGGGCATAAGGTAGAACCGGAGCCCTTCGGCCGCCCCTTCGAGCGTCATTGCCTTCACGGCCAGGGCCAGCATCAGGAAGAGCAGCGAAAGCATCATGAATTTGGATACGCGCTCCACCCCTTTTTGCAGACCGATGCTCGTAACAAGGAAGCCGATGACCACGGCCGCCACCATCCATCCACCCATGGAGACCGGATCGACCAGCATGGCGCCGAAAAACTGCTCGGTTTCGGTCGGGGTCAGGCCGGACAGCTGCCCCCGGAAGGTGGCGAACAGGTACGAGAGGATCCACCCGGTCACCGTGGTGTAGAACGCCATCAGCAGGTAGTTGCCCGCGATGCCGATGTGCCCGTAGATGTGCCATTTTGTGCCCTCGGGCTCCAGCGTGCGGAACGCCTTGCCGATGTTCTGGCGGGCCCCGCGTCCCACAGAAAGCTCCATGATCATGATCGGCAGGCCCAGGATCACCAGGAACAGCAGGTAGATCATCACAAACGATGCGCCGCCGTAGAGACCCGCGATGAACGGAAAGCGCCAAACGTTGCCGAGCCCGACCGCGCATCCGGCCGCCAGAAGCAGGAAACCCAGCCTGCTTTTGAGAGTTTCGCGTATCACATTGTCTGCCATACCGCTGTCCCGCTAAAGTTGGAAATACCGGTCAGTTTCCGGAAAGTTGACCGAAGATGTTGGCCGGGCCGGATTGCCTGCGAACGATTTGCATCAAAAAAAGTAGAAAATCCCGAAAATTCCAACAGCCCAGCAGTAGAAAGCGAAATAGTGGATCTTTTCGCGCTTGAGCAGGATGATCAGGTATTTCAGGGCGAAGTAGCCGGAAATGAACGAGGTGAAATAGCCGATGACCAGGATCATGAGCGTCTGGGCGTCCACGTTGCCGGCCATGCGGGTGAGGTCGTAGAGCATGGCCCCTCCCAGCACCGGCAGCACCATGAGGAACGAGAAATTGGCCACGCTGTCGCGGTTGATGCCCATGAAGAGGCCAGCGGAGATGGTGGATCCGGACCGGCTGATACCCGGGATCAGGGCAAACGCCTGGGCCACGCCCATCATGAAACCGCGTCCCGTGTTCACATCCTTCTTCGGGTCCTTCACGAATTTCGTGGAGAAAAGCAGCGTGCCGGTGACCAGCAGCATGATCGAAACCAGGAACGGGTTGAAGAATATGGCTTCGATGGTGTCTTTAAAGGTGAAGTACACCGCGCCGGCCGGGATCATGCTCAGCAGGATGATGTAACTGATCTGCGTGTTGCTATCGGTCATGAACCGCCCTGATTTCAGCCCGGACGGCGAGAACGATTTGAACAGATCGGCAAGGATGGCGCCAATCCGCTTGTGGAAATAGACCACAATGCTGCAAAACGAGCCGAAGTGGACGACGATCTCGAACGTGATGCCGGGAGCCAGCTCGGCGCCCAGCAGCGCGCTGGCCAGGGCCAGGTGTCCGGAACTGCTCACGGGCAGAAACTCTGTCACGCCCTGCAACAGCCCCAGTAAAAATGCTTCAATGAATTCCATATTTCCTGTTCCGATGGTTTGGAAAAATACCCTGCAGGTAACTCCCAAGGTGATGCTATGATTCAGTACCGCCACATGACCGATGAAGATATCGAATTGATGACTAAAAGGCACCCCTCAACAGTACCCGCAGGAAGCAACTGTTTCCTGAGGTGTTTGACTTTTCTTTATTTATTCAATAGACTTATGCCTAACATGTGTTTAAATAGAGAAGTAAACCATAATCGAGAGCAGCATTGTTCCGTGTGCCCTTCTACAGAGGACTGGTCCGGGAGAGAGGCTCTCTGCTTTACATACAATGACATGGATATGAGCAACCTGAAATGACCATGACCGCAGCCCGGTCACACAGTCGTATGATCAAAACGTCATGGACATTCTATCTGACCATATAAATCCAAAGTTTTAAACAGATGATACGAACATCCTCCGCCCCATGGCACACTGCCAACAAGAAAATGATGAAGGATTTCCTGCTCCGGAAAACAGGAGCCAAATCAAAGCTGATTCAGAAAGCCGCCCAGGTCTTCCTGGTTGTAATCGCCGTCAATCTATTTCCTGCCTCCACTTTTGCAAATCCTCAGTGTGATGTCACCGTGGCTGCCGGCGCCAGCATTCAGGCGGCATTGGATGACGCCGAATCCGGTGATGTGGTCTGCATTGCCCCGGGTACTTTCAGTGAAAACCTGGTGATGGGGACCTCCCATGTCACCCTGGCGGCTGCCGATGAAAGCAATCCGCCATCTATTGAAGGATCGGCGGTCAGAATCCTGGTTTCTGAGGCGGACAGCGTCCGGATTCAGGGACTGGAGATCCGGGACGGCACACACGGTATCCGACTCGAGAACAGTAATGGGGTCCAGATCGTCAATAACACGATCACCGACAACAATTTTGGGATCCAGGATGCCACCGGCTCGGTTAATGCGCTGGTTTCCGGAAACACTATTGCTGACAATCGTCTCAGGGGCATCAGCTTTTCCGGCAGCGAATTCGCAGTTATATCAGATAATGTCATTCGTAACAATGCGCAGAATGCATCGGGACTCGGCTACGCAATGAATATAAGCGGGTATACGACAGTTGCCGGAAACATTTTCGAAAACAATGCCGACCAGGCCATTCGCGCCGAAGGCAGTGACCTGCTCCTCGAGGACAATACCTTCATTGGACACGAGACCGGTGTTGTCCTGCTCCGGACTCCCGGAAACAGGGCCGACGACGCGCGGGTCATTAACAATACATTCACGGGCAACGATACAGGCCTCGAAGTCCAGTCTTCGAACGTAGAAGTGCACGGAAACACGTTTTCCGGTAATTTGGTCGACCTGCTGCTCAACCTGGCGCGTAATGCCATCATTACCGAAAATGTGATGGAAACCGGTCTTAGTCTGGATGTGAGTGGAGCTGCCACACCCCAGGAACCCACTTTCGACCATCATATTAGCGGTAATACTGTCGACGAACGACCGCTCTTCTTCGCCAGGGAAACGGAGTCCCCATCCATCCCGGAAAATGCAGCGCAAATCTTTCTGTATGACGTGGAAGATGCCGCTATCAGCGGAAAAACATTCGAAGGATTGGCAGCCGGCATCATTGTGGCCTTTAGCAGTGACATTGAAATATCGGAGAATGTGATGGACGGCATCGGGGGCCATGCCATTGGCGTGTGGATGTCCGAGGAGGTGCAAATCACAGGGAATAGTGTATCAAACTCCGGTTTTGTCTCGAGGAAATCAGGCATTACTGTTTCGGATTCACCAGAGACGCATGTTCAGAGTAATACGGTCACAAATTCGAGTACTAGCGGCATCGAACTGGTGCGGTCGTCCAATTCTACGGTCAATGACAACACGGCCACTGACAATCTGAGCAATGGGATCAATGTCACAAGTGCTTCAAATGACGTGACAGTCAGTAACAATACCGCTCAAAACAATGGTCAGGCCGGCATCCGATACGCTGCCAACAGCAGGCGCGGACTGATCACCAGCAATACTGTAACTGATAACGGGGAGCAGGGAATTTATGACGGGGGGAGCAATAATGCCCACCAATCGGTGATATCAGACAATATCGTGACCGGTAATGGTGGTGAGGGTATCGACTTCCGTTCCTCGGAACTGGCCATCACAGGGAACACGGTCAGCGGCAACGCCGGACAATTTGCTGCAATCTTCTTTGGAAGAGAATCACATGTCGCCAACAACACGGTAACTGACAACGACTCCGACGGCATGCGAGTCGGACTCATGTCAACGGTGAGAAACAACGTTTTGACCGGCAACACCGGAACAGGAATATATATGAGCTTCGCCCGAGATGCTTTGTTTTCGAACAATGAGGTTCGTGACAACGGTGGTATTGGCATCAGAATTTCTCGCACAGATAACGCCGTAATCGACAGCAACACCGTATCCGGCCATGATATCGACCTGCTGATCCACGAAGCTTCCCAAAACGCCACCGTCCGGAAGAATGATTTTGAAAGCGGTGTGGCTATCTCCAGCTTTGACGGATTGCTGGCAGAACTGGACCACGCTATTGTTGACAATACCGTCAGGGACGGCGCCCCCCTCTTTTTTGTCCGTAATGCAGACGGGCCGGAGATACCGCCGGATGCCGGACAGATCATCATCTTCTCTTCTTCCAATATCGATATCAGCGGCTTCGACCTGTCGGATGTGGCCGCTGGCATCCAGATAATACACTGTGAAAATGTGCGTATCGCCGATAATACACTTGATGGCAACAGCGGTGATACATTCAATACCAGGGTTGGCGCCATCACGGTTTGGGGAACCCCGGAACTGGTCGTTGAGAACAATTCGGTTACCAACGGCGGCGGCTACGGCATCATGGTTTACGGCAGTCCGGAAGCTCATGTTGCCAATAACCAGTATGTCGATAATGGGCGTGGAGCGCTGTTTTTCGCGTCTCCAGGAACCGTTTTCCGGCACAACACGGTCACCGGTTCTGGATTCCTCGGGTTTGAACTGGTACGAAGCGACAGCATGGCGGTAATTGACAACACAATTTCCGATAATGTCTACGACGGCGTACTGGTGGAAAACTCTTTCATGGTCGCATTCGACAGTAATTCCGTAGCCAATAACGGCCGCCATGGCGTGTTTTTCGAATCGTCCGACAGTCTGTTCATCCGTGGCAATGTGGTGACAGACAATACCAACAGCGGCCTGGAATCCCATTTCGGCTTTCGCAGCTCCGACGGTGCCACCATCACAGGCAATACAGTGACAGGAAATGGCCAGTATGGCATCAATTTCCCCGTCGACGGCGTTTATGTGGCCGACAACAACATTCGAAACAACGAAAACGGCATTCTGGTCGCCAACCCCGCTGTGGTGGAGGACAACCGCATCGTTGGAAATTCGGAGAACGGGCTGGTAGTGAACGTGGACGCCACAGAGGTGCTGGTCGTGAACAACAGCATTCGCGGCAATGGCGGAACCGGACTGTTCTACAACCGCACTCAACCGCTCATGGCTGTCAACAACTGGTGGGGTAATGCCAACGGGCCCTCCGGAGGCGCCGAAGATCCCCAAACCGGCGCCACCGCCGGTGGCAACGGAGACGCGGTCAGCTCCAACGTCCGATTCGACCCCTGGCTTGAAACGGACCCCTTCGGCGACACTGATACATCCGCCGATGATGCCGATGCCATTGCCGGTGTTTTTGCCCTGGACCAGAACTATCCCAATCCGTTCAATCCGACCACGCAGATCCGCTACCACCTGCCCGTGGATGCCGACGTACGGCTGGCAATCTTCACTGTACTCGGCGAGCGCATCGCTACGCTGGTCAACGAACACCAGCAGGCCGGCGCCCATGAGATCATGCTCGATGCCAGCCACTTTGCAAGCGGTGTCTACATCTATCGGATAGAAGCAGGCGACTTCATCAGCACCCGCAAGATGGTGCTGGTCAGGTAAGTATCGCCCGGATCGACTCCCCCTCCTGCTCGCGGTACAGCGCGTGGTAATCGCCCACCGGTTTGCCAAGCGCCTCCTCGAGCATGGCGCGGTTGGACGATTGCCCGCTCTCGATCAGGCCGCTGCGCTCGTCCAGGTTCGACTTGAAAATACCCGCCGCACTCACCGGCAGGAAATCCTCGTAAGTCACAGGAACGGCACGCACCAGCCCGCGTTCAATAAGCGATTCAAGGATATTGCGCGTCCACCTGTCCGGACCCGATTCGTTCCGGGTGGATGCGTCCCAGCCCCCGTTCGTCGCCTCTTGCCGCCACGTCGCCCGGGCCTCGTCCAAAGCCGCGGTGTCTTTCCGCCCCTTGTCTATGAGTTCATAAGTGAAATACCCGAAATCCCGGCGGCGCAGTTCCTCATTGGTCCTGGCCGGAAACCCTTCCTCGAAAATACCGGCCAGCATCTCCTGGTAGCGGGCACGGTACACATCCTCCCCCTGCTTTTTCAGCTCGGCGCCCTGCTCCTTCGCTTTGGCCGTCAGGCGGTCGTAGATGTCCATGGCTTGCGGCTTTAGCGCGGTGTGGCGTTGCTCGATCTCGCCGAACCGCGCGCGGTGCCGGCCTTCGACAAACCCGCCCCTGCCGTCCGGGAACCGCGTGGCCTCCACCAGCGCCCGGAACGAGGTCTGCTGCAGCAGGATCGGCCATCCGGCGGGCGGACCCTGCACCTCCGGTATGGTCTCGATGCCCATATCCACCATGCGCTGGTGCAGCGCGGTGATATCCAGCACACGCGGCGTCAGATGGTTGATGTGCGGCCCCTTGAACGAGGCGATATCGGCCAACAGGCTGCTTGTCTTGAGGAACGTCTCGTACTGCTCCTGCGGAACCCGCGCCTCGTTGTGCCACCGGAATGTCTCCAGCGCCTCGCGGATGAAATCGTCGGCCTGCTGCGGCGTGAGCCCGCCTTCGGCCTCGTGGATGCGGATCAGCTCCCTCACACCGGGCGTGAAAATATCGCGGTCGCGGAGCGATTCCTCCGCCTGCCGACGCGTTTCATCATCCAGAAGGTCCATGCGCAACAGCGACGTGAAGACGCGGAACGGGTTCCTGGCCAGCTCGTCCTTGTCGATCGGACGGAACGCCGTGGAGTGCACCGGCAGGTTGGCCACCGACAGGTCGTAATAACCCACCGGCACCATGCCCATCACGTTGAACAGCCGCGCCATGACTGCCAGCTCCTCCGGCTTGCCCAGGCGGATGGCCCCGTGCCGCTCCTCCGACACGCGGTCGAGGCTGCCAAGCTCATCCTCCAGACCCGGGTTCTGCGCCATGAACTCCCGGTTGATTCCGCGCACGATCTCGAGCAGGTCGCCGTACAGCGGCACCTCCTTCTTGTACATGTCGGACATGGCCCGCGAAAATTTTTCGCGTATTTCGAATTGCGGCACAAAAGACTGCGTCGTCGGCGACGCTTCCCTGCTGCTGGTTCCCTGCATGGTATGACGCTCCCAGAATTGTTTTAGGTTGAGGGGATTCGGGTGGATTAAAAACAACCTACGCCGAAGAGAAATTCCAGTCAATACCGGAGTTGTGCTGTTGCTTCAGATTTGTGCTGCGTACAGTTTGGGTGAGCGACCCCGTCACCCCTATTTTTGCCGCATCAGCAGAGGCCGGAAGGTCTCCTCGTACATGGATGTTATAAAATCGCGGTCCTCATCCGACAGCTTCACGATGCCGCTGGTGTTCCGGCGGGCCTGTTCCGGGGTCTTGATGCCCGGGATAACCGTCGAAACCGCGTCAAAACTCAGGATGAAACTCATGCTTAGCTCGGTTTTGCTGATGCCGTACTTATCCGCCAGCGGCCAGACCGGTCCGAGTGCGTCCAGCGTATCCGAGAGGACTCCGGGCGTCAGCCGGAAACTGCGGTGGTCATCCGGGGCAAACCTTGTGTCTTTGGTGAACTTGCCAGTGAGCACGCCGAATTGAAGCGGCATGCGCGCGATGATACCCATGCCCTGCTTCCGGGCCCGGTCCAGGATACCGAGCGCCTCCTGGTTGATGATGTTGAGGACCAGCTGAAACCCTTCGCCCAGATCGTTTTCGAGCATGTATTCCGCTTCGGGATGCGGGTCGAAGGTGTTCAGCGACAGGGCCCAGTGGCGGATCTTGCCCTCCCGCCGCAGCCGCTCCATCGCCTCCACGCACTCGCCCCGCTCCAGATCGGAAACCCGGGCCGTATGCAGTTGGTACAGGTCGATGGTCTCGCGGCGCAGCCGGCGCAGGCTGGCCTCGCAGGACGCCAGGATGTGCTCTGCGGAGTAGTCGGTCCAGATGGTGCCGTCGTCCCTGAGGCGATGGCCCACTTTCGAGGCGATAACCACATCCTCCCGGTTCCCGAAAACCTCGCCGATGAGCTTCTCGGAGTGCCCGAGGCCGTAGAAGTCAGCGGTGTCGTAGAAGGTGATGCCTTGGTCGAAGGCCTCGCGGAGTGCGCTGACCGAGGTGGCGTCGTCCACATCGCCCCATCCGATGGGGATCTCGCCCGCCATGGCCGGACCCCCAATCGCCCACGCGCCGAAACCCACTTCGCTGACCATCATCCCGGTGCTGCCGAATTCCCGATAATCCATGCTCTCCTCCAGTCTTGTTTGTGTGCTCCGTTCCCTGCTGCCGCCTGGAACCGCTCACGGCCACCAAGTTATTTTTTTTGCCGATTCCACTGGTAATATATACCTTTCGGGGATTTTTGAAACACAACCAGCAACCGATCCGCGACAGATGTCCCGACCAAACGAATCTGATCAAAACAAACCTGGCAGCGACCCATCCCGGTTAGGCCGTGACCCCGTATCAGATGGCTCTGCCGGATCAGATCGGTCTGCAGGATCAGAAGCCTCTGCCAGATCAGATGGGCCTGCCGGATCTGCCAATCCGAAGGGCACTGGTCCTCAGGATGATGCCGGCCAGCCCGGCGCCACGCCTATCGACCGGATTTTCACCGCGCGCAATTTCCTCGTCTTCCTGCTGCCGTCGTTTGTGGGCATCGGCATGTTCCTGATCCCGTTTACTGTCGACGATTCCATCAATGTGGGCATGGGCTTCCTGGCCTACGCGCTCATGGGCCTGTTCGATAACACCCTGCCGGCCATCGCCGTGGCCATTTTCTGGATATCGATTGCGCTGACGCTGTACGTCAGGTTCCTGCGTCCCGCCTGGGCCGAAACCGGCACCCTTCACGAGATTTTCCACATCGGTCCGGGCTGGTTTGCCCTGCGGCTGGCCGGTGCGGTCCTGGCCACGCTCACCCTGCTGCAGATCGGGCCGGAGTTCCTGATTTCCGACGACACCGGCGGACTCATGCTCAACGAGCTGATCACCGTGCTGCTCGCCTTCTTCCTGTTCGCCGCGCTCTTCCTCCCGTTCCTGGTGGATTACGGCTTTATGGAGTTCATCGGTTCGATGGTGCGCAAGCCGTTCCGTTTCATTTTCAACTTGCTGGGTCGCAGTGCCATCGACGCGACCGCCTCATGGTTCGGCTCCGGCACCGTGGGCGTGCTCATCACCATGCAGCAGTACGAAAACGGGTTTTACAACCGGCGGGAAGCGGCCGTGATCGCCACCAACTTCTCGGTGGTCTCCATCGCCTTCAGCCTGGTGATCATCCATTTTGTGGATATGGGCCACATGTTCCTGCAATACTACGCTACCGTGGTGGTATCGAGCCTGCTGGCCGCCATCATCATCCCGCGTCTGTACCCGCTGGTGCGCAAGCCCGACACCTACTATGAACCGGTGGGACGCCGTATCGTCGAGGAGAAACGCTATCAGCCGGGCGTGTTCATGGATTCCATGTACAAGGCCATGGACCGGGCCCGCCATGCACCCGGTCCCGCGCAGCTGATGCGCAACTCCCTGACCAACGTCGCCGACATCTTCTTCTCGCTGCTTCCGCTGGTCTATTCCATCGGCATCATAGCGCTGGTCACCGCCGAACACACGCCGCTGTTCACATGGCTCTCCTGGCCCATGGTCCCGCTGCTCAGCCTCCTCCAGATCCCCGATGCCCATGCCGCCGCCCCGGCCACGCTCGTCGGCTTCGCCGACATGTTCCTGCCGGCCGTACTGGCCTCCGGCATCGAAAGCGAACTGACGCGATTTGTGGTGGCAGCCCTGTCTGTGAGCCAGCTGATCTACATGTCGGAAGTCGGCGCGCTGATCATCAAGTCCAAGATCCCGCTGAACCTCTGGGAGCTGGTCGTCATCTTCCTGCTTCGCACGCTGGTCACCCTGCCCATCATCACCCTGATGGCGCACTTCCTGTTTTTCTGAGAGACTGGAAATGATGGGTTGATCAGTTTGGCAGTGCCCGGCTCAGTAGTTTTAGTCGCAACACTGTGGGTTTTGGGTTTGCCGGATCGATTCATATCATCACTCTGTGGAGCATTTCTTGCTCATTTTCACATTTATGCATTACCCATAAATCCATAATATTTTTGACATTTGAGCAGATATTTTGTTCTTTTGATGTACAAGTTGAATAGCAATAAACCCTTCCAATAAATGGAGCAAATAGCCTCGAACTGCAAACATGCACTTGGGGCTTAGAAGCAACCAGGTCTGCTGAACAATTGCAATCGATCCAGAGAGCAGATTGCATTCCTATCTATCAGCAAAACAAACATTCGGCAATATGTTGTGGAAAAGCTGATTGGCGCTTTTCGCTTGGCCTGAATCAGTTTGTAAACAGCAGTTTGCATTTATAAACCCAAAGATAATTGAGGTTTACTATGTCACTATATTTGCAACAATACATTTTAAAACCATGTGCAATGATGATCCCGGCTATTGTTTTTATTCTTGCCGGTAGTACTTATGCCCAGGATAATAGTTGTGATGCCACAGTTGAGAGTGGAGATGCCATTCAGGACGCGATCGATGAGGCATCTCCCGGTGAAACCATCTGTGTTGAGACCGGCAACTATTCCGAAACCGTCAATATGCATGTCGATGGTATTACACTCATACCTGCCGATGATGCGAGTCCTGCCCTGGTTGGTTCTACTGCAGCAACTCTCGGTATTTCCATCCAGGCCAGCGATATCACCATCAGTGGATTCAATTTTGAGTTGTATGTAAATGCCATCTATCAGGAAGAAGATTTGGAGGATATTTCTGGCCTCGTCATTGAGAATAATTCCTTCAGAAATGTAGAACACGGCATCACGATTTTCGAGCCGGACGATGTTCATATCCATAACAATACGTTCCGCTCACCCTCCGGTGATATACGTCCTCGAACTGCCATTGATTTGCGGCGGCGAATGACCGGCGTAACTGTTTCCGGGAATCAAATCAATGAGTGGTATAGTGGTATTTCTACAAATAGTGCCGGCCGTGATACTGAACTTCATATTTACGGAAATGTGATCCGCGATTCACCGTTTCGCGGAACATTGCGTCACCCGATTTCTATTGAGAGCACACAAGCCCAGTATGGTGATGTCATCGTTGAAGACAATGAATTCTATGGTAACGAATCGCGAACTGGAAACCCGGCAGATATTTACATTGCAGAAGCACACAATACGATAATCCGTGAAAACCTGCATCGCGCATCGGAAAGCGGGGCTTACTGGATCCATAATACCGATAATTTCGAGGTCAGGAACAACGATATTGATCTTGGGGGTCAAGATTATATACACGTAATAATTGTCGGAGGCAGAAGCACTAACGGTATGATCGCAGAAAATGAGATCAGGGGGATAACACGGCAGGGATCTCACAGCGGGTATGGTATTAAGGTTGGGAATTTAGCCCATCACACTCAGATCGTCGGAAACGAGATTCGTGAAGTCTCCTACGGGTTCAGGATTGAGGCAGACAGTGCGTTTGTCGCAGATAATACCATAGAAGATACACGACGTATAGCTGGTGACGGTCGCGTATTTCCACTGCCCGGATTCCGGATTGATGACGGATCTTCCAATATTGTAGAAAACACAACCATAAATGGTGTTCCAGTCGAGGGAACATTCCACCGTTGGGAGGTTCAGGAGCACAGCATGGTTTTTGAGGATGCCGGCAAGTTGTCCGATATCGACGAGCCTATCGATCGACCGGATGACTACTCGTCCGCTGGAGTGTATCTGTACTTCGATTATTTCAATCTTGAGGATAACCGGGCCGAAATCCTGTTGAATTATGGTGACTCCATTGCCGATACCACCGACTTGCAGGTTGAAAACCTGAGGGCAATGATTTACAATTATGATTTTGAACAGTGGGAAGTTATTCCATATCCGAATGGCATCAACTCCGATGAGGAACATGTGTACGCCCGTGTTACAGATCGCGGGACCGTTGGCTTTTTTGAGCTGGGCGACATCGCCCTGGCATATGGAGATTTTGAGATCGATGATCACATACTCGCCGGTTACGATACTTTCCCGATGAATGTATCCGGTATGGTTTCAAATGTCGGTGTTCAAAGCGGGACTTATGAGATTGAATTACTGGTTGATGATGAGGTTGTAAAAACCAAACAGGCGACGGTCGATGGCGAATGGATGGATTCCTTATCGATGACCCACATTATGCCGGATGCCGGAACTTTTGAAGTTACGGTCAGAACTGATGATGTCGTGATTCTCGTGGAGGAGGTCGAAGTTCTGTCGCCGACTGCCGATGAAGAGGAGCGGCAAACAGGAGACCGGCCAACAGAATTCGTTCTCGAACAAAACTATCCCAACCCCTTCAATCCGGCTACAAATATCCGCTTTGGATTACCGGAAGGCGGGCAGGTTCAGTTAATTGTCTATGATCTGCTGGGCCGGAGGGTCGCCACACTTGTCGACGGCTTTCGGGATTCAGGGTACCACGATGTGGTTTTTGATGCCGGGCACTTATCGAGCGGCATGTATATTTATAAAATCAGCACAAACGGACACGAGGATACCGGAACCATGCTGCTTGTCAAATAGTATCATGTGCCGGCACATACTACCTCAAAACGGTAAGTATCCGCGTTGCCGAGCCGGTATCCGTCGTCAGACGATACATGTAGACACCACTGGAAAAGCGGCCGGCATCCCAGGAATATGCATGCGATCCGGCCTGCAACTGCCCGGCAAAAACCGTATCCACCCGGCGACCGAGCAGATCGTAGACATCCAGCCGCGCAAACCCGTCATGGGGAAGCTCAAAACGCATCCAGGTGGACGGATTAAAGGGATTAGGGTAGTTCTGATGCAACACCGACCCGACGGGAAGGGCGGCGCGCGCATCCTCCCGGTCCTCTACCGATACCACCCCGCCCTCTCGGTAAACAGCCAGCCCGTCGGGTGTGCTCAGCCATTTGTTGCCGCCTTGATCAATGGCTATGGAGTAGATTTGGGGGGATGGCAGCCCGGAGTCGAACACAGTGAATGTCCTCCACGACTCGCCATCGTAGCTCGCCAGGCCGATTCCATCCACACTGAACCAAAGCGTTCCGTCACGATCCTGCGCGATGGCGTGTATGTAGTTGCCGGGAAGGTCCGAGTTTGAGCGCGTGAAGGTCTCCCACTCACCGTCGCGGATCCGGTTCAGCCCGCTCGCGGTCCCGACCCATACGGTGCTGTCCGGCTCTATGTGAATGACGTATACGGTGTTGCCGGCCAGGTCGGTCTCAAGGCGGTTAAACACGGTCCAGTCCTCCCCGTTGTAGACGTTCAGCCCGTGAAGACTGCTTCCGGCCCAAATGGTACCGTCGTGATCGACGGCAAGGGAGCGGATGCTGTTGCCGACGATGGCGGTATTGCGCGAATCGAAGACCTGCCAGCCGGCCCCGTCATAGCGGGAGACGCCGGCGGTTTCATGCCCCATCCACAAGGCGCCGTCGGCTCCAAATCGGATCACGTTGACGCGATTGGCCAGCAGACCGGATTCCGTCATGTCGACTACATTGAGTTCCTCACCATCAAAACCGGCCAGTCCGCTGTTGGTTCCAACCCATACGTAACCGGTCGCATCCACGGAGACCGACAGTGTGGAGCGGAGGAACAGGTCAAATTCGATATCGAAAACCTGCCAGTTCTGGCGATCGAAACGGACAAGCCCGTCGAGCGTGGCGATCCATATGGCCCCGGCAGGGTCGACGGCCAGGGCGTTCAGGTTGGTCATGTGCAGCGGGGCGGGCACCTGTGCGGTGTTGCGGGCCGCAACCACGCCGTCGGTGATGCTGGATACGCCTTCTCCCGTGGCCACCCAGACCGTCTGGTTGCCATCGACCAGGATGGAACGGATCCAGTTGTCCTGCAGGTCCGTGTTTTGCCGCCGGAATGATTGCCAGGTCTGCCCGTTGAACCGGAACACCCCGCCGCTTGAACCGTCGGTGCCGATCCAGACCGCACCGGTATTGTCAAAGGATATGGTCTGGATGGAGTTATTGGACAGCGCGGAATTCGCCATGTTGTGGACAGTCCACTCCTCGCCGTCGTAAATACCGATCCCGGCATTTGTTCCGGTCCATAACCGTCCATCAGCGTCAAAAACAGCTGTTCGCACCCGGTTGTTGGGCAGGCCGGAGTTGTCTGACTGGTAGACGGTCCACTCTTCGCCATCCAGTCGCACCAGTGCGCCGCGAAGACCGGTATCCACGCTGATCCAGAGCGCGCCATCGGGACCTGAAGTGATGTCTCGCACGACG
>SLNO01000146.1 GCA_007132975.1 Balneolales bacterium
GTTAACCAAACAAGTAGTAATTTTCACTGGAAGTTTTTACTTTTACGGTGTGGTCAAAAGATGGATTTCACGCATCATCAAGGCCGACTAGCTGTCTCCTTTCTCCGATCATTGTGATTTAACACCTCTATCAACAGTATCGGGTAACATCCGAAAATATCGGATTTTTGCTCAGCCTCAATGTTACGTTCATGTCATTCCGAAGTGGAAGACTTGCATCGTATTAAAAACATCCATTAAGTTGCATCAGTTTTGAAAGAATTGGATAACCTCGAAGATAAAACACTCAAAGAATTGCAGGATATCGCCAGACAGACCGGTCTGAAAAGGGTAACCGGTATCCGCAAGCAGACACTTGTTGAGCGGTTGCGTGATATTGCCAGCCAGCAGGCAGAATCCCTGGCGGATTTCGACCGGAAAGATGGCGAACCGGAAGAAAACGGAAAAGCGGAAGAGCCCGGCAGAGCGGAAAAGGTAGAAGACCCCGTCAGCGCGGAAAAAGCGGAAAAGTTCGGGAAAGCGGATGAGCCTGACAATGCGGAAAAGGCGGATAAACCCGGAAAAACGGTAGCGTCTGATAATGCGGAAAAGGCGGAGCGAAAGGATTCAGATTCGCCGAAATCACCGGATCTTTTTGGGCATGTGCATGAAGATGCTGAGCGCGTTAGGGAAAACCTGTATCGTAAAAAGGACCTGAGCAAATATAAAAAGTCATCCATTCAGGATACGCAGGAAAAAAAATCCGAGCCTGGCGCAACGGAAAGAGTTACCCGCCCCGAGCCTGTAAAAGAGGAGCGCGCCCTTCCGGCAGTCTACGATAAATCGGAAAAAGCGCCCCGGCACGTGCCACGCAGTTCCAGAGAGAATGCTTTAGAGAACATCGGGAAAGGTCACAAACAGGTTTCAACACCCCATGCTGAGCAGCCGAAACCGGGCCGGCCCGAAACATCCAGAAGTGAAAAGGAGGGTGTGCCGGAGAAAGGGCCGCACTCTTCGGGTGAAAGCCCGGGCAGGAAAAGAGGCCGCCCGCCTGGCAGCGGCAAAGCGGCCGATAAGCGGCAGCCGGAGCAAAGGAAAGAAGCCGCTCCCAAGAGTGAGCCAGATCCCGTTTCCCCGGCAGCCGATACAAGGAAAAAAAATGCACACGATGCACTTCCGGAATCGGATGCACCCACTCTCGAAGAACGGCTGAAGGAGATCGAGCCGCAGCTCGGCGGGTATCTGATCAACGAGGGAACCCTTGAGATACTCCCTGACGGATACGGTTTTCTCCGCTCCGCTAATTACCATTATGCGGCCAGTCCCGACGATATCTACGTCTCACCTTCGCAGATCAAGCGATTTGCGCTAAAGCAGGGCGACAGTGTCATCGGAATCATACGTCCGCCCAAAATTGGCGAGCGCTACTTTGCCCTGTTGCGTGTAGACGGCGTCAATGGCCGCATACCGCGCGATATGGACTCCCGCAAGGATTTCGACGAACTGCTGCCGATCTACCCTGACAGCCGCTATGTGCTCGAATACCAGGCCTCGGAATACACCACCCGCCTGATCGATCTTTTTTCACCGATCGGAAAAGGGCAGCGCGGCGTGATCGTTGCCCAGCCCAAGACGGGCAAGACGACCATCCTGCGCAATATTGCCAATGCCGTATCCACCAATTATCCCAAAACCAAGATCATTATCCTGTTGGTGGATGAACGGCCGGAGGAGGTCACCGAGATGGAACGCAATGTTGTGGATGCCGAGGTGCTCGCGTCCACGTTCGATCAGAAGCCTGAGAACCATATTGGCCTGGCCGAAATCGTATTTGAGAAAGCCAAACGCATGGTGGAAAGCGGCCATGATGTGCTGGTTTTGATGGATTCGATCACGCGCCTCGCCCGTGCCTACAATATCTGCTCCAATACCGGCCGCACCATGTCTGGCGGTGTGGATGCCGAAGCGTTGAAAAAACCAAGGAAGCTGTTCAGCTCTGCGCGGAATATTGAAAACGGGGGAAGCCTCACCATTGTGGCCACGGCACTGGTGGATACGGGTTCGCGAATGGACGATGTGATCTTTGAAGAGTTCAAAGGCACCGGCAACATGGAATTGGTGCTTGACCGCCGGCTTTCGGAGCGGCGCATCTTCCCGTCACTGGATATTTTCCGAAGCGGAACACGCCGCGAGGATCTTCTGGTGGAGGAGGCCGAGAGGGAAAAAGTGGTTCTGCTGCGCCGCTACCTGACCACCATGAGCACCCAGGAGGCGATGGAGTTCCTGCTCGACAAGATCAGGGGAACGCGTAACAACAAGGAGTTTTTACTGTCCATGAACCAGTGACAGGTTCCTTCGGGGTTTTCGAAATGCCATCCAGGGTCAGGGTGCTCCGGGATTGTCAAAATGCCATCCAGGGTCAATGTGCTCCGGGATTGTCAAAATGCCATCCAGGGATCAGCCCTTCTTCAGTGCGAAGCCTCGGTTTTTATCACGGACAACCATGCCGGCCTTGCGAAAAACCGAATGGTAGAACAGCAGTGTAGCCTGGTCCCGCCAGCACTGTTGCAGCAGCAGCATGCGCGCTTTTTTGGCTTTCAGGGGATCTGTGTCAATTTTAGCGGCATGGAAACGATTCAGATAGAGCTCATTCGGGATGAGGTCGCCGCAATAGTAAGCTGTTTGGCCCTTGCGGCGGATTCTGACAACCTGATGTCCCGGTGTGTGTCCGCCGGTACGTATTACCGTGATGCCGGGAACAATCTCGCGGCGTTCCTCTTCCAGAAAGACGATCCGGCCGTCGGCCACAAGCCGGTAGAGGTCGTCGGGTTCGTAACCCATGCCGTTGACATCCGGTGACGACCCAATGCTCCCGAGAGCCGCTTCCCATTCCAGTTTTTGCACGTAGATACGGGCATTAGGCAGCGAAGCCGTGACTTGGCCCGCAGTTCCCGTAAAACTGAGACCGGCGGCATGGTCGTAGTGCAGGTGGCTCAAAACCACCACATCGATATCTGTGGGCCGGTAACCGAAAATATCGAGGTTGGTTACAATGTTGGATGTGTCCGGTTCCGGTTCGCTGCGGTCGAGGCCCATACCCAGGCCGCAATCCAGCAGTATGCTATTGCTGCCGGTATCGATGAGGACCGGGTCGAGGCCTACCCGTGAAAACGGTTCGTTCGGGGTCTCTTTTTCGTGATGGTTCCGGATCTTCCGGATGGAGCCTGCCGGCGATACTTCGAAAATACCTTCGCTCAGCTGTTCCAGCCGGAAATCACCAATCTCCATAAAAAAGATGCGTCGTTATTACGTTTTCAGTGGATTGTGTGGTCAAAGGGAATGCGTGCGATGACCGCGCGCGGATTGCTGCTTAAAATATGAATCATTGGATCGAGACTTTCCAGTTCTTTTATGCTTGGCATGAAAATTTTTCTCACCTGAGCCTGTGCCGACCCGGAAAAGAGGTCGAAGAGGGATTTTGGCTTGGGGAAAGTTTCGATCTTGTACTCTTCAATTCCTGCTTTTTCCGCTGCGATGGCAAGGGCGGTCGGGAGTTCGCCGATAACATCCACAAGTCCTGCTTCCTGTGCCTCCAGACCGGTCCAGACACGTCCGGCGGCTGCTTGTCTTACTTCATCGACAGTCATATCGCGGCTCAAGGCCACTCTTTCCAGGAAGGTATCGTAGAAGTCGTCGATATAGGCCTGGTACCTCTGCCGGGCCGCACTGGTCATGGGTCTGTCTGGTGTGATCCACAGGGCGTTGTCGTGCGAAGTAACCGCATCGAAATGGATGCCAAGTTTCTCGTTGAACAGTTCCTGCATGTTCATGGCCACGCCAAAGACGCCGATGGAGCCGGTGATGGTCTGTGATGATGCAACGATGGTGTCGGCAGCCATGGCGATATAATAACCGCCGCTTGCTGCTACAGAACCCATGGAAGCGATGATCGGTTTTTCTTCGGAGGCCTCCCGGATCTTGTTCCAGATCAGGTCGGAGGTGGAACCGGCTCCACCCGGGCTGGTGATGCGCACTACGATGGCCTTCACATTATCGTCTTCAAGAGCAGCTTCCAAACTTTCGCTGAAGTTGCGGTATGTTATGTTTTCTTCAGAGCTGGGGAATGGGGAATCACTTTCAAATTCGGGCATGATATTGCCGGAGGCATGGATAACGGCAATTTTGTCGCGGGTGTCCGGATCCTTCACACCGGCGGTAGATCTTTTGACACGATTATAGCGCTGGTATGTGATGGTCCGCATCTCATTGTTCCCGTTTTCGACGACGCGGTTTTCAAGGCGCTGTTTGACATCGTCGGGATAGGTGAGAAGGTCGATGAGGCCGGCTTCATATGCTCCACGCGATGTGAGAATGGGCGTATCGTTCATGATGGCATCCAGCTCCTCGCGGGGCATGCCGGTTCGTTCGCTGACAGCGGACAGGAAGGTGTTGGCGACATTATCCACTATGGACTGAAGCTGTTCCTCGTTCTCATCGGAGAAATCACGCCGGAAGAAAGGCTCTACGGCACTTTTGTATTCACCGGCCCTGAAAACCTGAGCTTCTACGCCGACTTTTTCGAGCATGTCCTGGATAAATACTGCCTGGATGAAGAAGCCATCGAATTCAAAGAAGGTTTCCGGTGGTGCGAAGATGGAATCGGCGGCAGTTGCGAGAAAAAAGCTTTGTTCGTTGAAACCGATGTCGTCCGTTGAGACGTAGATGAACTTGCCGGAATTTTCACGGAAGGCCATCATCTCGTCCCGCAGGGCGATCAGGTTGGTCCAGGGGGCCGAGATGCTGTTCATCTGGAACCAGACGCCTTCAATGCGGTCGTCAGCGGCTGCTTTCTCAAGGTTGTTCCGAAGACCCCGCAGAGTAACCGGTTCGCGGGACGGATCCATGAACAGCATGCTGAATGGATCGCTGGGCGGCATCTCCCTCAGCGTATTGCCCATTCTCACTTCCAGGACAGTGCCGCTTCTCACAAAAGGTTCGGTCTCACGGGAGGAGGAGACAATCATGATCAGCACAAGGAGAAAGAGCAGGAAAAAGGAGACGAATATCGCCAGAAGCGAAGCCAGAAAGGATTTCAGGAAGCCCATATTCGAAAAGGTAGGTGGATAGTGGAAGGCATTAATTTACCATTTTTGATTCAAACAAAACTCGGAAAATGTGGTTATCATTCACCTAATGTATTGAATATACAAAAACAACGTAGTCGTACGAATTTAATCCTGGAAAGTTTCGTTTGATCCGTTAAAAATTACAGCAGCAGATGGCCAGTGATTTTTTGTGTGGCTGGGCGGAGTGGATGAAGGAACGTTAATGACCAAAGGAGACGGAAAAATGCATGATGTCATAGTAATCGGATCGGGACACAACGGACTTACCGCTGCGTGCTATCTGGCCAGGGCCGGGCAAAAAGTCTGCGTGGTGGAGCGGCGCGAAACCCTGGGCGGCGCGGTCTGCACGGAGCCGATGTTCCACTCTCCGGAGGCGCCCGACGGCTACCGCATTGATGTCGGTTCTTCGGCCCATTTCATGATCCACCAGACGCCGGTGATCCAGGACCTGGAGCTTGAAAAGTATGGTCTGGAGTACATTGAGATGGATCCGTTCATGTCGTATCCCGTGCCCGGCGGCGGCGTGATCCATTTCCACCGGTCGGTGGAGCAGACCATGGAATCCATTGCAAGGGTGTCTCCCAAAGATGCGGCGGCCTACCGCGATTTCATTGACTACTGGAAGCGGGTGAACAATGGGGTGTTATCGGCATTTCTGGTACCTCCGGCGCCTTTCACGCTGTTCCGGGCCATGTCCGGCAAGCAGTGGGGGGGCGGGGCCATGTTCAAGAAAGGCGAGCAGGCCGACGGTATCCGTCGCATTATGAGCAGCTACGGGCAGGTGGTGGAGGAGTTTTTCGAAAACGAATCGGTGAAAACGGCGTTGCTCTGGTTTGCAGCGCAGTCGGGCCCGCCCCCGGACCAGTCCGCTTCCGCCGATTTTGTAGGCTGGCAGGCGATGCTGCACGAAAGCGGGGGCAAACGTCCCAAAGGCGGCAGCGGCATGCTTACGCAGGCGATGATCCGCATGCTTGAAGCCCACGGCGGCGAGGTGATCAGCGGCGAACCCGTTGAGAAGATCATGATCAACGGCACGGGTGATGCGGCGCGCGCGGTGGGCGTGCGGCTGGCATCCGGACGGGAACTGCCGGCCAGCCGGGTGGTCTCCAACGCGCATGTCAAGACCACGATGCTGAAGATGGTGGGCCCGGAGCATCTGTCACCGTCGCTGTACAAGCGTGTGGGCGACATAAACACGGGCAACGGGTTCGGCATGGTGATAAGGTGCGCGGTGGAGGAGCTGCCGCAGTATGAGGCGTGTCCCGATGACCCGTACATCCACAATGGCCTTCAGCTGCTGGTACCGTCGCGCGAGTACATGAACGCGTCCATCGGAGATTACATGGCGGGACGTCCGCCGGATAAGCCGTCGGTGCTGGCCATGACCTTCACCAAAATCGACCCCTCGCTGGCCCCGGCTGGCAAGCACCTGCTCTATCTGTGGGCACAGTGGCACCCATACAAGCTTGCGGGAGGCGTGCGCTGGGAGGACATCCGCGAGCGTGAAGCACAGAAGATCTACGACGTGGCCGCGGAATACGCCCCCAACATCCGGGACAAGCGCATCGACTGGTACATCCAGTCGCCGGTGGACATTGAAGAGAAGCACGGGCTGCTCAACGGCAATGTGATGCACGTGGAGATGACCATCGACCAGATGTTCATGTTCCGTCCCACCCCCGAGCTGAGCCAGTACAAAACGCCGGTCAGGAATCTGTATCTTGCCAGTGCCTCGTGCCACCCGGGAGGCGGGGTTTTCGCTGCGGCGGGATACAATGCCGCCGGTGTGGTATTGAAGGACATCCGGAAGGAGAAGCGTTGGTTTTCAAGAAAGTAAGTTGATCGGTACGTGCACAGCCAGGAATACACAGGGTTATCGAGGTTCGGGATCAGGATCAGCGGAATGCGCATCACAGTGGATCCGCTGCTTCCCCTGGTGGTGGTGTTCATGGCCTGGGTGCTCAGCGAGCGATACTTTCCGCAGATCATGTTCACCCAGTACACATGGATCTACTGGGCCATGGGGGTCACGTCGTCGCTGTTCCTCACTTTTTCCATCTTTTTCCATGAATACGGGCACGCCCTGGCTGCCCGGTGGCTGAAGCTGCCCCTGGAGCGGATCCACCTGTATCTGTTCGGGGGCATGGCGGAGCTGAAACAGCGCCCGGTGCGACCTGTGGAGGAGCTGATCATTGCGCTGGCCGGACCGCTCGCATCCCTGCTCTTCGCAGGTGTGGCCTGGCTCGCCGCCGAGTACATCCGTCCGTCCAGCAGCGAGGCATTTCTGGTGCTGCAATTCGTTTTCTACATGAACCTTTTGCTCTGCGGGTTCAATCTGCTGCCCATATTCCCGCTCGACGGCGGGCGCACGCTCCGGGCCGTGATCTGGCATGTCCGCAAATATTTCTACAAGGCGTCCATCCTCACATTTTACATCAGCGTCGCATTTATCCTGCTTATCATGGTCCTGGCGGTGGTGTTGCTGGTGATCGAGGGCCTGTCCACCGCTTTCTGGGCGGCGCTGCTATCGGCCTATCTGTGGTACACGGCCTACACCGGCCGCGATGAGCTGATCAATCGTCCGAAGTTCGAAAATCTGATCTTCCGGATAAGCGAGGAGAAAACCCCGGTATCCATTATCCGGCAAATCAACCGCATGGATGCCAGATACCTGCGCAATTCCGTGATTCCGGTGACCGAAGAAGGAGAACTCCGCTCGGTGGTCATGGGCAGGGAGCTGTCGAAGATCCCTGAAGAGGACGAGAACATCTCCCATCTGTACCGCCCGGTGGAAAAAGGGTATTTTGTGGATGTGGCCGACGAATCGACCTACCGGCAGGGGGTGAAACTGAAGGCGGAGTTCCTGCCGGTGCTGCAGGACGGGATGGTCTTGGGGATGAGCGATGCGCACGAAATACGGTTCTGGCTGCTGCAGCAGCGGCGCCCCGCATTCCCGCCCCGGGCCGATGTATTGCAGAATGAGTGAATTACCAGGAAAATGCATAATTTTGGGCGGGGAAGGTGGAAAAGCGGCAGGCCGCATCCACCCGTACAACAGTATTATTTCAAACTCAAATCTCAGTACCACCAGATACGACTATGGCAGATTATCCCTTTTATCATTCGCACATTGAGATCAGCGGGGAGGTGCTCCAGGGCAATGCGCGTTATCTGCACCGGAACCTGAAAAGCGGCACGCAGTCGATGGCTGTGATCAAGGCCGACGCCTACGGGCATGGTGCGGTGGATGTTGCCCGCGCGGTGGGCGATCTGTACGACAGGTTTGCCGTTGCCAATGTGACCGAGGCCGTTGCGCTGCGCAAGGCGGGCGTTACAAAACCGATCCTGGTTTTCGGGGTGCCGGTGCCGCAGACGGTGCGGGCCTATCCGGAGTACGATCTGGAGGCGGTGGTCAGCGAGGACGGGCATTTCGACCTGCTGGAGCAGGGGACGGCCTACCATGTGGAGATCGATACGGGCATGGGGCGGCTGGGAATCCTTCCGGATGACCTGGACAGGGTGCGCCGGCGCATTGAATCGGTGGGACGGATCGCCTGCAAGGGTGTCATGACGCACTTTGCCTCGGCCGATGAGGGTGACTGTGCCAAGATGCAGGAGCAGAAGCGCCTGCTGGCGCAGGTCAGAGAGGTTTTCGGGGGGCGGTATCCGCTGCATGCGGCCAATTCGGCGGGCTCGCTGGACCACCCTGATACGCACCTGGACATGGTGCGTCACGGTATTGCGCTCTACGGCTACGACCCGACACCGGAGCCGTCTGACCAGCTCCGGCCGGCCATGAAGTGGCGGTCGTGGGTCGCCCAGTGCAAGTACATCCACAAGGGGGATTCATTGAGTTACGGCGCTACGTGGCAGGCCCCGGAGGACGGGTATTATGCAGTGGTGCCGACCGGATATGCGGACGGGTACCGGCGGGGTCTGTCCGGGAGGATGCCGGTGCGCATCGAGCAGCGGTGGTACCCTCAGGTGGGACGTGTGACGATGGACTACATCATGGTCTGGCTGGGAGGCGACCGGTATGACGCCGGCACAGCGGTACTGGTTATGGGCGGAGAGCGCAACCATGCCGGGCTGTGGGCGCAGGCGATCGGTACGATTCCCTATGAGATATGCTGCGGGATCCACACGAAGGTGCCTCGCCGAATGGTGTGAACGGGTGGTGTGTGTGAATAGCGCAGGGCGGGGCAGGATTGGAGTGTTCCTGCAGGGCGTCAGTCGCTGGCGATCGAGATCAGGTCAATGTCAAAGACAAGTGTTTGATCGCTCAGCTGATGGGTGCTGCCGCTTCCGTAGGCCAGAGAGGGAGGGATGACCAGGGTGCGCACGCTTCCTTCACGGGCGGCATGCATCCGGACGATCTGTCCGTCGACTTCCATGTTGAATCCTGCCAGGCCCTGCATGAAACCGGGGATCATGTTGCGGAGATTTAGCACTGTGGAGACGTCCACGTCATTGCGGAATGAGCTGTCGAAGATGTCGCCATCGACGGTGCGTCCGGTGTAGCGCAGACTGACCGACTGGCTCTCCGCGATCACATCGCCGTGCCCTGGTTCGTGTATGTAGATTATCAGGCCGTTCGGGGCTACCACGCGTTCCACTCCGGTTGTGTCAAACGGGCCAATGTCATCGTAGCGGATGGTGGCGAATGAATTGTCGTCGCAGGAGGTGGAAACGAAGGCGAGCATCAGCCCAAGCGGGATGAGCAGCCAGGTATTGCGGATAAAGCTCTGGGTCATTGGTGGAAATCGGTTATTAGTTGGATTATCAGACCGGACAAGGTACGAAATTATATAAAAATGAAATAACGAAGCCGGGGCCGTCAAGTTGTATGGGAAACGTTATCGGTTGCGAGGGGTGCCTCACGTGCAAGCCGGTTGGGTTTCGCCGGCCGGGCCTGCCCCGGTTGGGTCTGCACCGGCCGGATCTGCATTGGCCGGGTCTGCGCCGGCCGTGGTTGTTTCCGCTGAGCATATCAGGCGGTTATTGCGGGCGACCTTCCGGACCGAAGATCTCGCGGTCGCGTTTGCGGTTGACCACCCGGCTGATGTAGATGCCGAACTGGTAGAGCAGCAGCAGCGGAACGGCAATGATCACCTGCGACACCGGATCCGGCGGTGTGAGGAATGCCGCCAGCAGGAAACAGGTGATGATGGCCCACTTGCGGTGCTTGATCATCAGTTCGGGCGTGAGCAGGCCGATCTTCGACAGGATGTAGCTGATCATGGGCAGCTGAAAGACCAGGCCGCTGGACAGGCTCCACATGGTCAGCGCCGAAAAGTAGGCATTGATGTCGATGTCGTTGCGCACCGCCTCGGATATCTGGAAGTTGCTGAAGAACTGGACGGCGAAAGGGGTGAGGATCAGGTAGCCGAAGCAGACGCCGATAATGAACAGGGCGGTGATGTTGAAGACGATGAACCGGGTCCCTTTGCGCTCCTTTTCTTCCAGTGCCGGAAGTATGAACGCCCAGAGCTGGTAGATCAGCACGGGTATGCCAATGATGAACCCGACCACCAGCAGGGTGCCCCAGTAGGTGAAGAACTGTCCGGGCAGGCGCCGGTTCTGCAGGTCAAGGTCCGAGGCGTTGATGCCGACCAGCTTGTACATGAAAAAGTCGGCCTTGGCGGGGCCCAGCAGTATCTCCTCCATGATAAAACTGGAGAAGATGAAGGCAACGACCACACCGAGGCCTATGCCCAGCAATCCTTTGAGGATGCGCCAGCGCAACTCTTCCAGGTGGTCCAGAAAAGACATTTCATCCGGCAGACCGGGGGAAGATGCCTGTGGCGGCGTTTCCCCCATCACCCTGCGTTCGGTTACTTCCGTTGTTGCCATGTTGCAGCAGGATCAGTTAGGCCGTGACAAAATCATAGAGCGGGAAGCGTTCGCACATCTCAAGCACTTCGCCGCGAACTTTCCGGATGACTTCTTCATTGGTGTGGTTTGTGATGACCGTATCCATCAGTTCGGCGATGCGGTTGAACTCCCCGGTGCCCAAACCGCGCGAGGTCATGGCCGGGGTGCCGACCCGGATCCCCGAAGTCACAAACGGGCTCTGGGTATCGAAGGGCACCATGTTTTTGTTCACGGTGAGGTCGGCGCGTCCCAGCGCATCTTCGGCTTCCTTGCCGGTGATGCCCTTGTTGCGCAGATCCACCAGCATGAGGTGGTTGTCGGTGCCGCCGCTGACCAGGTCGTAGCCCAGCTCCAGGAACCGGGCGGCCATCGCCTTGCTGTTCTTGAGTACATTTTCCTGGTAGGTCACAAAGTCTTTCTGCAGCGCTTCGCCGAAGGCCACCGCCTTGGCGGCAATCACGTGCATGAGCGGTCCGCCCTGGGTGCCCGGGAAGACGGCCGAATCCAGCAGTTCGCTCCACATCTTCACGCGGCCCGACTTGGGAGCCACCTTGCCGAGGGTGTTTTCAGCGTCCCGGCCGATCAGCAACATGCCGCCGCGAGGCCCGCGCAGGGTCTTGTGGGTGGTGGTGGATACCACATGCGCGTAGGGCAGCGGGTTGTTGAGATGCCTGGTGGCGATGGGGCCGGCGGTGTGGGCCATGTCCATCCACAAAAACGCCCCAACTTCGTCCGCGATATTGCGGAAGGCCTCGTAGTCAAAGTCACGCGGATAGGCCGAAGCACCGATAGAGATCATCTTCGGCTTGATTTTCCTGGCCTTGTCGCGGATGGCGTCCATATCCAGCCGTCCCGTCTCCTTGCTCACACCGTAGAACTGCGCGTTGTAGGTGATGCCGGAGAAGTTGACCGGCGAGCCGTGCGTCAGGTGTCCGCCGTGCGAGAGATCCAGACCAAGCAGTGTTTCGCCGGGCTTGAGGAAGGTCAGGTAGACCGCGGCGTTGGCGGTGGCGCCAGAGTGTGGCTGCACGTTGACCCACTCGGCGTTGTAGAGCATCTTGGCCCGGTCTCGCGCCAGGTCCTCCACAATATCCACGTGCTTGCAGCCTCCGTAGTAGCGCTTGCCCGGCAGGCCTTCGGCGTACTTGTTGGTCAGGGACGATCCCATGGCCTCCATAACCGCTTTGCTGACGAAATTTTCCGACGCTATGAGCTCCATGCCGTTGTTCTGGCGTTCGGTTTCCTTCTCTATGAGGCTGAATACCTCGGGATCGTGTTCTTTCAGGCGTTTCATTCGAATGCGTTTTCGGGGTTTCAGGTAGTGTTTTTTTCTGGTGGATGCGGCCGGCGCAGATGCGCAGTGTGCCGGACCGGTACCGGGACTCGGCTTGAAAACCGTCCCGCAATCCGGTCATTTTCTTTTGTTTGCCTTTATTTTGTCGATACGCTGCTGGTGCCGGCCACCTTCAAATTCTGTATGAAGCCATGAGCTGACGATGGTGCGCAGCTCTTCTTCGCTCAGGAATCTTCCGGGCAGACAGAGTACGTTGGCCTTGTTGTGCATGCGCGACAGCCGGGCGATCTCATCACTCCAGGCCAGCGCGGCGCGTACTTTGGGATACTTGTTGGCGGTCATGCACATGCCCTGGCCGCTTCCACAGATCAGGATGCCTGCCTCATGGTCACCGTTGTTGACGGCCTGGGCCACCAGAGCCGCAAAATCGGGGTAGTCGACAGAGTCTGCCGAGCTGGTGCCGTAGTCAATGGTCGTGACATCCAGTTCTTTCAGGATTTTCTTGACCAGTTCCTTGGCTTCAAAACCGGCGTGATCCGACGCTATTGGGATGATTTTATTCACAGGCGTGTCGTTTTTCATGACTGCTTTCAGTGGTTTTTCACAATCTGTAAATATCCGGAAAAAAGTACTGATTTTAAAGAGGCAAGACGATCAATCCGGGCTGGTCAGGGCATAGACGAGCAGGTTGACGCCCATTTGCAGGGACTTTTCCACCAGATGCTCTGGATTGTCATGCACATCGAACGCCCAGCCGTCGGCCAGATTCGACTCATAGGTGTAATACAGCACCATGCGTCCGTTGCGGAATATGGCGAAACCCTGCGGCGGTTTGCCCTCGTGTTCGTGGATTTTTGGCAGGCCATCGGGGAAGTCGAACACCATGGAGTACAGGGGGTGGCTGTGCGGCAGCTCGACAAGGTCTTCGTCCGGGAAGATCTTTGCGATGACCGGACGCACATACGGGTCGAAGCCGAAATCGTCGTCGATGTACAGGAAGCCGCCGTTATCGAGGTACTCGCGCATGTTGGCCGCTTCGGTGGCGTTGACGTCGATGTTGCCATGGCCGGTCATGAACGCAAAGGGGTACTGGTGAAGATCGCGGCTGCCGATGGCCACGTCATTGTAGTTGCGCTGGATGGAGAGCGGGATGTGCCGGTTGGCAAAGTCGATGAGGTTGGTTAGCGAAGAGGGGTCGTTGTACCAGTCGCCGCCGCCCCGGTACTGGATGCGGGCGATGCGGATCTTGTCCTCATCGGGGATGCTGTTGCGCGGTGTGTCACCGGCAGCCGCACCGGCGGCAAGAAGCAGCGCCAGAAATGCGCAGAGCAGGGCGCTAACGGGTCTTTCGACAATTGAAAACATGTGTAAAAGGATTGATTCAGCAAATCCGGAATTGTTTCCGGATGCGGATTTTGATCAGATGCGGAATTGACAGCATGCGGTTTCGAAAACTATTTGTTGCGGCAACATGAGATTGCTGCAATGCACGGGTATTTCAAAAATGCGGTCACGACACGGGCTCGTAATTGCCGGCCATGATACCCTGTAACGCAAAAGGTACCAGCAACGTTGTTTTTCGATTTACTTTTAAATCATCGCAGGTTATCCTATTTTGTAAGGGCTTACATTTTTTGAAATCCTCACTGTCACGTTACTGAAAATAAGGATAAAAACCATGTCCAGAAGAATATTTGCCCTGTTTTTTGCAGCCGCCGTCCTCATTCCGACGGTCATAGCCCATGCCGTAGAACCGGAGCGTGTGGAACCGCCGTTCTGGTGGACCGGTATGAAGAACCAGCAGGTGCAGTTGATGGTCTACGGGGAGGATATTGCCCTGGCACGCCCATCCGTGGATTACCCCCATGTTACCATTGAACGGATCATCGCGGTCGAAAATCCCAATTATCTGTTTGTGGACCTGCAGATCGGCGAGGAGGCCGAGCCCGGCAAGGTGGGCATCACGTTCCGGCGGGGCAACCGCACTTTCACCTACCAGTACGAGCTTCTGGAACGCCGAGACAACACCAACCGGCACCGCGGATTCGATCCCTCCGACGTGATCTATCTGATCATGCCCGACCGCTTCGCCAACGGGGATCCATCCATCAGTGAAATCGAGGGGATGTTCGAAGGCGTGGACCGCGACGAGCCTTTTGCGCGCCATGGCGGCGACATCCAGGGCATCA
>SLNO01000143.1 GCA_007132975.1 Balneolales bacterium
AATTTTGATTTATGAGGTCAGATAGAATATTCATGACAATTTTGATCATACGACTGTGTGTCAGTGCTTCGATCATGAATATAGCGCTACGCGACCTTCGGTTCATGTGTTTAAAATGTTGAATTCATAAGGTCAGATAGAATGACCATGACGTTTTTAATCATACTCATGTGTGACCGGAAGTTGTACGGTCATGGACATTTCACTTCATGACCTTCGGTTCATGTCTGCATGCCTGTTTTTGGCAATTAGGGTTCGTCGTTTTACATAATCAAGCGGTCTTTGCAGACTACTGTCGACAGTTCGGTCAATGGCTGTCTGCTACATCTTGAAATAATTTATTGGGGAAGCAAAATATAACATATTTCCCTGCGTACAGCAATATAGCCGACATCAGGCATCATGTTACATCAGCGCCGCCCCGGTAGGATTACTTCAAGCAGAGACATAACGGCTGACATTTTTTTTTATCTTGTGCGTTGTCCGTTATGACCTACAATCCCAAAACTCGAAGTACCTAATATGAAAAAAATTTTCATGTCCTGGATGGTCCTGCTGCTTGTCATGACAACCGCGTTGTCGGCACAGGAAAGAAATGCCGTTGTGCTCGTTTCCATTGACGGCTTCCGCCCCGATTATTTTGAGCGGACCGAAACACCGAACTTCGACCGTCTGATCAATGAAGGGGTCAAAGCAGAATACCTCATTCCGGTGTTTCCCACGCTCACTTTTACAAATCATTACTCTATCGTGACAGGGTTGTACCCCGAAAATCATGGAATCCTCTCGAACACAATGTACGATCCCGAATGGGACGTCACCTTCAGCCTGGGCAACAGGGAAGAACTGGTCAAGGGACGCTGGTATGAGGGAGAACCGCTCTGGGTGACGGCAGAAAACCAGGGCGTGCGAACGGCCTCCATGTTCTGGGTAGGCAGCGAAGCGGAAATCGGCGGAGTGCGTCCAACCCGCTGGAATGACTACGACGGCCGCCTTCCCCACGAACAGCGCATCGATTCGGTCATTACATGGCTTACTCTGGAGGATGAGAGCCGGCCCCATTTCGTTACGCTCTATTTCAGCCGCCTGGATTCCCAGGGGCATCGATACGGGCCCGACAGTGATGAGGTCACGGAAGCCATATCCGATATGGACAGGGACCTGGGCTATCTGCTTTCCGAATTGGACCGGAACGGGCTGCGGGAGTCGACAAACCTTGTCATTGTGTCCGATCATGGTATGGCAGCTCCCAGCGACGATAAAGTCGTTTTCCTGGATGACATCATCGACCTTGATGATGTGAGGGTTGTTGGATGGGGTCCGGTGGCCATGATCCGTCCAGAAGAGGGCAAGAAGGAAGCAGTGTACAACCTGCTCAAGGAAGCAGAAGAAGGTTACCGTGTGTACTACAGGGGAGATCTGCCAGATGCTTACCGCATTGGCAACCACCGACGCACTCCGGAGATCATCATGGTGGCCGACCTGCCCTGGTCCATCACCAGCCGGTCTTTTTTTGAGCGCAGAGGGCTGCTGGCTGGAAATCACGGATGGGATCATCGTGAGCCGAAAATGAGAACCATTTTCATTGCGCAGGGGCCTGATTTCCACGAGGGAAAAAAAGTGGGGCCATTTGAACTGGTGCATATATATGAACTCATATGCCACATCCTTGAACTGGAACCTGCACCAAACGACGGTACGCTGAAAGAAGTGGAACACCTTATAAGAAGCCGGGATTGAAAAACTCCGCCAGGCAGTTCGCACGGGAACTGAGCCACCAGTCGATAGGGGCCATATTATAGCCTGAAAGGGCTTTAACCATCCTATTTGGATTGAATCTGAGTTATTTTTAAGATAATTTGATCTTCAATTCAGGAGGTAAAGAATTAAAGCATGTAGTCTGAAATTTTTTTGTGTTGTACATTAAACGAAATTAGTAACCAAGCAAGGAACAAAAGCATGACATACGTAGTAGCCGAACCCTGCATCAATTGCAAGTACACAGACTGTGTTGCCGTTTGTCCGGTCGACGCATTCCGTGAAGGTCCCAACTTTCTTGTCATTCATCCCGACGACTGTATCGATTGCGACGCTTGCGTTGCCGAGTGTCCTGTTGAAGCTATCTTCCCGGATGATGAAGTGCCTGAAAAATGGGAAAACTACATCGAACTGAACGAGCGTCTTGCCGAGCTTTGGAACGATGCGGTTATCAACGAGACGAAAGACCCGCTTCCCGATGCTGACGAATGGGCTGAGAAGGAAAAAACACCGGATATGATCAAGGAATAATGATCATTCATAGACAGGGATACTGACCATACAGAAAGGATACAGAGTGAATACTTCCGGTTCCGGGTCGGATCACACATCTTCAAAGCGCTTTGTCCTCAGGGGCAAGGCGCTTTCTGTTTCCACCCCTGTCATCATGGGGGTACTCAATGCAACCCCTGATTCCTTTTCTGACGGGGGAGAGGCGGCGAATGTACCCTCGGCCCTGGCGCGAATCCAAAAGATGATTGTGGATGGAGCTGCCCTTATTGATGTCGGGGGTGAATCCACACGTCCGGGATCGGATCCTGTTTCGACGGATGAGGAGCTTCGGCGCGTCATCCCGGTTCTGGAAAAAGCCATACCTGCTTTTCCGGAAACCATGTTCTCCATCGATACGACCAAATACGAGGTTGCCCGCCGAGCCCTTCAGTGCGGGGTGCACATGGTCAATGATGTCAGCGGGTTGCAGAACGACCCGAGGCTTGCGGATCTTTGCGCCGAACACCGCTCCGCGCTTGTCATAATGCACAGCCTGGGTCCGCCAAAGACCATGCAGCAAAATCCCCGCTATGGTGATACCGTATCCGAAATAGCGGCATTCTTGAAAGAGAGAGCGGGGGCAGCGACAAAAGCCGGCGTGGAACAGATCATTATAGATCCCGGCATCGGGTTTGGAAAGACACTCGGGCACAATCTCGAACTCATTGCCAGGCTTCATGACATTTGCCGCCTTGGTTTTCCCGTACTGGTGGGCGCATCACGAAAGTCAATGATCGGAAAGCTGCTGGCGGACGATCAGGGCGATCGCCCGGTCAACAAACGACTTGCCGGAACGCTTGCGCTTCATTATCATGCACTGATGCAAGGTGCAGCCGTTCTTCGTGTCCATGACGTCCGTGAGGCGCGGGATACGCTCGAAGTTTTCAAGGCGCTTTCTTCTGTTTTATGACGGGAACGGTGTATCTTGTAAAAAATTGACCCCCTTTACCCCAAACCGATAGCCGGTCGATAAACATTGGAGATCTTACCACTCGGATTCCTGGAATTTGGTCTCAAGGACCTTGTCGAGACGCTCATCATAGCGTGTGTCATTCTCCTGCTTTACCGCTGGATCCGGGGCTCTTTCGCCGTTCCTGTTGTCATTGGCCTGCTTATCGTTTTCATTGTCAACGCCACAGTGAGCCTCTTCGGACTGTCCACCATCAACTGGGTACTGAGACGGCTTCTGGATGTGGGGATCCTTGCGGTCATCATCATTTTCCAGCCGGAAATCCGCAAGCTGCTGTACAACATCGGCCAGAATACGACACTCTACAAGTTTTTTGACAGGGGCGGCTCTTTTTCCGTGATTGAGGAAGTGGTTGAGGCCGTCAAGACGCTTTCCCGGACCCGGACGGGCGCCCTCGTCGTTTTTTCAAAAGGTTCACCGTTGAATGATCTGGTGGATAAAGGCGTTGAGCTTGATGCCCGGGTGAGCAGCGAGCTTCTGCTTACCATATTCAATCGGGAAACCCCGCTGCACGATGGTGCTGTAATCATTCGGGATAACAAAATCGTTGCAGCAAGCGCGTATTTGCCGATCAGCCAGAATCCTAATATTTCATCGGTATTTGGTACACGCCACCGTGCGGCTCTTGGCATAAGCGAGGTGAATGACGTATTGGTAGTGGTAGTATCTGAAGAAACGGGCAGGATTTCCATTGCACATAATGGCGCACTTACGAGCGGACTCACCATCCAGAAACTGCGATACGAGATGCAGAAGCATCTCGGTGATGCTGACAGCAGCGATGCGGAACTGACCAGCTTCCGGCAGTCCGAGCTGGAAAGCAACTGACCAGGTCAAGATTCCCGGATATCAACAGGGACCCCTAAAGATCAAATCAGGCAAACCGGCTGATATTATTTTATAAAAAACCGATAAACGGGAACGATTTTATACGCTTTATGACTTGTCTTATGAGATAGAGTCTATCTATAGACCAAATTTTGCCCGTGAATTGAATTGCCCCTGTGGCGTTTATTTAGAGCAACCTTTTGTAACACAATGCATTAAAAAAATTGTTTGATATGGATATCCTGGAAGCGATGCGTGCGATCCGATCACACGCAAAGGACGATGAATCGGTGGAAGTACTCAAAAATCTTTTTGAACAAATTATAGATGAGAGGGATGCTGCCGTAAAAGAATTGAAATTACTGGAGGCAGCTATTCGAAACGACTACGACTCCATTCTGATCACCGAACTCGATCTTGACAAGCCCGGTCCAAAGATTGTCTACGTCAATGAAGGTTTCGAAAAAATGACCGGGTACAAAAAAGAAGAAGTTTTGGGAGAGACTCCCAGGATCCTGCAGGGCCCCAAGACGGACCGGGCAACACTCGATCGTCTCCGCGAGTCCCTGATAGAAGGCAAAGCATTTTTCGGCCAGACCGTCAACTACCGAAAAGACGGCTCCGAGTTCATTAACCAGTGGGATATCCATCCGCTGGTGGATGAGGGTGGCAAGATCACACATTGGGTGTCATATCAGCATGACATTACCGAGCGAAAGCGTGTGGAGCAGTCGCTTGTTGACAGCAAGGTGGAGATGGATGACTTCTATGAAACATCCAAAAGGACCATTTTGGATATTGCATCCGATGGCACCATACGGTTTGCCAACAAATCGCTCCAGGAATTGATCGGTTTTGAGAAGGAAGAACTGCAGAAGATGAAGTTCTGGGATATCATGCCGGAAAAGCACGGCAACATCCTCAAGGAACGCTTTGAAGAGCTCTGGAATCAGGACTTCAGGACGCAATCTGATTACCGCTTCATTTTCCAGCACAAAAGCGGGCTTCCCGTGCAGGTCGAGGCTGTCATCAAGCCGCTGGAACTGAAGACCGAAAAAGTGATGCGCACCGAGGTCAGCAACATTTCACTTCGTAAAAAAGTGCTCAAGACACTCTATCAGCGCAATCAGGATTTCAACCGCATTTTCAACACCAAGAGCGATTTCAAGTACGGCCTGAGCCTGAACGACAAGGGTGAGCCGGAATTCCGCTGGATATCAGGTGACGTGACCAACATCACCGGCTACACGGTGGCAGAATGTGATGGCCATGAAGGTTGGAAGCGTCTTGTCCATCCAGAAGACCAGCATAAGGCACTGGAACACCTGCAGAAAGTATCCGAGGGAAGGTCCATGTGCATGGAATACCGTATTGTGGACAAGCAGGGCAATGTCATCCCGGTAATGGATTACGCCAAGCCGGTGGATGTGCAGACATTCGACATCAAGGGTGCCGTGGCACTCGTGAAACAACCGCAAGAAGAAGAGTAAGCGGATCCGGTTCAGAGCCGGGAGCTGTCCCAGATGATTTCTGCCGTGTGCTTGCCTGTGCGGCCTGTACCGTCAGAGATCTGGTGGCGGCATGAGAAGCCATGTGAACAGATGATATCGTCCTTTCGGAGCTCGCGCACCTGCGGGAACAGGGCAAGCTCCCCGATGTTCATTGAGACCTCGTAGTTTTTCACTTCGTATCCGAAACTTCCGGCCATTCCGCAGCATCCGGTCTTGAGTTCTACGGGGTCATAGCCTGCCCGCTGAAGGGATTCCAGCACCGGCGAGGTTCCGACCAGCGCCTTGGTGTAGCAGTGTCCGTGGACATAGACCTTCTTTCCGGCTCCGCTGAACCGTCCCCGGAACAAGTCCGGGCGGATTTCGGTGGCAAGGAACTCCTCGAACAGGAAGGAGGCGTCTGCGACCCTCCGGGCATCATCCAACTGCTCATCTTCACAAAGATCCGGGTATTCATCGCGGAACGTAAGGATTTCGCTGGGTTCGAGCCCCACAAGGCGGTAGCCTGCATCCACAAGAGCTTTCATATCCCGGATATTGCGGTTCGCGATTTTCCTGGCCGTATCCAGTAAGCCGCGTGAGATCTGGGTGCGTCCGCTTTCGAGGGGACCGACCACCTTGATTTCGCAACCCAGGGCGCGGAGCACATTCAGGGCCGCTATGGCAACGGATGGCTCGTGGTAGTCTGTGAACCAGTCAACAATGAGGGCGACTTTTAACGCATCCTGCGTTTCGGAGGGTGTGGTTGTGCTGCTTTCTGATTCGGTGGCGTCACCAGTGCTCCCGCTTTTCCCATTGCCGGAACTACTGATGTTGATCTGCGGCAATCCGTTTGCCTGCCGGCCATGTTTCCGGTACCACCGCATGAACGTCTGCAGCGCGAAATCAGGCAGTTTACGATCCGGGTGGATGTTCAGCAGCTGCTGATAGACGCCTTTGACCGGACCGAGGCCGTTCAGGAAGTTGACGATGGGGGCGAAGAGGCCGGCAAGCGGATAAACCGTGGCGGCGTTGCCGAAGAAGCGGGATGCCAGCGGGATGCCGTTCTCGCGGTGCCAGCCGTGCGTGAACTCCGCCTTGAGCTTGGCCATATCCACATTGGCGGGGCACTCGGACTTGCACGCTTTGCAGCTCAGGCAGAGGCTGAGGGCGTCGCGGATCTCCTCGGAGGTGAAGCCGTCCTGCTGGCGGCTTGAGAACACCTGCCGGAACACATTGGCGCGGCCGCGGGTGCTGTCTTTTTCATCGAGGGTGGCCATGTAGGACGGACACATGGTGCCGCCGCTTTCGGCTTTCTTGCGGCAGACACCGGCGCCGTTGCAGAGTTCCACGGCCGGGCCAAAGCCCTTTTCCGCCCGCCACTTGAAGACCGTATCCACCTCAATTTCCTTGTATTCAGGAGAATAGCGCAGATCGGTGTCCATCGGGTCGGGATCGATGATCTTGCCGCGGTTGAGGATATGATCCGGATCCCAGATCTGCTTGACGCGGCGGAGCAGGCGCATGACTTCCGGTCCCACCATCTTTTCGATGAGGTGCGACCGCAGGCGGCCGTCGCCGTGTTCGCCGGAGAGCGATCCGCGGTATTTCTTGACCAGATCGGCCACATCCTCGGCAATCGCCTTCATCTTGTCGATGCCATCCTGCGTCTTGACGTCGAGGATCGGCCGCAGGTGCAGCTCACCGACCGAGGCGTGGGCATAGTAGACACTTTGTGTGCCGTATTTATCCAGGATCTCTTTGAATTCGGCGATATAGTCGGGCAGGTCCTCGACACGCACGGCCGTGTCATCCACGAATTCGGGGGAGTTGGAATCTGCCAGATGTCCCATGAGCAGTCCCAGGCCGGCCTTGCGCAGGTTCCAGACCCGGGTCATCTCATCGGGCTTTTCCATAATCGAATGGGCATACCCCTTCTTTTCGGCAACCAGTTTCTCTTTGAGGCGGCGGGCGCGGTCGCGGAGTTCGTCCATATCGTCGCCCTGGAATTCAATGATAAGCAGGGCCATGGGCTCGCCTTCCAGGAAAAACCTGTTGCGACGCTGCTCGATGTTACCTTTGGTGGCGTCGAGGATGTGGTTGTCGACCAGTTCCACGGCTGCCGGATCGAAAGCGACGGCGTCCACAGTGCTGCGCAGGGCTTCCTGGAGGGATGCGAACTGTGGGATGAGCAGAAGTTTGTGCTTTTCGACCGGCTCCAGCCGAACCACCGCTTCGCTGATCATGGCCAGGGTGCCTTCACTGCCGCTGATGAGTTCGCAGAGGTTGAAAGGGCGTCCACCGGGAGTGATGGGATGCATTTCGCAGAGCCGGTCCAGGGCATAGCCGGTGTTGCGGCGTTTTACATCCGGGTGCGGGAATGTTTTCAGGATCAGCTCCCGGTTGTCGGTGAGAAGCTGGTGCATCTCGCGATAGATGCGGCCTTCGAGGGTCTGGAGCTGCATTTTTTCCTGAAGTTCCGCTTCGGACAGCGGTTTGAACGTGGCTGATGAGCCATCGCCCAGGACCACATCAAGTTCCAGTACATGCTCACGGGTAGTGCCATACTTGATGGAGTACGATCCGCAGGAGTTGTTGGCGATCATTCCTCCGAGCATGCATCGGTCCGTGGTGGAAGTGTCGGGACCGAATAGAAGCCCGTGTTTGCCTGCTTCTCGGTTAAGCTGGTCACGGATTACGCCCGGCTGCACGCGCGCTGTGCGATTTTCCGGGTCGATGCCGATGATGTTGTGCATGAACCGTGAGATATCGGCAATGATGCCGTCGCCAGTTGTCTGTCCGGCAAGGCTGGTCCCAGCCGCCCGCATGGTGATCGGGAGGTTGTCGCGGCGGGCACGCTCAATGATCTGACGGAAATCGTCCTGGTTTTTCGGGAAGGTAACAGCCGCAGGAAGTTCCTGGTACAGGGAAGCGTCGCTCGAGTAGAGCTGACGTGTAAGCGTATCGGTGAAAAATGTCAATCGGGAAGACATGGATGGTGCGAAAAAATGGATTTTTGGCTCAAATGAAGGTGTTGTGGGCTCGTTCAGGCCATGGCAAAAAGAAAAAATGGCTGCCTGAACGGTCAGATGCTGTCCGCTGCAAAGTGACATGACAAGATAGAAATTCAAAGCATAATTAGACAGCCGGAATCGGCGGCTGGCTGCCGGTATGGCGAAGCGCGTGTGGAGAGGAAAAAACCTCTGGACTATCTATTTCCAGTTTATATATTGTGACCGTATGCACTTGTGAGTCTGCTGGATAAATTTTGACCGGGGGTAAATGAGGTTCTGCCCACTCAAAACGGAAATTTCAAATAACGCAAAAAGCTATGGCAACCAACGACAGCGGCGACAATATGGGCCGCGTTATATTCCTTTCCGTCATTGCCGCACTTGGCGGTTTTCTATTTGGATACGACAGTGGAGTGATCAATGGTACGGTGGATGCGTTGCAGCAGGCGTTTGATTCAGACGCGGTGGGTACCGGTTTCAACGTGGCTTCCATGCTGCTTGGTTGTGCTGTAGGTGCATTTTTTGCCGGAACGCTGGCCGACAAATTCGGGCGCAAGCCGGTACTCCTTGTAACGGCCGCCGCCTTTATCATCAGCGCATGGGGTTCTGGCATTGCCGCCAGTTCGGGTGAATTCGTGACATTCCGTATCCTTGGCGGACTCGCCGTCGGTGCCGCGAGCATCATCGCACCTGCATACATCGGTGAAATTGCCCCGGCCCGCTACCGGGGCGGGCTCATATCGCTGCAGCAGCTGGCCATTGTGGTCGGACTTTTCTCATCATTTGTGAGCAACTATTCCATAGCCATTGCTGCGGACGGCTCCACACAACCGTTCTGGTTCGGTTTCGGTGCCTGGCAGTGGATGTTCTGGATGGAGATCATCCCCGCATCCATCTTCCTGATAGCCCTCATATTCATTCCCGAGTCACCGCGATACCTGGTGGCTGCCGGAAAATTCGAGGTTGCCGAAGGTGTGCTCAGCCGTCTTTCCAGGACGCTGGACGCCAAAGCAAAAGTGGAAGAGATCAAGCTGACCGTCAAGCGAGAGGAGAAGCCGAGCCTGGCTGACCTTGTCAACAAGCGGGTCGGGAACCTGCATCCCATTGTGTGGGCCGGTCTCGGGCTGGCAGCCCTGCAGCAGTTCACAGGCATCAACGTGGTCTTCTACTACGGCGCGGTGCTGTGGCAGGCGGCCGGGTTTACCGAAGCCGACGCGCTGCTCACCAACGTGATTAGCGGATCGGTCAATGTCGCCTTCACATTCCTTGCGATCTATCTGGTGGATAAGGTTGGCCGCAAGCCGCTGCTTATGGTGGGCGCGCTTGGCCAGGCCCTGATGCTGGGTGTGCTGGCCCTGGTCTTCGGTTTTGCCGCGGAAGGTGACTCCGGTCGCCTTGAACTCACCGGAACAGAAGGCCTGGTTGCCCTGTTGGCAGCAAATGCCTATATCGCTTTCTTCGCAACAACATGGGGTCCGGTCATGTGGGTGATGCTCGGGGAGATGTTCCCGAACAAGTTCCGCGGTGCGGCACTGGCGGTCTGCGGAATCTCTCAGTGGGGGTCCAATTTCATCATCACCATGACTTTCCCGATGCTCCTGGCGTCCATTGGTCTGGGGTTGTCCTACGGCATTTACGCTTTCTTCGGAATCGTTGCATTCTTCTTTGTGCGCAAAGTGATAAAGGAGACCAAAGGGCGCACGCTTGAAGACATGTCACGCGAACACGACGAGAGTGTGAAATGACCATGACCGGCATAGCCCGGTCGCACCCGGAAGAGGTATGCGGTTCCCTCTCCGGGTGAAATGCCATTACATTTCCAATCGTTTAGGGGTGGGGCGTCATTTTTGTGTAACAGCTATAACTATCCAAATTCAAACCGGATTAACATGGCTTTCTGGAACCAACCGGCACTGCCCGCGACGTCCCGCGTATTTCTTCTTCTGGCGATAAGCAGCCTGCTGCTGCCCCCCTGGCCGCTGTCAGCCCAGAATCATTTTTCAAGCACTACCAAGAAGGATCATAACCCGGCAAATTCCGGGTATGCTTTGCCTGCAAAGGTTCAGGATGCTGCATATGACAGGCATTTCCCATGCGTGATCTTCCACGGAGCTGAAGCAGCAGAGGAACAGCAGCCTGGCACCAGCGAACTAATGGAAGGCAGCACGGCCGTGGCCATTTTCATCCCGAACAACACCGGCGCAAACCCGCAGCATCCGGTGGATGTGGAGTGGACACAGCAGTTGCTTGACGAGGTGGCCGCAAATATTGAAGCCAATCTGCAATGGTGGACCGACCAGGCTACCCGTTACGGTATTGAGAAAACGTTTCATGTTGTGATGTACGGGCCGGATCATCCGGCCACTCAGGTGGATTATGATCCGACCAGGATGAGTACCTTTGGCATGGTGATCAATGACATGCTCAGCGCTTTGGGATACTCGGAGGAAATGTATCCACCCACCCCAGAGCAGGATCGTGGCAATTTGGCCGACCGCCAGCGCTACTTCCTGAATGACCTTCGCGATTCCCTGGACACCGACTGGGCCTTCATCGGCAATATCATTGCCGGGGCTGAGTCGTTCCGGAGCCACGCCGCCCTGTTCGGCCCAAACACCAATGTCTGGTACCAGGCTGCGCGGTCCGGCCTCACCTTTGCCCATGAAGTCGGACACATTTTCGGCCTGCGCGACACCTACCGCGAGCGGGCGCCGTACACGCATGATCATGAGATGCAGGGATTTAAAAATCGCAATGCCGATTTCCGCAACCCGTACACGGTGCCCTGCATGATGAAAAACAGCTGGGGGTTCAGCTCCTACACCGCCGCCCGGCTTGGCTGGATCGATGATCCGGGCTACACCACCATCCACCCGGAACCTGCTGATGCGCCCTTTTCCATCCAGTATCGCAACCCCGAAACCGGTCAGCCGAATGCGTTTTACAGCCGGTCCTTTACGGGCAAGTCTTCGTTTCCGCTGGGACTGAACCACGATATCACCCTGTCAGGTTTTCCGGAGGCCGGGGTAGGCGGAATGGTGTACCAGGACCCGGCATGGTCGGCGCCGCCGCAATGGAGCCAGGATCGCGGGCACAGTGTGGACCTGGCCGTGGAATATATTGAGTCGGTGGTTGTGGATGTCAGCTATTCGCCTGCGGGAGTGCCTGCGCCTGTTTCGTTACGGTTTTTGTATGACGCATCCCCGGTGACGGCCGCCAGGGCGCGGGCCGTGCATGTGGCACCTGACGGTTCCCTGGCTGTGGCCGGTCTGGATGGGGTGGTGGTGCTTCAGGATGATGAGGCTTTCGTTCTGGATGCGCCACACGGTCGGGTGGAGTCCATGTTCAGGGAGAGCCGCGGGCTTGCCGGGGGACCGGAAGGGTCCATCTGGTTCACCACACACTTTGGCGAGGTTATCGGGTGGAAAGACGGACAATACACCATGATTCCTGAACCACAAATACCTCCAGCGCAAGTGATTGAAGGCTCCAAATTGATAAGTTATGGAGGTGAGGGAGTATGGCAGGCTGCATGGCTTCCAGATCCTTATAAAAGCATGACCTATGACGATTATCATGACTACAGAGCAGCGGGGACTGGTGTTCCGGAGGCGTCAGAAAAGAAAAGAGCAACAGATGAGATGCAACGGGATCCGGTCCCGGACTGGCGTGGAGGAGTGTTTGGTCCGCTGACCGTTGATCATGCCGAGGTGGTCTGGACGGCGGAAGATCCGCAAGAGGCGGCTTCCAGGGGCGGCGGGTCAGGGCTGCACCGGTTTGAGAGATTCGGGAGCCCGGAACACACGATTTTCAACACCCGGAATTCATCGATTCTGTCAGACAATGTTTCATCGCTCGACATGGACGATGAAGGGTATCTCTGGATCGGTTTTGATGGTGGACGCGGTGGTGACTTTGACCAGGGGTTACAGCGCCACCATCCCGAAAACGAAACCTGGGAGGATCTGTCCGGCGAACTGCCCGATACGCGGGTCCAGCTCATCAGGTTTGCCGGAGGCAGGATTATCGTCGGTTACACCGGGGGGTTCTCGGAGTACAGGGACGGCGAGTGGCAGCACTGGTCCACCGGTCTGTCCGGGTTTGTGCGTGACGCCGATGTGGATGAGCAGGGTAACGTATTCCTGGCAACGGTCTCCGGACTGGGTGTTTACCGTAACGGACAGGAGCAGTTGTTTTTCGACCAATCAAACACTGCGATGCCTGAAAATCATGTATCAGCGGTCCGGGTCATTGCGCCGGGCAAGCTTCTTCTGGGCTTCTGGCTCCACGGAGGTGCCATTATGGAATTCGATGCTTCCCTCTTGACATCGGGCGAGGTGGCGGATCTGCCACGGGATGTGCGTCTGCACCAGAACTATCCGAATCCGTTCAATCCATCGACCGTGATCAGATTTGAGCTGCCTGCAGAGATGGCGGTCAGGCTGGAGGTTTTCGACGTGCTCGGTCGCCGGGTCGCCACGCTATTGAATGACCGGCTTGATTCGGGCATGCACGACGTTACTTTTGACGCCAGTGGCGTTGCAAGCGGTGTCTATCTGTTTCGGCTCCAGACAGACATGGGTGTCTTGAGCCGGAAAATGATGCTGGTACGGTGACACCATGGTTGGTCTTTGAACAATCCTTCCTGCGCAAATCTATGCTTGAAAATCACGGAATTCATCATGGCTTTATAAATCTGTAATTGATTTAAAGAGTTGAACCGCAGGTCATAAAGTGGACATTGATGGCCGATATCCTGAATATTCAGCCAAATGACCGCATTTCGTGAATCCTGAATGTAACCGCATGAATCAAAGATCATAAACACATGAGCCGATCCGGTTTAAAATTATTCTTTGCGTGTGGAGTTATATGGATGCTGCTGGGCCCGATTCACGGCTGTAAGGTAACCCGGCCTGTTGACAGAGATGTGATTACGACGGACCTCCCGGTCTACACTAGAACCCAACCAATTGGATATGTCGAACTGTCCGCATTTTTTCTGTTGTCGGATGATGGCAGCGTTGAAACAGTGCAGCTTGTCAGCAGCAGCGGGGATCCGGAGTGGGATCGGGCAGCAGTCGATTCCATGATGAACTGGAAATTCCCACCGCCACCCAATGGTGGAGCGGTATGGCAGAAACGTACGATCAGAGTGGATATCATCCAGTCGGAAATAATGAACCTCGGTGAGATCACGGCAAGGAGTTTGGAGGATGCGGAAATCCTTTACGGCAGGCTCAGGGCCGGTGTTCGTTTCGAGACCCTGTTGAGAAACAGCCGGGAGGAGTCGCTTGTGGCAGGGGGCAGATATTTGCGCGGTGTAGATGCGGCTGAGTTCCCTTTGGAAGTCACCCGGCATTTGATGGCATTGAGACCGGAACAGTACACAAGGCCCATTGAAATGCATGGAGAGTACTATATCTTCAAGCGTTATGGCGATAATATGCCGAGATGAAATATTCATGACCGTGGCACTGACACGCACAGCCGTGCGACTAAAACAGTCATGAGTATTCTATGTGGCCTTGTGAATCGAAAATTTTAAACAGATGAATTGGCGGACCGGAAGAAGGTGGATGATGCGCCTGAGATCAATCGTGATGCCTGTTCTCATCTCAGCTGGTCCAGTATCTGCCAGGCATCCGGTCCGTATTCAAACAGGAGGTCGTAGACACCGCAACCCGGCACAAAACCGGGGAAATGTTGTCGGTATTCAGGTAACGGGAGTGT